>NZ_JBFBEY010000015.1:0-159118 GCF_040683875.1 Arthrobacter sp. NPDC093128
TTCGCGGCGAGCTGGAGCAGGCCGCGGGACTCGGGCTCGTCCATTTCGCCGTCGCCCAGGAACGCCCAGACCTGCTGGTCGCTGGTGTCCTTCAGGCCGCGGTTGTGCAGGTACCGGTTGGACTGGGCCTGGTAGATCGCGTTCATCGGCCCGATGCCCATGGACACGGTGGGGAACTCCCAGAACTCCGGCATCAGCCGCGGGTGCGGGTAGGAGGACAGGGCGTGCCCGGCCCGGGATTTTTCCTGCCGGAACCCGTCCAGGTCCTGCTCGGTCAGCCGGCCTTCCATGAATGCCCTCGCGTACATGCCGGGGGAGGCGTGGCCCTGGAAGAAGACCTGGTCCCCGCCGCCGGGGTGGTCCTTTCCGCGGAAGAAGTGGTTGAAGCCGACCTCGTACAGGGTCGCGGCCCCGGCGTAGGTGGAGATGTGCCCGCCCACGCCGATGTTGGGCCGCTGGGACCGGTGCACCATCACCGCGGCGTTCCAGCGCATGTACGCCCGGTAGCGGCGTTCGTACTCCTCGTTGCCCGGGAACGGCGCTTCCTGGTCCGCGGGGATCGTGTTCACATAGTCCGTGGTGGTGACCATCGGGACCCCGACGCTCTGGGCGCCGGCACGCTGCAGGAGACTGCGCATGATGTACTGGGCACGCTCGGTGCCCTGTTCCCTGATCAGCGTATCCAGGGACTCAATCCATTCGGCGGTCTCTTCCGGATCACGATCAGGCAGCTGGTTAGTCAACCCGCTGAGGATATGGGAGGTATCTTCTCCTGCAGCCACGTCCAACCTCTCTTTGCGCGCATGCATCGGCGCCCTCAGGTCCGGCAGGGTAACTGCCTGGCGTGAACGCGACGTGTGCGACGTATCGGTTACAACAGCCCGGTCATGTGCGCCGGGCAGGGGGTCCTATCACTTCTATGACCGTATAAATCCAGGGCGATCGCCCCGCCGGCATAGTAGTCATCAGCCACTCTAGCTGTGCGAGCTATCCGATGCGTAGCCGCTGCCTGACGGCCCCGTCGCATTTGACGTCATACTGGTTGTGTGACGGAAGGCCGCTTCGGCGGACGGACGTCAGCCCCGGGTGTGACGCAGAATAAGTGGGATCGCGGGGGCAACAGCTTGAAGAGCAGGCACAAAGGGTGTTGGCTTGTAGTAATGGAAATCACTAGATTTATGAAAATGACTAAGCATTGGAGGAACACGTGAGCGAGGCCGACGCCGCCACTTCGGTAAATGTGGCGGAAAAATTGGGTTTCAAAAACGGGGATCTGATTCAGGAGTTCGGTTACGACGACGACGTCGACTTCGACTTGCGTGACGATATTGAAGACCTCACGGGCTCGGAACTCCTTGATGAAGACGACCACGACGTAGTTGATGCCGTCATATTCTGGTGGCGCGACGGCGACGGGGACCTGGTGGACACGCTCATGGATTCACTGACCACCCTGAGTGAGAACGGTGTGGTCTGGGTACTGACGCCAAAGTCGGGGAGGTCCGGTTACGTGTCCCCTGCGGAGATCCAGGAAGCTGCGCCCACGGCGGGGCTCCACCTCACGACATCGCCGGGTGTATCCAAGGACTGGAGCGCAACGCGCCTGGTCACCAGGAAGAACAAGTGACCCCACCGCCGGTACAGACCGCCGCGGCGGTCAGCATTCTTCCGGAAACCGGCAGCACAGCTCCTGATTTTGAACTTGTCAATCAGTACGGCGAGCCCGTCCGGCTGTCGGAACTCCGGGGGCGCAACGTCGTCGTCGTTTTTTATCCGTTCGCCTTTTCCGGAATCTGTACCGGCGAGCTCTGTGAAATCCGCGACAATCTGTCGGTGTTTGCGGATGCGAACGCGACGGTTCTGGCCGTTTCCGTGGACAGCAAGTTCACGCTGCGTGCCTACGCTGAGAAGGAAGGCTACGGATTTGATCTGCTGGCCGACTTCTGGCCGCACGGCGGAGTTGCGTCGCTATACGGCGTGTTCGATCCCGACACCGGGATGGCGCAGCGCGGAACGTTCATCATCGATGCGGACGGCATCGTCCGTTACGTCGTGGTGAATCCTCGCGGCCAGGCCCGTGATCTGGCCGGATATCGTGCCGCCCTCGCGGAGCTCGGCGGGAGCTGACGGAATGAGGGAGCGGCGCCCCGGCCTTGGCATGACTGGGTTCGCCAGCCTGCCGCCGGTCAGCGCCGCCTCTCCTGCACCCGACGTCATCGGAGTCCTTCGGGGCATCCGGGACGCCCTGGCGGGACGACGCTTCGCACTCCTCACCGGAGCCGGTCTCAGTACGGACTCGGGCATCCCGGACTACCGGGGACCCGGTGCCGCACCGCGGGCACCCATGACCTATCAGGAGTTCATCGGCCACCCGGACAACCGCCAACGATACTGGGCGCGCAATCACATCGGCTGGTCACACCTGCGCCGGGCCGATCCGAATGGCGGACATGTGGCTGCGGCCAGGCTCGAACAACGCGGCCTGCTGACCGGCCTCATCACCCAAAATGTGGACCGGCTCCACGAAGATGCCGGCAGCGTGAACGTGGTGGACCTCCATGGCCGTTTCGACCGCGTGGCCTGCCTTGCCTGCGCGCGCCGCTACAGCAGAACCTTGCTGGCGGGGGTACTGGAGGAACTGAACCCCGGATTCCTCGAACGGGCACTGGAAGACGGTGTTGTGGAAATGGCGCCCGACGCCGACGCGACGGTGGAGGATTCGGCCCTCATCCGCAGTTTCGTCGTGGCGCACTGCCCGGCATGCGGCGGCACCCTCAAGCCGGACTTTGTGTACTTTGGCGAGAATGTTCCCAGGGACCGGGTGGAACGCTCGTACGCCATGGTCGATGACGCCGGCGCCCTGGTTGTTGCCGGATCCTCACTGACGGTCATGAGCGGCCTCCGCTTCGTGCGGCATGCTGCCAAGCAGCAGAAACCCGTGGTCATCATCAACAGGGGGGCCACCAGGGGCGATGACCTGGCCACGATCAAGCTGGAAGCCGGTGTCAGCGAATCGCTCACCTGGCTGGCCAGTGAACTGCCGGATCTGTGATGTAGGGCTCACTGCAGCGTGAAGGCGGATGCCGATTGGCGTTCTGCGGGATTTATCCGGTACAGTTGCTGTTCGTTGGTTGAAGCGCTGAGGCGCGGAAATCACGGTTTGGGTCTTTAGCTCAGCTGGTAGAGCGCCACGTTTACACCGTGGATGTCATCGGTTCGATCCCGGTAGGACCCACCAACGGAACCCCGTCATTGTCGGCCGAAAGGTCAGCAAGGGCGGGGTTTTTTGTGTTTGCTGGCACGGACAAAAACTGTCGGACCCTGTCCATAGTGTTGCCGGCATGGAACACGTTTTGATGAGGATGGCCCCGGATGGACGGCCGCTGTCCGTTGTTCGCGGCGGGCGGGAATGGACCATCGGCGCAGAGCCGGTCCGCTGGTTTGAGCGCGTCAGCTGGTGGGAGGCCGAGCGGAGGATGCCGAAGGGCCTTGGCCGGGTGGACATTGAGGTCTGGCAGGTCCAGGCGCGGCTGGGCAGGAACGCCGACTCGGCCCTCACCACCATGGAACTGATCCGGGACGGGCTCGGCGGGGGCTGGCGGCTGAGGGAGGCCGTGGCCGACGCTGCCTGATTCCGGAACGGCGATTCTGCCGGGGAATTGGAAAAGCCTTCCACCGCGGCTATTGGGGGATGCCGCGGTGGAAGGCTTGAAATGAATATACAGTGAATTTTTCGAAATGTGAAACAAGGCGGGCCGGGGCGCGCCGGGTTTTCGGTGCCTGCGGCCCGGCCCGCGCCGGGTCCGAAGGCCGAGGCCGGCGGCTCCCGGGAGCGGATCCCGCCTCCACACATTATGATGGTTACTGTTCAGCTGATTGAACACACCTTTGATTTGAACGGCGCTGAATGGACGCGCTTTACCTGAAGGAGAATCATGGCCGATTCCCGAGCTCCCCGCACCTCTGACGGACTGGGGAGTGCGTCCCCCGCGCCGGCCGTGACGCGTGCCGCCGCTGTGCTGGAGGCGCTGGCCGCCTCTTCGACAGGCAGGCTCACGCTGAGTGACCTGTCGAGGGAACTCGGCATCCCCAAGTCGTCAACCTCGAATCTCCTGCTGGCCCTCGAAGAGGCCCGCCTCATTAACCGCCAGGGGGCGGACTTCACGCTCGGGCGCAAACTCGTGGAACTTGGCGCCGCCTACCTCAGCCGGTTGGATGAGGTCCAGGAGTTCTACCGCTTCTGCGAACAGGCCCCTACCCTGTCGGGTGAAACGGTCCGTATCGCCATGCTGGACGGAACCAATGTCATCTACCTGGCCCGTTACGAGGGCCACCCTGCGGTCCGGCTCACCTCGAATATCGGCGACAAAATGCCGGTGTCGCTGTGCGCTGTCGGTAAGGCGCTCATCGCGCGGCTGCACGACCACGACATCGAGGAGATGTTCCCTGACGACACGGAACTCCCGGTGCTCACGCCGAAATCCCTCCGGACCGGCGCCGACTTCAAGAAGCAACTGCCTGTCATCCGGGAACAGGGCTATGCCTTCGAGGACGAGGAGTCCACCACCGGAGTTGTTTGCCTCGCTGTCTCGGTCCCGACCAGGGGAGCCCACGGGCCAAGCCTGGGGCTGTCCGTCACTGCGCTGAAGGCCACCTATTCCGCGGAGCAGGGCGCCATGATGGTGAAAGAACTGAAGGAACTGGCCCGATCCCTGGGCAATCCCATGGGCTAGAACCGCCCCTGAAGCGGCGCAAAAGGCGGCCACTGACTCACGGAAAAATAAAACGGATTTCATCATTGGCTATCCGTTCAGCTTGCTGTACTGTGTTCACTATAGTGATCGACGCCACCGGTGCCGTCACTATCCCACCAGACCAACGGGGGTCTGGAGTGTTCTTAAGGGAGTGCTAGTGACAACTCGTACTAATTCACCGCTTGCCGATGTGGACGACGCCGTCGTCGAACCGGAACAACTGCGGAGGGCAACTCTTGCCAGCTCCGTAGGCTCCGCTCTGGAGTACTACGATTTCTACATTTATGGCCTGGCTTCGGCCCTCATTTTCGGGCCTCTTTTCTTCAAGCCGCTCGGCGAAGACGGCGCCCTGATCGCATCATTCGCCACCTATGGCGTTGGGTTTGCGGCCCGCCCCTTCGGCGGAGTCATCTTCGGTTACATCGGCGACAGGTTCGGACGCAAAATGGTCCTGATCCTGACGATCGGCCTGATGGGCACGGCAAGCTTCGCAATCGGCCTGCTGCCGACGTTCGAGCAGGCGGGAATGTTGGGCGCGGTCCTCCTCGTCACGCTGCGAATCCTCCAGGGCCTCGGCGCCGGCGCTGAGCAGGCGGGTGCCACCACCTTGATTTCCGAAGTCGCGCCGCGCCGTCGTCGTGGATTCTTCGCTTCTCTGCCGTTTGTCGGCATCCAGCTGGGCACCCTGCTCGGTGCCGGCACGTTCGCCCTGATTGCCATGGCTGACAAGGCGGTCCTGGAAGGCTGGCTGTGGCGTGTGCCTTTCCTGGCCAGCATCCTCCTGATTGCGGTGGCGATCTTCATCCGGCTCCGGCTCAAGGAAACTCCGGTTTTCCAGGAGCTGGAAAAGCACAAGAACGTGGTCAAGAACCCCATCGGCCAGCTCTGGAAGCACTCCAAAAAGAACGTGCTGATTGGCATCGGCCTGCGCATGGGTGAGAACGGCAACTCGTCGATCTACTCGGCGCTCCTCATCGCCTTCCTGGCAGCCAAGGACGGGGTTTTCCCGGGCGACAAGTTCATCGGACCCGTTGGCCTGCTCATTGCCGCCGGCTTCGCCGCCGTTATGGTGGTCACCTTTGGGGCCCTGTCCGACCGCTTTGGCCGTGTGCCGGTATACCGCTACGGCGCACTGTTCCAGGCCGTCATTGCGCTTCCGGCGTTCTACCTGGTGACGCTGGGCAACGTGACCCTGGTCTGGGTGGTCATGGTGGTGGGTATCGCCATCGGCGTCCAGTCCATGCTCGGTCCGCAGTGCCCGCTCCTGCCGGAGCTGTTCGGTTCCCAGTACCGCTTCACCGGTGTTGCCATGAGCCGCGAACTGTCCGCCGTTATGGCCGGAGGCCTTGTACCCCTTGTTGGCGCGTCGCTGCTGGCGGCAACGGATCACTCCTGGCTGGTGCTTGCCATCTACTCGCTGGTGCTCGCGCTCATCTCCTTCGTCACCACGTTCTTCACTCCGGAGACCGTGGCCCGTGACCTCGTCCTCACGGAGGACGCGAGCTAGCACTCCCGCAGCACCGGAACTGCACTCCAACACAACGGCTGTGGCCCCTTCCGCAAGGAGGGGGCCACAGCCTTTGCTGCGCCGGGGCCCGCTCGTGCCTGCCGGCTGCTAGGAGTTGTTGCGTTCCAGTGCCTGGCCGATGATCCGGGCCCCTTCCGGGAAGGCTCCCGGGTTGGCCCCTGAGTAGTTGAGGCGGATGAAAGCGCCTGCGGGTTCGGCCGGGAACCACTCCCGCCCGGCGGCAATGATGACCCCGGCGCTTTCGCAGTTGCGGGTCAGCCGTTCAAGGTCTGTGCCGTCGGGAAGGCGCGCCCAGAGGTTCAGGCCTCCCTTGGGCACCTGCTCGATGTGCGCCTGCGGGGCGTACTCGCGCATGCTGGTGACCAGGAGGTCGCGGCGGGACTGGAGCTGGTGGCGGAGGCTGCGCAGGTGCGTCTGCCACCCGGGCTGGGTCACGACGTCGAGCGCCGCGGCCTGGAGCAGGCCGCTGACATACATCGACTCGGCTGCCCGGTCCGCGAGGATGCGCTCACGTGCCGGGCCGCGCGCGATCACGGCCGCGATGCGGATGGCCGGTGACACGCTTTTGGTCAGGGAACGCAGGTACACCACGTGGCCGGAGTCGTCGCGGGAGGCGACGGGCACGGGACTGGTGGTGATGCCGAAGTCGTGCGCCCAGTCGTCCTCCACCAGGAACGCACCCTTTGCGCGCACCACGTCCAGGACCTCTTCACCCCGCCCTGCCGCCCACTGCGCACCGGTGGGGTTCGCGTAGTTCGGTTGGGCGTAGAACAGGCGCGCACCGGTTTCGTCAAAGGCCCGGGCCAGTTCCGCCGGGTCCGGACCGTCCGGTCCGCTGGGCACCGGGACAACGCGGACGCCGGCCTGTGCCGCCGCCAGGATGGCGCCCCAGTAGGTTGGTGACTCCATCAGCAGCGGCTGCCCGCGGCCCGCGAGCGCGCTGAAGATGGAGCTGAGCCCGCTCTGGCTCCCCGGGAGTACGACGACGTCGCTCGGGTTCGGGGGTGTGGTTCCGGCCGGTGTCGAGGCGCCGAGTTCGTGCGCGAACCACGATTGCAGTTCCGGCAGGCCCGCTGCGGGCGGACGGGACAACGCTGCGTCACCCCGTGCTGCGCGTGTGAGCGCCGCCCGGACGAGGCGCTCGGGCAGAAGTTCCCGGTCCGGGTAGCCGGAGTGGAAGGCGATGGCGTCGTTCGCCACGTCGCGCATGGTGGTGGAGGCTGACGGAAGCGGTGCCAGCGGCGACCGCAGTGCCGCCGTCTGCCAGCCATAGTCCGAGGGACGGGCACTCCGGACGGCCCGCACGAACGTTCCGACGCCGGGCCGGCTCTCGATCAGGCCCTGCGCCGTGAGGGATTGCAGTGCCTTCTGCACGGTCACCGGGCTGGCCTGGTACTCAGCCACCAGGGACCGTGTGGACGGCAGCCTTGATCCGGGTGCGGCTTTGGCGATCCATTCCCGTAGTCGCGTCGCAATCCGGGAACTGCTATCGTTGTTCATGAGAGACAATAGTAGCGCTACTACGCTGATTCGGCCAGTGGTATCGTCCCGTGCCCCCTCCGGACTGTGGTGGGGTCTCCTCGGAGTAGCGGCCTTCTCGTTCACGGTTCCGTTCACCAAGATCGCCGTCGCGGGGCTCTCGCCGCTGTTCATCGGTTCCGGCCGCGCGGTGGTGGCCGGGGTCCTGGCCGCTTCCGCCCTTGCGCTGGCGCGGCAGAAACTTCCCCGCGGCATGCACTGGGCCAGGCTCGCGGTGGTGGCCGCCGGCATTGTGATTGGATTTCCCTTGCTGACGTCCTTCGCGCTCACCACCACGCCGGCCAGTCACGGCGCGGTGGTCATTGCCCTGCTCCCGGCTGCGACGGCGACGGCGGCTGTCCTGAGGGGGCGCGAGCGTCCACGCCTGGCGTTCTGGCTCATCACCGTAATCGGCGCGCTGGCGGCCATCGCCTTCGCCTCCATGCAGTCCGGCGGATTCGGGCAGCTGCACTCGGCGGACCTGCTGCTCCTTGGCGCCGTGGTGGCAGCGGCGGTCGGCTATGCGGAGGGTGGCCTGCTGGCCCGCGAGCTCGGTTCCTGGCAGACCGTGTCGTGGGCGTTGGTGCTGGCGTCGCCGCTCATGGTGTTCCTCATGATGCTCTCCCTGGCCCAGCAGCCGGCGTCAGCCACTCCGGTCCAGTGGGCGGCGTTCGCCTACCTCGGGGTGGTGAGCATGTTCCTGGGCTTCTTTGCCTGGTACCGGGGCCTGGCCGTCGGCCCCATGGCCCAGGTCAGCCAGGTCCAGCTCATCCAGCCAGTCCTGAGCATCTGCTGGGCCGGCCTCCTGCTGGGCGAGGCCCTGACCTGGACCACCATCATCGGCGGCGTCGCCGTCATCCTCTGCGCCGGCGCAGCCGTGCGGTCCCGACTCAGGCAGCCCCCCGCTCCGCATGCCGTCCCGCACTCCACAAGATCCCTCCAGCCTGCAAAGGATTAGCACCATGTACACACCAGCCCACTTCGAAGCCGGACCCGACGCCCTCAGCGACCTCCTCACCCGGCCCGCCGCAGCCAATCTGGTCACGATGACACCGCAGGGCCTGCTCGCAACGCTGCTTCCGTTCGTCTACGACCCCTCGATCGGCGAACGCGGTGCCCTGCTCACCCACGTTGCCCGGAACAACGCGCAGTGGTCCGAGCCGGTGACCGGAGAGGCACTCGCCATCCTCCACGGCGCGGACGCCTACATCTCGCCGTCCTGGTACGCCTCGAAGGCCGAGCACGGGCGTGTTGTCCCCACCTGGAACTACTCGACGGCGCATGTATACGGCAACCTGGTGGTCCACGACGATCCGGCCTGGCTCGCCGGCCAGGTCAGGCGGCTGACAGACGTCAACGAAGCGGGCTTCGACCACCCGTGGAGCGTGGATGATGCCCCGGAGCGCTACCTTTCCGGGCAGCTGCGCGCCATCGTAGGCCTGGAACTTGTTATTACCCGGATCGAGGCCAAGGCCAAGCTGAGCCAGAACCGGCCCGATGCGGACATCGACGGTGTGGTGGCAGGACTTGCCGCCCGGGGGCAGGCTGAGAGCGCCGCCGACGTCGAGCGGGCAAGGCGGCCATAGTCCCGGGGACCCAAAAGGGCGGCCCTCCGTTGCCGGAGGGGCCGCCCTGGCCTGCGGGTGTGCCGCGCGGGCCCCGGTGGACCCTGCAGTAGTGCGGCCTAGTAGAAGTGCACGGTGTCCACGAGGTGGGGGAGTTCCCCGCCGTCGAGGAAAGTACGCAGGTTGCTGCTGAAGCGTTCTGCGATCAGCCGGTTCTCCGCCGCGCTCAGCGCCGAGGTGTGCGGGGACACCATGACCTTCGGGTGGTTCCAGAGCGGGCTGTCCTGCGGCAGGGGTTCGACGGCGAATACGTCGAGGCAGGCGAAGCCCACCTGGCCGTTGTTGAGCGCCTCCAGCAGGGCGTCTTCGTCCACCACGGTGCCGCGGCCAACGTTGACGAACACCGTTCCCGGCTTCATGGCGGCGAACACCTCACGGTTGAACAGCTTCTCCGTGTACGGCGTGCCGGGCAGGGTGTTCACGACGGCGTCTGCCGAGGCGAGCAGCCCGGCCAGGCCGTCATTGCCGGCAACGTTTTCGATGCCATCGATCGGCTCAACGTTCCGCTTGGTGCCGCTGACCTTCATGCCCAGGGCGCGGGCGATGCGGGCTGTTTCCAGACCGATCTCGCCGAGGCCCGTCACGACGAGGGTGGATCCGTTCACCAGGCGCGTCGGGGTGCGCAGTTCAGGCCAGACCTTGGCGGCCTGGTCCACAGCGAGCTCGGCGCTGCGCTTGAAGCCGTTGAGGATGCCCAGCGCGGCGAATTCCGCCAGCGGGAGGGCATGCACTCCGGCGGAGGTGGTGACCTTGAACTTCTGCAGGGTTTCCTGGTCCAGGCCGGATGCCTTGACCGCTCCGCCTGCACCTGCCGCCATTGCGTGGATCCACTGGAGCCGGGGGTTGCTTCCGGCAATGCGGGCAAGCCCGGCGGGACTCTCGTTGGGGAAGCCGTACAGGACGTCGGCCTTGTTCAGCATGTCCCAGTACCGCGCCTCCTGTTCCGGAGTGCGTTTGAAGTCCGGATCGCCGGAGTGGTCCGCGGGGAACCTCTCGGGCGGGAGGAGGTCGGGCTCATAGAGGACGGTCACGGCGGGATCTACGGCGCGGATGTGCTCAACCAGCTCAGCTTCGAGCGGGACGGCGATTGCGACGGTGGTTTTAGTCGTCATAGTGTTCATCATACTGAATGGAGGCTAGGATATTGAACAGATTCCCCTCCATTAACCACGATGAAGTGAGGTACCGCTGCCGATGGATGTGCAGACAGACCACGATTTGAGCGAAAATTCGTGTGAAAAGAGGGCCGGTTTCGTTGGGCTGGGCCTGATGGGTGGCTACATGGCAGCCAACCTGCTGAAGGCAGGCTGGAATGTCACAGGCTGGAACAGGTCAGCGGCCGCCCTGGACGACTTTGCGGCCCGCGGCGGCGCCCGCGCCCCCGACGTTGCCGCGCTGCGCGATGAACCGGTCATTGTTTTTATGCTCCCGGACCTGGGCTACATCGAGGAAGCGGCAGCCGGGCTCCTTGCCGGCTGGTCCCAAAGCCCGCCCCGCCCCGGTACCGCCGTGGTGGTAATGAGCAGTGTCTCCCCGGCAGCCGTGCGGGGCTTCGGGGCGCGGGTGTCCGCCGCGAGCCGCGGCAACGCCGTCGTCGTTGATGCGCCGGTCAGCGGCGGCACCAAGGGTGCCCGGGACGGAACCCTGGCCATCATGGCGGGCGCGGAGGAAACGGACTTCCAGCGGCTCCTTCCCCTCTTCGACGCCATGGGCGGCACAGTCCGCCGGCTGGGGCCCCTCGGCTCAGGCTCGCTGGCCAAGGCCTGCAACCAGCTGATCGTCGGAACCACGACGGCGGCGCTCGCAGAAGCCGCTGAGCTCGCCGCACGTTCCGGCATGGACGTCGGGGCACTGTATGAGGTGCTGTCCGGCGGGCTGGCCGGCAGCCGGGTCCTGGACATCGTCGGGCCCCGCCTTGCCGCCAAGGACTACGAGCCCACCGGGCCGGCAAAATTCATGCACAAGGACCTGTCCTTCGTCCTGGAAAGCGCCGCAGCAGTGGGGGCGGCCGTGCCCATGGCGACGGCCGGCGTCGAACTTTACGCCGAACTGAAGCGCCAGGGGCTGGGGGACCTCGACCTCGCGGCCGTCCGGCAGACCATCTCGAATCTCAGCGACAACAATGCAGTCAAGACCAATTGAGGAACAGGAAACAATGAGTTCACTTTTTGACCTGACAGGCCGGACCGCGCTGGTCACGGGCTCCAGCCGGGGAATCGGCAATGCCCTGGCGCGGGCCCTGGCCGACGCCGGCGCCACCGTGGTGCTCAACGGCATCAACCCCGAGCGGCTCAAAGCCGCCGAGGCCGCCATGGCGGCCGACTACCCGCCGGGGCGCGTGCACAGCTGCGCCTTCGACGTCACCAAGGACACCGAGGCCGCCCGCGGCGTCGCCTGGGTGGAAGAAAACGTGGGGCCGCTCGAGATCCTCGTGAACAACGCCGGCATCCAGCACCGCGTCCCCATGCTGGACCTGGAAGTCAGCGACTGGGAACGGGTCATCTCCACGGACCTGACCAGCGCCTTCCTGGTGGGACGGGAAGCGGCGCGGCACATGATCCCGCGCGGACACGGCAAGATCATCAACATCTGCTCGGTGCAGACCGACCTCGCGCGGCCCACCATTGCCCCCTATATCGCGGCCAAGGGCGGACTCCGCAACCTCACCAGGGCAATGACCGCGGAATGGGCGGCTTCGGGGCTGCAGATCAACGGCATCGCTCCGGGCTACATCCACACCGAAATGACGCAGAACCTCGTGGACGACGAGCAGTTCAACTCCTGGATCCTGGGCCGCACGCCGGCCCACCGCTGGGGGACGGTCCAGGACCTGGCGGGCCCGGCGGTCTGGCTTGCCTCGGACGGTTCCAACTTCGTGAACGGACAGACCATCTTCATCGATGGCGGAATGACGGTGGTGGTCTGATGCCCGGCATCCACGAACTCCCCGCCACCTCGGCTGCTGTGGTGGCCCATGCAGCCGGCGACCTCCGGATCGAGGAGGTGCCTGTCGCTGTTCCCGGTCCCGATGAAGCGGTGGTGGAAATAGCCTTTGGCGGCATCTGCGGCTCTGACCTCCACTACTGGCTGCACGGTGCCGCCGGTGAATCGATCCTCCGGGCGCCCCTGGTCCTGGGGCACGAAATTGTGGGCACCGTCCTGCAAGGGGCAGCAGACGGCACCGGACCTGCGGCGGGGACCGCCGTCGCCGTCCACCCGGCCACACCGGGCCCCGGTGCCGCGCGCTACCCCGAAGATCGGCCCAACCTGTCGCCGGGCTGCACCTATCTGGGGAGCGCCGCCCGCTTCCCGCACACAGACGGCGCCTTCAGCCGGTATGCCACCCTGCCTGCCCGGATGCTCCGTCCGCTGCCCGAAGGCCTTAGCCTGCGGACAGCTGCCCTGGCGGAGCCGGCTGCCGTTGCCTGGCATGCTGTGGCGCGCGCCGGTGACGTCAAGGGGAAGACGGCCCTGGTGATCGGCAGCGGACCCATCGGCGCCCTGGCCGTGGCCGTCCTCAAACGCGCGGGTGCCCGGCGGATCGTCGCCGTGGACATGTACCCCAAGCCGCTGGAAATCGCCCGGGCCGTCGGCGCCGACGAGGTCCTGAAAGGCGATGAAGCCGAGGCCATCGCCGCGGTGGAGGCGGACGTGGTCATCGAGTCATCCGGCAGCCACCACGGACTCGCCTCAGCCATCAAGGGCGCCGTCCGCGGCGGCAAGGTGGTGATGGTGGGCCTGCTGCCTTCCGGGCCGCAGCCCGTGCTGATCTCCCTGGCCATCACGCGCGAGCTGGAGCTGCTGGGTTCCTTCCGCTTCAACGCCGAAATCGACGAGGTCATTGCGGCGCTTGCGGACGGCACGCTGTTCGTGGACCCCGTGGTCACCCATGAATTCCCGCTGGACCGCGGACTCGAGGCCTTTGAAGTGGCCAGGAACTCCGCTGAATCCGGGAAAGTGCTGCTGGACTTCAGCCCGGCACCGGGGGAGTAAGGGCGGGGCTGCGCCTCGCCCGGCCGGCTCGGCGGAGCCGGTCCGTCAGCAGGGCTGCAGGCTGGCCGTCAGGCCTGCGGCAGGGGCACGAAGACCCTGGGCTGGTCCCGCCACCCGGACTCCATTTCGGTGATCGTCTCACGCATGATCCGGCTGGAGGCCTCCCGGGCCCCGGCGGCGTCCCCTGCGGCGATGGCCTCCGCCACGTCCACATGCCACTGCAGGGCGGCCTCGCGGGGGCGGTCCGGCATGAGGCCGTGGACGGTCCGGCCGGTCAGGGTTTCCGCCACCTGGCCTACGAGGTTGGCGAACATTTCGTTGCCGGAGCCGGTGAGTAGGAGGGAATGGAAGCGGATGTCCAGCTGCAGGAACTCCGCCACGTTGCCGGCCCGGCCGGCGTCGTGCATGGCCAGCGACACGTCCAGCAGTTCCTTCCGGAGGTCCTGCGGGGCATTGGCGGCGGCCAGTTCGGCAGCGACGGGTTCGACGGCGGAGCGCAGCTCCGCAAGGGACCTGAGCTGGGCGCCGCGGCCCTCGCCGGCCAGGCGCCAGCGGATGACCAGGGGATCGAACGGATTCCAGCGGCTGGCCGGAAGCACGCGGATCCCCACGCGCTTGATGGTCTCCACCAGGCCGAGGGACTGCAGGACCCGGACGGCTTCCCGCACCACGGACCGGGAAACCTTCAGCTCATCCTCGAGTTGCTCAGCCAGCATCACGTGGCCCGTGGGCAGCGCGCCGTTCACGATACGGGTTCCCAGATGTTCGATGGCGCGATGATGGAGGCTGGTTGACATAGTGGTAAGCATAATCGTGCCGGCGCCGCCGTCCGGCGCGGGCCCAACCCATGACGGGACCCGGGGCGGCCGCCGCCCCAACCTCACGCTGGCGGCATCATAGACTGTTTTGTGACGCGCCGCCTTCCAAAACGTGGGCGCAACTTTCCCGTTGTCCGCGGAAATACATATGGTTTATTGACAGCCACTGGTTCTTAAAGCGTGTTCCGCAGGAAGTGCGGAACAGAATGCACACGTTGCACAGAAATGAATTGGAGTTTTGATGTCAGCACACATCGGTGTCACCGGCCTTGCGGTGATGGGGGCCAACCTCGCCCGCAACCTGGCCCGTAACGGCTTCACCGTGGCCCTGCACAACAGGTCTGTTGAGAAGACTGACGCGCTGCTGGAAAAGCACGGACACGACGGCGACTTCGTGCGTACCGAAACCCTCCAGGAGCTTGTGGATTCCCTGGAAAAGCCCCGCCGCGTGCTCATCATGGTCAAGGCCGGCAAGCCGGTCGACTCCGTGATCGAGCAGCTTGAGCCCCTGTTGGAGGCCGGCGACATCATCATCGACGCCGGCAACTCGCACTACGAGGACACCCGACGCCGCGAAGCCGCCCTCGCCAAGAAGGACCTGCACTTCGTGGGCATCGGTGTCTCCGGCGGTGAGGAAGGCGCCCTGAACGGCCCGTCCATCATGCCTGGCGGCTCCAAGGAGTCCTACGACGCCCTCGGGCCGCTGCTGGAAAAGATCGCCGCTAACGTTGACGGCCAGCCCTGCTGCGCCTGGATCGGCACCGACGGCGCCGGCCACTTCGTCAAGATGGTCCACAACGGCATCGAATACGCCGATATGCAGGTCATTGGCGAAGCATTCGACCTGCTGCGCTCCGGCGCCGGCATCGAACCGGCCGAGCAGTCCAAGATCTTCGCCGAGTGGAACAAGGGCGAGCTCGCCTCCTTCCTGATCGAAATCTCCGCCGAGGTCCTCGGCCACGTCGACACCCGCACGGGCAAACCGTTCGTCGACGTCGTTGTAGACGCAGCAGGCCAGAAGGGCACCGGCCGCTGGACGGTCATCTCCGCGCTCGAGCTGGGATCCCCGACGTCGGGCATCGCCGAGTCCGTGTTCGCGCGTGCGCTCTCGTCCCAGGCAGAACAGCGCAAGCTGGCCCAGGAGCTCCTCGCCGGCGAGGAAATCGACGTCGAGGTCCCGGAGACGTTCGTCGAGGACGTCCGCCAGGCGCTGTACGCCTCCAAGCTGGTTTCCTACGCCCAGGGCCTGGACATGCTAACCTCGGCGGCCAAGGAATACGGCTGGGACCTGAAGCTGGATGAGATCGCCTCGCTGTGGCGCGGCGGCTGCATCATCCGTGCGGAACTGCTGAAGGAAATCACCAAGGCCTACGCCGCGGAGGAAAAGCCGGCGAACCTGCTCTTCGCTCCGGCCTTCACCAAGGCCATTGCCGAGGTCCTGCCGGCCTGGCGCCGCGTGGTGGCTACGGCCGTGCAGCTCGGTATCCCCGTCCCGGTCTTCTCCTCCTCGCTGGCCTACTACGACGGCCTGCGCCGCAAGCGCCTGCCCGCCGCCGTGATCCAGGGACAGCGCGACCTCTTCGGTGCACACACCTACGGCCGTGTTGACGCCGAGGGCACGTTCCACACCCTCTGGGGCGAGGACAAGTCCGAAATCGAGGCAGTGGACACCCACTAGCTTCAACGCCACACCGTAACTCACACCAACGGTGACATTAAGCGCCGGCGCTTCCCGGATACTCTGGGAGGCGCCGGCCTTTGTCGTTAACAGGACCGCGTTGCCAATGCCTGCCGTTACCAAGGAGTGCAGCACATGTCCCAGCCAGTCGCGTTTGTCACCGGTGCGTCCACCGGCATTGGGTTCGAGGCCGCCAAAAAGCTCAGTGAACACGGCTTCACGGTATATGCGGGGGCCCGGCGGGTGGGGAAAATGGAACCGCTGAAAGCCTTCGGTGTGAAGGTGCTGGACCTGGATGTCACGGATGAGGCATCGATGGCAGCAGCCGTGGGTACGATCCTCGAAGCGCACGGCAGGATCGATGTCCTCGTCAACAACGCCGGCTACGGGTCGTACGGATCCCTGGAAGAGGTGGAACCGGCGGAAGGCCGGCGGCAGTTCGACGTCAACGTCTTCGGCCTGGCACGCATGACCCAGCTGGTGCTGCCCGCCATGCGGGCCGCGGCGCAGGGCAGGATCATCAACGTGTCATCCATCGGCGGCAAGATGTACGAGCCCCTGGGCGCCTGGTACCACGCCACGAAGTTCGCCGTCGAAGGGCTCAGCGACTCCCTGCGCCTGGAACTCAAGCCCCACGGCATCAAGGTGTCAATCATCGAACCGGCAGGCACCCAGACGGAATGGGGCGGCATCTCCGGCGAGAGCCTGCTGGCAACCTCCGGGCACGGACCTTACGGGGACCAGGCCAAAATCGTCGCGGCCGCATTGGCCTCCACGGCGGGCGCCGGCATGTCAACGCAGCCGGAAGTCATCGCCGACGCAATCGTCCACGCCGCCACGGCCGCCCGGCCAAAGACACGTTATCCGGTAGGCAAAGGGGCCCGGGCCATCGTGACACTGCGTCGGCTCCTGCCGGACCGTGCGTTCGACGCGGTTTTCTGGGCCATCTACCAGCGGGTCGGCCGCTAGATCCGGTACTCCGCTAGATCCGGTACTCGATGTAGTACTCGGCCGGGTCCACGGCAGGCTTGGTTTCGCGCTGCGCGTCACGATGGCGCCACGTTGCCGGGACACCGGTGATGATGGACTCCGGCGGGGCGTCCTTGACCACTACGGCATTGGCCCCCACGGCACTGTCGGGCCCGATGGTGATGGGGCCCAGGATCTTGGCGCCGGCACCGATTGTCACCCGGTCCCCGATGGTGGGGTGCCGTTTGACCTTGGCAAGGGACCGTCCACCGAGCGTGACGCCATGGTAGATCATCACGTCCTCGCCGATTTCCGCCGTCTCGCCGATGACCACACCCATGCCGTGGTCGATGAAGAACCGCTTGCCGATGGTGGCGCCCGGATGGATCTCGATCCCGGTCAGGAACCGCGCCAACTGCGAAATGAGGCGCGCCGGAAAACGTAGCGAGGGATTCTGCCAGAGTTTATGCGTCAGGCGGTGCGCCCAGATGGCATGCAGGCCGGAGTAGGCAAAAAAGTTCTCAAAAGAACCTCGAGCCGCCGGGTCATGCGACCGGGCGGCGTCGAGGTCTTCCTTAAGTCTTGCGAAAAAGCTCACAAAGACCTTTCTACAGGAAACAGGGAATGGCGGGCTAAGACTTAGCCTCGGATGTCGTCATAGAGCACGGTGGAGATGTAACGCTCGCCGAAGTCGCAGACAACCGCGACGATGAGCTTGCCGGCGTTCTCCGGGCGCTTGGCGAGCTCGAGGGCACCCCAGACGATTGCGCCGGAGGAAATGCCGCCCAGGATGCCTTCCTTGACCCCGAGCTCGCGGGCCACGCGGACTGAATCCTCCAGGGTGGCGTCCAGGACTTCGTCGTAAACGTTGGTGTCCAGGATTTCCGGGATGAAGTTGGCGCCGATGCCCTGGATCTTGTGCGGGCCGGGAGCGCCGCCGTTCAGGATTGCGGAATCCTTCGGTTCGATCGCGACAATCTGGACGTCCGGCTTGCGTTCCTTCAGGACCTGGCCGACGCCGGTGATGGTTCCGCCGGTACCGATGCCGGAGACAAAGATGTCTACCTTGCCGTCGGTGTCGGTCCAGATTTCCTCGGCCGTGGTGGTGCGGTGGATCTCGGGGTTGGCTTCGTTGGCGAACTGCTGGGCCCAGATGGAGTTCTCCGTGTTGGCCACGATCTCCTGGGCCTTCTCCACGGCGCCGCGCATGCCTTCGGAGCCCGGGGTCAGCACGATCTCCGCACCGAACGCACGGAGCATGACACGGCGTTCCGTGGACATGGTCTCGGGCATGGTCAGGATGACCTTGTAGCCGCGGGCGGCACCCACCATGGCCAGGGCGATGCCGGTGTTGCCGGACGTTCCTTCGACGATGGTTCCGCCGGGCTTGAGCGCGCCGGACTTCTCAGCGGCGTCAACAATGGCAACGCCGATGCGGTCCTTGACGCTGTTGGCCGGGTTGTAGAACTCGAGCTTGACGGCCACCTGGGCGTCCAGGCCCTCGGTCAGGCGGTTGAGCCTGACCAGCGGAGTGCCGCCGACAAGCTGGGTGACGTCGTCGTAGATCCGTGCCATGTATTTGTGCCTATCTCTGAAGAGTTCTCTGAACAGCGAATACTGAGGTCAGCCTAACGAGGGCGGCCGGAACGCTGCTAAGCATTAAGCCATGCAGAGTAATATTTCCGGGCCTTGGCCAGCTTCGGGTTGATGATCACTTGGCAATAGCCCTGTTCGGGATGCTTGGCGTAGTAGTCCTGGTGGATATCCTCGGCCACGTGGAACGCGGGCAGCCTGCTGACTTCAGTGACGATCGGATGTGCCCACAGTTCCTGGTTCCGTTCTATCGCCTCTTCGAAGAGGATCTTTTCCTCGGTGGTCTCGTAGAACATGGACGAGCGGTACTGGGTGCCGACGTCGTACCCCTGGCGGTTGAGCGTCGTGGGGTCGTGGAGGGCGAAGAACATGTCCAGGATGACCTCGGCGGGGATCACGTCCTCATCGAAACTCACTGCAACCACTTCGGCATGGCCCGTGGTGCCCGAGCACACGGAGTAATAGTCCGGATAGCGGTCATGGCCGCCGGTGTACCCCGAAATGACCGACGTGACGCCTTTGGTTTTTTGGTAGACGGCGTCAAGGCACCAGAAACAGCCTCCGCCAAGCACAAAAGTTTTCATGTCCTCTTCAATGGTTGAAGTGCGCTGATGATTCCCCCACCACCTTACGAGACTGTTACACGTGCGGACCAAGCCGGCGGATAGGGTAAAAATGAGGGTATGGAACCTGTGAACACCGACGTTGCAGAAGACGCCCCTACCATTGCCGATCACGCCGGTGCGGAGTCCACTGAAGCAGCCGAGTCCTCCGATGCCCCCACGCTCGGCCAGATCCTGTTGGCGGTTGAAGAGCTCTGGCCGGAGTCCCTTGCCGAGGAATGGGACGAGGTGGGCCTGGTGGCCGGCCATCCGTCAGCAGAAGTCAGCAGGATCATGTTCGCTGTCGATCCCACCCTCGACGTCATCGAGGAAGCCATCGAATGGGGCGCTGAGCTGCTGATCACGCACCACCCCCTGCTGCTTAGGGGAGTCACGTCGGTGGCGGCGACGACGGCAAAAGGCAAAGCGGTCCACCGCCTCATCGAATCCGGAACCGGGCTGCTGACCGTCCACACCAACGGTGACTCCGCCGTTGGGGGCGTCTCGGATGTCCTGGCAGACGCCCTTGGCCTCAACGACGTGGTTCCCCTTACCCCCTCCCCGAACGGCCTGCCCGAAGAAGGCATCGGCCGGGTGGGTGACCTTGAAGACGTCATGACGCTGGGGGACTTCGCGGCCCGCGTCTTCGGCATCCTTCCATCCGTGGCGGGTGGCGTCCGTGTGTCCGGGGACAAGGACGGGCTGGTCCGGCGCGTGGCCGTCTGCGGCGGCGCGGGCGACTCCTTGTTTAACGAGGTCCGGGCAAGCAACGCCGATATCTTCGTAACGGCGGACCTTCGCCACCACCCGGCGTCCGAGGCCCGGGAGAATGCCGTGAACGACCGGCCCTACCTCATCGACGTTTCGCACTTCGCCAGCGAATGGCTGTGGCTGCCCGCTGCGGCCGACGCGCTGGGAAATGTCCTCAGCGACCAGGGCCACGACGTGGACATCCGCGTCAGCACCACCAACAGCGATCCCTGGGACTTCATTCTGACTCCGGGCGGGGACTAGAGTCTAAACTGCGCCGGTCCGGTGCCCGGCTGCGGCCGGTAGGAACAAGCGGAGGTAATAGTGGCCAAGGCAGCACCGGCGGAACAGTTGAAATTGCTCGAACTGCAGGGACTCGACGCCAGGCTCAAATCGCTGTCCAACCGCCGCCGGACCATCGAAAGCGATCCCCGGATCAGCGACCTCGAAGCTGCGCTGTCGGTGGCCAACGGCGAGCTTGGAGCCGCAAAAATGGCGGTTCACGACGCCGAAGCCGAGCTCAAGCGCTCGGAAGCGGACGTTGAGCAGGTGGCCTCCCGGATCGAACGGGACGAAGCGCGGCTGAACAGCGGCACCGGCCTGTCCAAGGACCTCGTCGCCCTGCAAAGCGACATTGCCTCGCTCAACAAGCGGCGTTCGGCCCTTGAGGACGTTGAACTCGAAGTCATGGAGCGCCTCGAGGGACTCCGCGAACGCCAGGCGGCCCAGCAGCAGATCGTGGACGATGTCCAGGGCTCCTTTGGTGTGATCCGCGCCGAGCTGGACGCGGCCCTGGCCGAGATTGCCGCCGAGGCGGCAGAGGTGGGCGGCAAGCGCTCGGAGTTCGCCGCGGGTCTCGACGCGGGCCTGCTTGCCGTCTACGAAAAGACCCTTGCCAAGCGCGGAGTCGGCGCGGCCAGGCTGTTCCACGGCAAGTCCGAAGGCTCGGGAATGCAGCTCAGCCCGGGTGACCTTGCCGAGATCAAGGCAGCAGCCGAGGACGACGTTGTGTTTTGCCCGGATTCCGGCTGCATCCTGGTCCGCTCGGCAGAGTGGGTCTAAGCACTTCCCCAACTGGGTAGCAGCAGGTGTCGTTTTGAGCGCTCAGAACGACATCAAGTGCTACCTAGTTGGGCAGGATGATGTTGAGGGCGTGCGCCTTGCGCGCGGTGCCTTCGACCAGCTCGGCATCCCACTTCTCCCTGGCCGCCCTGAACAGCTGAGCCGGCGTGCGGGGAACTGCACCCCGGCGCGTCAGCAGGTGGCGTGCCAGCTCGCCGCGGGTGTGCTTGGCGAAGTGGCTGACCACCTTGCGGACGCCGTTCACCTCCGTGAAGACGTTGACGGCAACGGTCTGCGCCGGCGGGGGAGCCCAGGCGGCCGCATAGGTGCTGGAGCGGCAGTCCACTAACAGAGACCCCTCCGCTTCGGCTGCCAGTGCCTCCGAAATCTGCGGCTTCCAGAACGTGGCAAGGCGGCCGACGTCGGGCAGTGACGTCCCCATGGACAGCCGGTAGGCGGGCACCCGGTCGGCAAAGCGGATGGCGCCCCAGAGGGCGGAAATGACCAGTACCGATTCATCGGCCTTCCGGCGCTGCGCCGCCGTCAGCGACTGGTAGCCCAGCGCGTCGTACAGGACGCCGGAATAGACCTGGTGCGCCGGAGCCGCCGGTTCCGCGTGCAGGCGGGTGTTGCGTTCGACGTCGGCACTCAGCGAGGCTCCGACGCCCAGCAGCGCGAGGGCGTCGCGGTGGGCGCTGACGTTTCCCAGCGCTTCGAGCACCTTCGCGCGGTACGTGTTCAAAGTGGGAAAGCTCAGGGCGGTCCAGTCGACGGCTTCACCGTTGGGAGCGGGGGTCTTGCCTTCGGACGGCGGCAGCAGAATCAGCACCGTACGATCTTACCGGCGCGCGCGCCGCGGACGCTCTGCCGGCGGCCAAGCTACGCAACGGCCTCAGGCCAGGTTACGGCCAAGGAACGAGAACACGTCCGGGAGGATGGAGCGCCAGTAGCCGCCGTCATGGCCGCCCTCCTGGAATCCGCCCTCATGTTCACCGGGCAGGCCGCTCACGTAGTCCTTCACGCTGTAGAGCAAGTTGTCCGACGTGCCGCAGTCGATTCTCTTCGGCAGCGCCCCAAGCTCCGGCCGGAGGGCAAAGATGTCGTTGGCCGCGAAATCCTCGGCGCTGTCAAAGTTGTCCGTCCGTGCGGCGTCGTGCAGGCTCCAGACTGCCGGGCTCATCGCTGCGACGGCGCGGAGTCCGGGAATCCGGTGCTGCGAGGCGAGGAGCAGGGCGCCAAATCCGCCCATCGACAGGCCGAAAACGGCGAGCCTGCCGGTGTCCAGGCCCTGGCCGGCCAGGAGCGGGATGAATTCCTCGACGACCATGGCCTGTGTGTCAGTGCCTGTTGCGCGGCGGTGCCACCAGCTTTCGCCGCCATCCACGGCCGCGAGTGCGAACGGCGTCCCGCCGCCGGCGACGTGTTGTGACAGAACGTCGGCCGCACGCAGATCCTCGAAGATCATTCGGTGGTCCCCTCCTGTCCCGTGCAGGAAAAGTGCAACGGGCAGTGGCCGCTGATCCCCGTCGGCGCCGCGGTCCGGAACCGCCACGGACCAGTTCGTGCCCGTGTCCGGGCGGAACTTCGACGTGAAGGATCCGCTGTGCACTGAGGCGGTCGCAACCTCGAGGCCCTCGGGGACCGGCGCGCAGGCGGCCAGCACGGCGGCAGTCACGCCGCTGGCCCCGAGTTCCAGCAGCCGCCGGCGTCCGAGCGTCGGGAATTCCATACGCCGATCATAGACTCGGCGGCTCCTTGCGCCGACCCGCAGCTCAGGCCGCCTTGACCGGAGATTTTCCCGTGGAAGCCGAGGCCGCCTGGTTCTCGCGGGCGAGGAAGGCGGAAAGTTCGCCGATGGTGCTCATCAGCGGCGCCGGGAACACGACAGTTGTGTTCCTGTCCACGCCGATCTCGACGAGGGACTGCAGGTTCCTCAGCTGCAGCGCCAACGGGTGCGCCATCATGGTGTCTGACGCGTCGCCAAGAGCCGCAGCCGAGATGGCCTCGCCTTCAGCGGCGATGATCTTGGCGCGCTTCTCCCGCTCCGCCTCCGCCTGGCGGGCCATAGCCCGTTTCATGCTGTCCGGAAGCTGGATGTCCTTCAGCTCCACCAACGTCACCTCCACACCCCACTCCAGTGTCAGTGCATCCAGGATTTCCCGGATGTCGGTATTGATGCGCTCGGTTTCAGACAGCGTCTGGTCCAGGCTGTGCCGGCCGACGACCTTCCGCAGCGTGGTCTGGGCGATCTGGTCGATGGCGGCCGCCACGTTCTCTATTGCCACGACGGATTTCACGGCATCGACCACGCGGTAGTAGGCCACCGCGGAAATACCGACGCTCACATTGTCTTGGGTAATGATGCCCTGCGACTGGATGGGCATGGTCACGATCCGAAGGCTGACCAACGGAAGGTGGTCGACGAACGGGATGATGAACCGCAGTCCGGGCATCCGGACTCCGATGACCCTGCCAAGCCGGAACAGCACGCCCTGCTCGTACTGACGCACAATCCGGACTGACATCTTCGCCGCAATGAACATCAGCACAGCGAGGATTATCACGATGATTAGGCTAGTGGGGTCCATCTGGATCCCCTCCTTCGCTCCGGAAATGACCTTGATTAATTCTCCCACCGCTCCCTGATAAGGCGCCCTACCCGTTGCGAAACCGGCAGACCGGCGCAGCACGTAGAATGAAACGCGGATGGGTTGACCAGGCGGCCGCGCGTCACGCAAGTGGCTCGAGGAACGTCCGGGCTCCGCAGAGCAGGGTGGTGGGTAACGCCCACTCGGGGTAACCCGCAGGCCAGTGCCACAGAGAACAGACCGCCTGCCGCGGTCCGTGTCCGCACGGGCCGTGAACAGGTAAGGGTGAAACGGTGGTGTAAGAGACCACCAGCTTCCCGGGTGACCGGGAAGGCTAGGTAAACCCCACCCGGAGCAAGGCCAGACAGGGCACGTTCGAGGGCTGCTCGCCCGAGTGTCCGGGTAGGCCGCTGGAGGGCGTCGGCAACGGCGTCCGTAGATGGATGGCCGCTATTCCCGCTCCGGCAACGGTGCGGGAACACAGAACCCGGCGTATCGGTCAACCCATCCACCACAAGCCCTCAGCCGGCCGGCAAACTAGCCGGCCAGCCGGGCCGTGTGAGTGACTTCACGCTGTTCGGGGCGGTGCAGGGGGATTTGCCGCCCTAGAATGGATAGCGAACGTAGAAGTTCTGCCGCCGGGTCTGCGTTCGCAGCCGGCGGTTTTTCTTTGCGCTTCTCGAAGGTGTCCGGGGTGGACCGAATCCCCGCTGATGCCTGTGCCCCGGAATACCTCCGGTGGCCGCCATCTGCATACGAAGACGTATGTGGTTGACCCAAGGAAGGTAGTTCTGTGAGCCAGACGTCAGATTCTTGTCTTGATACGTGGATGGGCCGTGAGGCACTTGCCGAGGCCATGATCCCGGTGATCGGCCGGCTGTACCGCGAGAACAACGTGGTGACCTCCATCCACGGCCGCAGCCTGATCAACAAGTCCACCATGAACATCCTGAAGGCGCACCGTTTCGCGCGTCGGATGAGCAAGGACGAGCTGCTCCTCGAAGAGACGGCACCGCTGCTGGATGCCCTCGCCGGGCTGGAACTTGGCGCTGCGGCAATCGACATTGCCCGGCTGAACCAGAAGTACAAGACCGAGGCCAACGGTGCGAGCCTGGATGAATTCCTGCGCGCCGAACTTGCCGACATCGTCGGTAAGCGGGGTGGCGATGACCGCACCAGCACCGACGTCGTGCTCTACGGCTTCGGCCGCATCGGACGCCTGCTGGCGCGCCTCCTGATCGAAAAGGCCGGTGGCGGTCACGGCCTCCGGCTGCGTGCCATCGTGGTGCGCCGCGGCTCGGACAACGACCTCGCCAAGCGGGCCAGCCTGCTTCGCCGCGACTCCGTTCACGGTTCGTTCGAGGGCACCATCAAACTCGACACCGAGAACAACACCATCACGGCCAACGGCGTGCAGGTCCAGGTCATCTACTCGGACAACCCCTCCACGGTGGATTACACGGCCTACGGCATTAAGGATGCGCTCGTGGTGGACAACACGGGACGCTGGCGCGACGCCGAAGGCCTGTCCCAGCACCTCCTGAGCAAGGGCGTTTCGCGTGTCCTGCTCACGGCACCGGGCAAGGGCGATCTCAAGAACATCGTCCACGGCATCAACCACGGCACCATCCTGGATTCGGACAAGATCGTCACGGCCGCGTCCTGCACCACCAACGCCATCACTCCGGTCCTGAAGGCCATCAACGACAAGTTCGGCGTAGTCCACGGCCACGTCGAGACGGTCCACTCCTTCACCAACGACCAGAACCTGATCGACAACTTCCACAAGGGTGACCGCCGCGGGCGCTCTGCCGCGCTGAACATGGTGATCACCGAAACGGGTGCCGCCAAGGCCGTGGCCAAGGCGCTGCCCGAACTCCTGGGCAAGCTCACCGGCAGCTCCATCCGCGTCCCCACCCCGGACGTGTCCCTGGCCATCCTGAACCTGAGCCTGGAACACGGCACAACCAAGGACGAGGTCAACGACTACCTGCGGCAGATGTCCCTGCACTCGGACCTGCGCAAGCAGATCGATTACATCGATTCGCCCGAGGTGGTTTCCACAGACTTCGTCGGCTCACGCCGCGCCGGAATTGTTGATGGCCTGGCCACCATCTCCAATGACAAGAACCTGGTCCTCTACGTCTGGTACGACAACGAGTTCGGCTACAGCTGCCAGGTAGTGCGCGTGATGGAGGAAATGGCAGGCGTCAACCCGCCGTCATTCCCCGTCAAGGAGCCCGCTGCCGCGCTGGCAGCGATCGCGGCGGTCTAGCGCCCGGAAGTATCAGGTCTGCGGTTTCCCGGCGGGTGCTCTGGCATCAGCCGGGAAACCGACACAGAATGGTGTCATGGAACAGGAATCGACTCTCGAACATGAAACCACACTGGAACACGCGCTCGACGTAGCGCGGACGAATCATAAGGAAGCCACCCGTCTCCTTGACCAGGCGCGCGTGGCGCGTGCCGCGGGAGAGATTCCGGAAAGCAGGGTCAAGCAGCTCGAGGACCTGCTGGACATCGCCACTGAAGACCTCAAGCGTGTGATCAAGGAGCAGTAACCGATCCTCCACACTGTGGATATCGGCCAGCTTGTCAGTGCCCTGGCCTAGGCTCTTGGCGTGCATAGGAATCGTCACCGGACCCATCAGCCATGACCATCAGCTGGACGGCGTACCGCCGCGCCCGGCGCCGCTCCCGCCAGGCCTGGGCAGTCCTGATTGTGCTGGCCGTGGGACTGGTTTCCGCCGTTTCCTGGTTTTTCACCGCCGGCCAGTTCGCGGCAGCAGAGCCGCCGGTCACCGGTCCCAGCGAAGCTCTGGTGCTGGACCCCACGTGGATGAAAGCGGTTCCTCCGGTCCGGCCTGTGCCCGAAGGCAGTGCCGCCGCGGCGCTGGAAACCCTCGCCGTGAAGGGCCAGGCGGCCAATGACAACTACGAGCGCACGGCATTCGGCCAGGCGTGGCTGGACGTGGACCGCAACGGCTGCGACACCCGCAACGACATCCTGCGGCGCGACCTGGCCGGCGCGCAGTTCACTGAGGGCTCGCGCTGCCGCGTGGCAGCCGGCCAGTTCCACGAGCCTTACACCGGAGCGGTGGTGACATTCACCAGGGGAGCGGAGAGCAGCAAAGCCGTCCAGATCGACCACGTGGTCGCGCTGGGGGATGCCTGGCAGAAGGGTGCCCAGCAGTTGACGCCGCAACAGCGCCAAAGCCTCGCCAACGATCCCCTTAACCTCGTGGCCGCGGACGGTCCGGCCAACCAGGAAAAGAGCGCGTCAGACGCCGCCGACTGGTTGCCGAAGAACAAGGCCTTCAGATGCCACTACGTAGCCCGCCAGATCTCCGTGAAAGCCGCGTACGCACTGTGGGTGACCCCGGCGGAAAAGGATGCCATGAAGCGCGTGCTGGCGTCGTGTCCGCAGCAGCAGACGGTCATTCCGCGATAACGGGCCGGGTCCCGGGTGTGCAGTGACGCAGTGGGCTTGGGGCTCAGTGCCCGAACGGGTCGGGGTCGACGCCGGGCATCCAGGTCAGGCCGGGAACTCCCCAGCCGCTCCGCTTGGCCTGCTTCATGGCCTTCCGGGCGTAGCGGTCCATCAGCCGGTTCACATAGAGCTTGCCGTCCAGGTGGTCATACTCATGCTGGATGATCCGGGCGAACCAGTCCGTGGCTTCAAAGTCCACCGGGTTCCCGTCGCCGTCAAACCCCTGGACGCGCGCCCACTCGGCGCGTTTGAGCGGGTACTGGCCGCCGGGAAACGACAGGCAGCCCTCCACTTCCTCATCCGGGTCCGGAAGAGCGCCGGAAACCTTGGACAGCGTGAGGACGGGGTTCACCAGGACGCCCACAGGAGGAACATCGTCGTCATTGGCGAACTTGTATACAAAGATGCGCTTGCCCACGCCCACCTGGGGTGCGGCAAGCCCCACTCCGTTGGCAGCGTCATTCGTCTCGAACATGTCGGCGATGAGCGTGCGGAGTTCGTCGTCGAAGACTTCCACTTCGGCGGCCCGGCGGTGCAGAACCGGCTCGCCCCAGATGGTGATCGGCAGAACGGTCATGTCAGGTTGGTCCTTTGATGCAGTGCGGGATCAAGTGCGGGAACAGTCCGGCCCGCAGCGACCGGCGGGGCTTTGGACTTTTCCAGGAAACAAATAAAGGCCGCACCGGATAACCGGTGCGGCCTTTACGTAAGGGCGGAAAATCCTGCCCTTCATGAGGGTGAGCGACGGGGGTTGAACCCGCGACCTCCTGGACCACAACCAGGCGCTCTGCCAACTGAGCTACGCCCACCATGTGCCCTGCGAGACCGTCCGGCTATCCGGCTGTCTTGAAAGGCAACGTCATATAGCTTACCTGCTCCATGGAGGTGTTTTTGCCACTTTTGCCCGTTTAGCGGAAATTTCCGCCAAACGTGGCGCAGATCACTTTTCCGAAGACTCTGCGAGGGACCCGGCAGAGGCCATGACGGACTTTGAAATGCGCTGGGCTGTGGCACTGTCCGGACCCGGCGCCGGAACAAAAACTGCTTCGCGGTAGTACCGCAGCTCATCGATGGAATCCTTGATGTCCCCGAGCGCCCGATGTCCGCCGTGCTTGGCCGGAGCCTGGAAGTAGGCGCGGGCGAACCAGCGCCGCGACAGTTCCTTGATGGTGCTCACGTCAATGACCCGGTAGTGCAGGTGTTCCACCACGGCGGGCATGTCCCGGGCAAGGAATACGCGGTCCGTGCCCACGGAGTTGCCGCCCAAGGGGGCCTTGCGAGGGTCCGGCACCCACTTCGCGATGTACTCCATGATGACGGCTTCCGCTTCGGCCATGGTTTTGCCGTGCGGGAGCTCCTCGAGCAGGCCGGAGCGCGTGTGCATGTCCCGGACGAAGTCGTTCATCTGGGCCAGCGCGGCACCGTCGGGACGGATGACGACGTCGACACCGTCGCCAAGAATGTTGAGTTCAGAGTCCGTCACCAAGGCGGCAACCTCAATGAGGGCGTCGTTCTTGGGGTCGAGGCCGGTCATCTCGCAGTCGATCCAGACAATGCGTTCGTTAGTTATAGGCACCCGCCCAGCCTACCGTTTCACTGCTCGAGAGCTGTCCGATGCTAGGATTTCGGGTACGTGGCGGTGCCCTTTTTTCACTGCTGCGGCCCCGCTTCCGCCGGCCTGCCCGGCTGCCACCGGGTGAAATATGCCCCACAACAGATTGGACGATCCTGAGATGACGGCGCCTGTACCCGCGGTGGGAAATGTGGCTGCCGGTACGTCACCGGAGCCGGCCGCGGCTGAAGTGGACAACGCCCTCTCGCCCCTCCTCTCGGGGTTCGCAGGTTCAATGTTCATGGCGATCGGCTCGCTGGGGGTTGGCTGGCTCGCCCCCGTCTCCGAGCTTCGCCGCCTGCCGCTGTTCATCTGGATGCGCACCGAAGCCGTCGGGGTTGCACTGTCCATCGTGCTGCTGGCCGTGGGCGGCATGCTCCTCGTCCGTGCCTGGCTTCGCCTTGGCCAGCGGGTCCGGGTCTGGGGCGCAGGTGCCCGCAAGGCCACCCTGCAGGCAGTCGCGTTGTGGGGGCTGCCCATGATGTTCTCCGTGCCACTCTTCAGCCGGGACGTCTACGCCTATATCGGGCAGGGCCGCCTGATGGTCGAAGGATTCAACCCTTACGAAAACGGCATCTCGGCGCTGTCCAACTATTTCCAGCTCGGTGCCGACAAGATGTGGACTGAGGCGCCGGTTCCGTACGGCCAGCTGTTCCTGTGGATTGAACAGCTCGTCGTGTGGACCACGAACGTGCACCCGGAAGCCAGCGTCATGCTGTTCCGGCTTGCGGCGCTCGTCGGCGTCGTGCTGTGTATTGTCTATGTGCCCAAACTGGCGGAGCTGCACGGCGTGAATCCGCACCGGGCACTGTGGCTGACTGCAGCCAACCCGCTGTTCCTCACCAACTTCATCGCCAGCGTCCACAACGATGCGCTGATGATCGGACTCGCGCTGGCAGGGCTCTACTACTGCGCCACCAGGCGCGTGGTGTTCGGACTGGTGCTGGTGACGCTGTCGATCTCCGTCAAGCCGATCACTATCGTGTTCCTGCCCTTCATCGGGCTGCTTTGGGCCGGCAAGAACGCAGGCTGGCCACGGAAGTTCGTGTTCTGGGGCCTCACTGCGGGCATCAGCCTGGCCCTCCTGTACGGCATGAGCCTGGTGAACGGCTTCGGCTTCGGCTGGGTGAACGGGTTGTCCGCTCCCGGCAGCATCTGGATCTGGTACGCCCCGGTTGGCCTGCTGGGGCTCGTGGTGGCCTCCATCTTCAACGCCTTCGGGCTGGACGGCTGGGGGTTGGCCAAATGGGTTTACGACGCCGGCAAGCTGCTCGCCGTCGGTATTGTCGCCTGGCAGATCTTCCGCGGTGACCATGACCGGCTGATGCGCCGGCTCACCCTGGCGTTCGCGGCGGTGGTCCTGCTCGCCCCCATGATCCAGTCCTGGTATGTGGTGTGGCTTATCCCGCTGTTTGCCGTCACCGGCATCCGGGACGACTGGCAGGTGAAGGCCCTGTACTTCATCGTGTCCTTCTTTATGGTCTATGCCATCTCGGACCAGCTGGAAGTCTTCCCCTACCTTCAGACCGAGGACCTGGGCCTTCCCCTGGCCCTTGCACGCAACGCCGCGGCCATCATCGCCCTGATGTTCGCGCTGTACCTGATCTTCCTGGATCCCAAAACGAAGCAGCTGTTCAGCAAGCCGGACGAGCCGGTGACCACGCGCCCCGTCATCTGACCGGACCCTGGACCCGATGCGGGCTGTTTAGTCCCCTGCGGGCAGGTTCCTGAGCGCCTCGCGGAGTGAAAGCGGGCTGAGGGCGGCCACGTGCGTCGCGGCGAACTGCCTGACCCACGCGGGATCGGTCTTGGCGTACTCCCGCAACGCCCAGCCGATGGCCTTGCGGATGAAGAATTCCCGGTCCGCCAGATTGGCTTCGATGACCGTGGCCAGGAGCCCGGCGTCGGTGTTGGCCTTTGCCCCGAGCTGGGCGGTGATGGACGACCTGCGGATCCAGAAATCGGGATCCGTGCTCCAACGCAGCAGGACCGGTGTCAGCACGTCCCGGTGTGCTTGCAGGAGCCGGCCCAACCGGTCTTCGACGCCGTCCACCAGGTCCCACCATGCTCCGGTGCGGACGATTTCCTCGTACACCGGCACCATGGCCAAATCCGACCTGACAAGCTTCAAGGCCGTCAGGTCTATCGCGGCATACCGTTCCTCCCGGTAGGTGGCTGTCCGGAAGAGCTCCAGCACGGCCGACCTCAGCTCATCGCCCGATGCCAATGGCGCCGCTGCGACCTCGGCCTTGACGATCCTGCGCACCTCGGGCACCCGCACGCCCAGCAGCGGCATGGCCGATTTCAGGTAGGCCTGCGCGCCAGCGGCGCGCACCGGGTCCGCGGCGGCGGTGAGCCTCGCCCGGATGGCCGCAACCAGATCACTGTGTCCCATGGAGCAACCATAGCCACAGGCGGCCCGTGCGGACCCGGCGCCCGGGCCCTAGAGTGGAGGACAGAACAGCAGTCCGCCGGGGGATGCAACAATCCCGCCGGGCGGCGCCGGCATCCCGGAGGTATCAGCATGTCTATGATCAAGAGCCCAGACCAGATTGCGCTGATGCGCGAGGCCGGCCGGGTGGTGGCAAACACCCTGGCCGCGGTGAAGGACGCGGCGGCGGTGGGTGTTTCCCTGAAGGAGCTTGATGAGCTGGCCGCCGAGTCGATATCGGCCGCTGGGGCCACGCCCGCCTTCCTGAACTACCGCCCGCGGTGGGCCCCGGTGCCGTTTCCTGGCGTCATCTGCGCGAGCGTCAACGATGCCGTGGTCCACGGCATCCCGAACGGATACCGCCTGCAGGACGGGGACCTGCTCAGCGTGGACTGCGGCGCGTTCCTGGAGGGGTGGTGCGGAGACGCCGCCGTCAGCTTCGTTGTGGGAACGGCGGATCCGGTGGACCTGGCGCTGATTGCTGCCACCGACGCGGCCCTGGCTCGTGGCATCGAGATGGCCCGGCTCGGCAACAAAATGGGCGATCTCGCCTATGCGATCGGCGGAGCGGCGCGCCGGGCCGGCTACGGCCTGCTGGCGGATCACGGCGGGCACGGCATCGGCCGGACGATGCACGCCGAGCCCCCGGTGCCGAATGACGGCCGTCCCGGCCGCGGCATCAAGCTGACGGAGGGGTTGGTGATAGCCATTGAACCCATGCTGATCCTCGGGGGCAAGGACGACTACTACCACGACGACGACGAGTGGACGCTGCGGTCCGCCAACGGCCGCCGGGCGGCCCACAGCGAACACACAGTCGCCATCACCGCGGACGGCCCAGTGATCCTCACGCTGCCCTGACGGCGCGTTGCCAACCACGGAATCTGTTGGCCGTGGATTACAATAGTGAGCGCTAACAACGTCTCTCCCAGCAGTAATGGAAACCACATGACCGCCAGCGAGCACCAGATCAGTTTCGGCCCCTACACCGCCATCGCCACGGCCAGGGGAGGGGCGCTCCGCGAACTCCGGCACGGCGGCCGCGATCTGGTAATCAGCTTCGGCGCCGACGGCGGTATACCGGACTACCGCGGTGTTATCTGTGCTCCGTGGCCGAACCGGCTGGCTGATGGCCGCTACAGCTTCGACGGCGGGGATTTCCAAGCGGTGGTCAACGAGGAGGAGCGGGGGACAGCCCTGCACGGACTAGTGTTCGGGGCAGTTTGGGAGCTGCGGGAGCAGACCGCTTCATCCCTCCGCCTTGGCGCCCGCATTGAGCCGGGCGAGGGGTATCCGGGGCGCCTTGACGTTTCCGTTGAATACGAGCTGCGGGCGGACGGGCTGCGCTGCACCGTGCGCGCCGAAAACATTGGCGCGGACGCAGCGCCCTACGGCGTCTGCCCTCACCCGTACCTCGTCGCCGGACCCGCCCCGCTAGATGAGTGGACCGTGCAGATCCCGGCCACCGAATTCATGGAGGTCTCCGACGACCGGTTGCTGCCCGAAGGCATGGCCAGTGTGCAGGGCCACGCCTTCGACTTCCGGACTGAAAAAGTCCTCGGCGCTGTGGAAATCGACCACGCCTTCACCGGCCTGATTACCAACGGGGACGGCCTCGCGGCCGTTCGGGCCTACGACCCCTCCGGGACCGGCGTCGAGCTGGAGTGGGATACTGACTGGCCGTGGCTGCAGATCCATACCGCGGACAAACCCGCGGGGCCGTCCCGGCTGGGCCTCGCGGTTGAGCCCATGACGTGCCCGCCGGATGCGTTCAATAGCGGCACCGGCGTGATCCGGCTGGTTCCGGGGGAGTCCCACCAGGCCAGCTGGACCATCCGGGCGCTCAGTCGCTGACGGCGCTCAGCCGTTGAGGTAGGCCGCCGCGTACCGGCGGTACTGGGCGAGGACGTCCGGGGACCCGCCGTCGGGCGCCGTCAGTTCCATCCGTGCCGATTCCCACTCCGGCCACCGTCCCGTGAGGACGGCCGCTGCCTGTCGGGCGGCGCCGTCGGCCACGTATTCCCCCGGCTCAGGCACCACCACGGGGAGGCCGAATACGGAGACGGCGATCTGCTGCACCGCAGCGGACTGCGCCCCGCCGCCCACCAGGATGATCCGCCCGGCTGTGACACCCTGAGCCTGCAACGCCGCCAGGCCATCCGCGAGGGAGCAGACCACGCCTTCGATGGCGGCCCGGGCCAGGTTGGAGCGCGTGTAGCTGGCCAGGGTGGCGCCGTGGAGGGAGCCTTCGGCGTGCGGCAGGTTGGGTGTGCGCTCACCTTCGAAATACGGCACGAGTGTGAGCCCGCCGGATCCGGCCGGGGCGTCGAGGGCGAGTTCGGTGAGACCGGCGAGGGTCACGCCGAGCAGTGTGGCGGTGGCATCGAAGATCCGCGTGGCGTTCAGCGTGCAGGCCAGCGGGAGGAAGTTGCCGGTGGCATCCGCGAATCCGGCGACGAGCCCCGTGGCGTCGGCGGCAGGGGTCTCGGAGACTGCGAATACCGTCCCTGACGTCCCAAGTGACACCACAACGTCGCCGGGGCGCGCGTCAACGCCGAGAGCAGCGGCGGCGTTGTCGCCGGCTCCGGGGCCGATCAGCGCACCGGCCGGCGTCTTGCCTGCGGCCTCCATTGAACCGGCGACGGCGGGAAGCGCGGGCACGTGGCCCAGGACCTTCTCCAGGATCCCGGGGAGGTAGGTCCCTGACGCCGTGGAGAAGTAGCCTGTGCCGGATGCGTCGGACCTGTCCGTCCGGAGCAGCTGAAGCGACAAGGGGCCCGTTCCCGGGCCGTGGCCCGCCAGCCGCCAGCTCAGCCAGTCGTGCGGGAGGCAGACGGCCGCTATACGGCGGGCATTGTCAGGTTCCTCCCGGGCCAGCCAGCGAAGTTTGGTGATAGTGAGGGATGCGACGGGGACCGTACCGGTCGCGTCTGCCCAGAAGGCGGCACCGGCCTCAGCGTCGCCGTCGCCAGCATCGGCGATGAGCTGCTCGGCGTCGACGGCGGAGCGTGTGTCGTTCCACAGCAGCGCCGGGCGGATCACCGCGCCGGAGGAATCCAGGCACACCATGCCGTGCTGCTGGCCGCCGACGGAAACGGCGGCGACGTCGTCCAGGCCGCCCGCCTGGGCGATGGCATCCTGGAGGGCGGTCCACCAGTGGTCGGGGTGTACCTCGCTGCCTTCCGGGTGGGCCGCACGCCCTTGGCGGACCAGCGCGCCGGTGCCGGCGTCGCGGATCACCACTTTGCATGACTGTGTGGAGCTGTCGATTCCTGCGACCAGCGGCATGGCGGGTTCTTTCTGCAAGGTCTGCCGCCGGACCCGGGAGTCCGGATCCGGCGGCAGCGGTATTTGTAGGTTGGGAAAAACGGGCCCTAGCGGGCGCCGAGCAGGTGCTCGATGGCCAGCTGGTTGAGGCGGACAAAGGCGAACGAGCGCTGGGCTGCGGCATCGGCGTCGAACTCCGCGAAAGCGGACCCGTCAGCGAGCAGGTCCGCGGCGCTCTCACCGGCGGAAAGCGTGGGCTCCCCGAGTTCGAACACACCGGAGGTCGTCAACGCTTCCTGGACGTCAGGGTCGGCACGGAAGGCCAGGGCGCGTTCCTTGAGCAGCAGGTACATGGACATGTTGGATTTCGCGGATTCCCACACGCCGTCGTAGCCGTCGGTGCGGGAGGGCTTGTAGTCGAAGTGCCGCGGACCGTCGTACGTGGGGCCGCCGTTGGGGAACCCGTTTTCGAGGAGGTCCACCGTGAAGAACGCGCTGGTCAGGTCGCCATGCCCGAAGACGAGGTCCTGGTCGTACTTGATGCCGCGCTGGCCGTTGAGGTCGATGTGGAAGAGCTTCCCGGCCCACAGCGCCTGGGCGATGCCGTGGGTGAAGTTCAGTCCGGCCATCTGCTCATGGCCGGTTTCCGGGTTGAGGCCCACGATGTCGCCGTGTTCCAGCTGGGCGATGAACGCCAGGCCGTGTCCCACCGTGGGCAGGAAGATGTCGCCGCGGGGCTCGTTGGGCTTGGGCTCCAGGGCGATCCGCAGGCCGTAGCCCTTGTCTTTGATGTAGGCCGCGGCCGTGTCCACGCCCTCCTTCATGCGGTCCAGCGCGGCCGAGAGGTCCTTCGAGCCGTCATATTCGCTGCCTTCGCGTCCGCCCCACATCACGAAGGTTTCGGCGCCCAGCTCGGCTGCGAGGTCGATGTTCTGCAGGACCTTGCTGAGCGCGAACCGGCGGACGGAACGGTCGTTGGAGGTGAAGCCGCCGTCCTTGAAGACCGGGTGGCTGAACAGGTTGGTGGTGACCATGGGGGTCTTCAGGCCGGTCTCGGCCAGGGCTGCCTTGAAGTTTTTCAGGATCAGCTCGCGCTCGGAGGACGTGGCATCGAACGGGACCAGGTCGTTGTCGTGGAAGGTGATGCCGTAGGCGCCGAGCTCGCTGAGCTTGTGGACGGCCTCGACGGGGTCCAGGGCCGGGCGGGTGGCGACGCCGAACGGATCGGCGCCGGTCCAGCCGACGGTCCAAAGGCCAAAGGTGAAACGGTCTGCGGGGGTGGGCTGAAGAGTCATGAAGCGTCCTTGGTTCAGAGATGGGGGTTCAGGGAGTGGTTTAGCGGTACCGGCCACCGCGGGGACGGCCGGGATTCAATTAGTTTTCAATCTGAACTATATGCATCATGATTGACTAAGGTCAATGATGAAGGCGGCGGAAATGTCACTGGAGAAAAATGCCGACGGCGGTGCGGTCCGTCCTGCGCCCGGCCGCGTCGAGGATGTCCGGCGCGGAAACCTGGTGCGGGTCCTGGCTTCCCTGGCGCAGGCTCGCGCTGATCCGGACCCGCACCCCACCCGTGCTGACCTGGCGTCCCGGACCGGATTGACCAAGGCATCCGTGTCCAGCCTCGTCGCCGAGCTCGTGGACGCCGGTTTGGTGGCGGAATCCGGCGCCACCCGGGACGGCGAACGCGGCCGCCCGGGAGTGGGCCTGGAGTTGAGCACCCGCCGCGGCGTGGTGGGCATGGAAATCAATGTGGACTATATTTCCGCCGGGCTCCTGGACCTAGGCGGGACCCTGCGGATCCTGAGGACACTGGAACGCGGCAACCGCGGCCAGTCACCTGAATCCGTCATGGCCCTGCTGGCCGGGCTTGTCAGCGACGTTGCCGCCGAGGCCTCTGCGGCCGGAATCGTGATTCTTGGCGGCGGGCTGGCTGTTCCCGGACTTGTGGACTCGGCGTCGGGGACCGTTGCCAGTGCTCCCAACCTGCATTGGCACGCGGTTGCCCTGCAGCTTGACCGGTTACTTCCCGACGCACCGTTCGGCACCGTCCTGCACAACGAAGCCAACTGCGCTGCGCTGGGTGAACTCTGGTACGGGCACGGACTGGATTTCCAGGACTACCTTTTCGTCTCCGGCGAGGTGGGGGTCGGTGGCGGCCTGGTGATCGGCTCCGAGCTGTTCGCGGGGCCCCAGGGGCAGGCCGGCGAGGTGGGCCACATGGTGGTGGAACCGTCCGGCCCCGACTGTTCGTGCGGCGGCCATGGCTGCCTGGAGACCTTCGCCGGGCAGGAGGCCATCTTCTCCGAGGCCGGCATTCCGGCAGGCACCGCATCCGTGCGGCTCGCGAGGCTCGGCGAACAACTCGCGTCCGGAGATGCGGCCGCCATTTCAGCCGTGGCCCGGGCCGGCCGCTACCTGGGGATTGCCGCGGCGTCCACGGCGCGGATGATGAACCTGTCCGCCGTGGTGCTCGGCGGCCACTTCACCCAGATGGGACCGTGGATTGCTCCAGCTGTGGTGCGGAGCCTGGCTGACTATGCGCCCGGCGTCGTCAGCCCCGCCAGGGTGGCGGTCTCGGAGCTCGGCCAGTCCGCGGCCCTGCTCGGCGCGGCCGGGAGCTCCCTGCGCGCTGTCCTGGCCGCACCGTTCAGCCTGACTCCGGCAGGATAGCTTTCAGCCGGGCTGGTGTTCAGGACCCGGCGTTCAGGATGGGGCGACGAGCCGGACCACCGCCCGGCCCGGCACCGCATCGCTGACCACCTCGAAGCCTGCGGCCAGGAACAGCTTCAGGGTTCCATGGTAGAGGTCGGCGGGACCCGCTTTCGGCCGCTGCTCAGGAATGACGGGGTAGCCTTCCACCATGCCGGCGCCGTGGGCAAGGGCGTGGCCGACGGCGGCCTGAAGCAGCGCTGCAGCGACACCGCTGCGGCGGTGGCCCGGTGCGACGACGAAGCAGCTCACCGACCAGATGGGCACAACAGGCCCGTCCCCCGGTTGGCTGGACGCGGCCGGCCCGGCCGCCTTCAGGACCTGTGAACGCAGGATCCGCGGGTAGCAGCCGCGCGGTTCGACCGCGCACCAGCCCACCGGCTGGCCGTCCCCGAAGGCCAGGACCCCGGGTGCCGGTGTGCCGGCACCGAACTTTTCCCGCAGCTGGTTCTTGCGGTCCCCTGGAGCGGAGCCATTCCATTCCGCCCCGGTCAGGGCGAAGAACCTGCACCAGCAGCGCGACGGCTCGCCGCGCACTCCGAAAAGGCGTTCGACGTCGGGCCATTCGGCCGGCGCAGTGGTCACGGGCGCAGTGGTCACCGGTACAGGGCTGTCGGATCGCTTGGCGGTCATGGAAACAGGCTAGACCGGTTGCCCGCTGCGACGGAACGCCGCAGCCCGTGCTCTCAGGCGCCGGCTTTCTGGCGTGCCTCAGCGCTGCGCCAGCCGAGCCCGGCAAGCCACGTGGCACACAGCTCCGTCCACCGCTCCACGCCGGACACGCCGGCCGCAAGGCCCAGTCCGTGCTGGCCATGCGGAAAGACATGCAGTTCGGCAGGCACGGCAGCCTGCCGCAGCGCGAGGGCGTACCGGAGGCTGTGCTCGACATCCACGGCCCCGTCGTCAAAGGTATGCCAGATGAAGGACGGGGGAGTGTCGCTCGTGGCAGTCAGCTCCGCAGACAGCCGGGCCAGCAGTTCGTTCGATGGCGTGGCGCCGAGCAGGTTGTTGATGCTTCCCTGATGGACTGCCGCGGTGAAGGACAGCACGGGGTAGCACAGGATGGACAGGTCGGGACGCGAGCCGGGCACGTCGAGCGAAGCCTCGCCGCAGGGGACTCCGGCAGCCAGGGTGGCTGCAAGGTGACCGCCGGCTGAGAACCCGAGGACACCGACCCGTGAGCCGTCCACGGCGAGTCCGTGGCCTCCGCGCCGGATCCAGGCGAGCGCGGCCTTGGCATCCTGCAGGGGCGCCGGGTGGCGGTGCGGAGCCACCCGGTAGCGCAGCACGAACGCGTGGATGCCCAGTGAGGCCAGCCATTCAGCCACCGGCTCGGCCTCGTGGTCGGCATGGCGTTCGTAGCCTCCGCCGGGAAGGATCAGCATTGCCGGCGACTCCCGGAGTGGTTCCCCGCCAGCCGGGAGGACGCTGAGGCCCGCCGGCATCGTGGGGCTGCCCGTCAGGGCGTCCACTCGGTGCTCCGCCTGAGCGTCACCTGTCCCGTCACGGTGGCACCGCCGTCGTGGTGGCCGTCCCCGTCGGGACGTTCAGGACCCGAAGTGCTCAGTGTGGCCAGGCGTCCGATTTCCTCGAGCGGAAGGCGGACTGTAGATAGTCCAGGGCGGAAGTCCCGGAGGGTCTCGATGTCGTCGAACCCGGCGACCAGGGCGTCGCGGGGGATTCTGAACCCTTGCGAGCGAAGCCCCGCCGTGGCACCGATGGCCATGACATCGTTTGCCGCAAAAATGCACAGTCCGGGCTTTTCGCCCTCTTTCGACGCTCCGGAAGCTCGGGCCTCCCGGATCCGCCGGGCCAGCCCGAGTCCCGCCTCGTAGCCGCCGGCGCGGTTGAAGGATGCACGGAGCACTTCGCCGGGGGAACGGCCGGCCGCGGCAAGGCCGGACTGGAAACCGCGGATCCGGTCGTCAGAGGTGATCAGACCCTCCGGGCCGCCGATGATCACAAACTCGCCTGAATGGCTGGCAGCAAGCTTTCCGGCGAGTTCCGCGGCCAGCTCCTCGTTCGGTACTTCCACCAGGTGGTATCCGTCCAGCGCGCCGGCGCCGACGATTGCCTGCCCCACGACGCCGACGTGGCCGCCGTTGCGGCAGTAGCGGTCCAGTTCGGCGGCGAGGGCAGCATTGCCCTTTTCGTCCTCCGGCCGGCGGGACCGTGAGCCGGCAATGACAATGGCGTCTGCCCGCCTGGCCGCGAAAGCGGCCACGGCGTCCTTCTCATCCGCCGGGGTTCCGCCCGTGGTGGCCAGCAGCACCATCTTGTGCTGCTCGCGGGCCACCTCCTGCACGCCCCGTGCTATGGCCGAGAAGTACGGATCCGCGATGTCGTGCACAATCAGGCCGACAAGGCCCGAGCTGGATTTTGCCAGCGCCTGTGCCTGGGCATTGGGGATGTAGCCGAGGGTTTCCGCGGCCTGGCGCACCCGCTCGGACACGCCCGGGCCGGGCTTGCGGGCGGAACCGTTGAGGACGCGTGATGCAGTAGCCGGCGAAACCCCGGCCAGTCGTGCCACCTCGGTGAGGGTACTTGCAGCCACCGGTATCTCCTGTTCAGCCAACGTGCGCGTACTGGCCATTATGGCAGTTTGACCGAGTTTCGGGAAAGCGCTTGCCATGCGGGGCGCAAAGATGCATCATGAATGCAGTGGGAATGCGCTTTCCCAACGACATGCACTGAGCTACGAACTGTGGAGGACACATGGGCTTCGAAACAAAGACGATCCGTATCGCCATGAACGGCATCACCGGCCGGATGGGCTACCGCCAGCACCTGCTGCGCTCCATCCTCCCCATCCGCGACGCCGGCGGGTTTACCCTCGAGGACGGCACCAAGGTCCAGGTCGAACCCATCCTGGTGGGACGCAACGAGGCCAAGATCCGCGAACTCGCCGAACTCCACAAGGTGGCGGAATGGACCACGGACCTCGACTCCCTGATCAACGACCCCACCGTGGACATCATCTTCGACGCCTCCATGACCAGCCTCCGGGCCGCCACACTGAAGAAGGCCATGCTGGCCGGCAAGCACATCTTCACTGAGAAGCCCACGGCCGAAACCCTTGAAGAGGCCATCGAGCTGGCCCGCATCGGGAAGGAAGCCGGCGTGACCGCCGGCGTTGTGCACGACAAGCTGTACCTCCCGGGCCTGGTCAAGCTGCGCCGCCTGGTTGACGAGGGCTTCTTCGGCCGCATCCTGTCCATCCGCGGCGAATTCGGCTACTGGGTGTTCGAGGGCGACGTGCAGGCGGCACAGCGCCCGTCCTGGAACTACCGCAAGGAAGACGGCGGCGGAATGACCACGGACATGTTCTGCCACTGGAACTACGTCCTCGAAGGCATCATCGGCAAGGTCAAGAGCGTCAACGCCAAGACCGCCACCCACATCCCGGCCCGCTGGGACGAGGCCGGCAACGAATACAAGGCCACCGCCGATGACGCCTCCTACGGCATCTTCGAACTCGAAACGCCGGCGGGCGAGCCGGTCATCGGCCAGATCAACTCCTCCTGGGCCGTCCGCGTCTACCGCGACGAACTGGTCGAATTCCAGATCGACGGCACCCACGGTTCCGCTGTCGCGGGCCTGAACAAGTGCGTTGCCCAGCAGCGCGCCCATACCCCCAAACCGGTCTGGAACCCGGACCTGCCCGTCACGGAGTCCTTCCGCAGCCTGTGGCAGGAAGTCCCGGCCAACGCCGAACTGGACAACGGCTTCAAGCTGCAGTGGGAGGAATTCCTCCGCGACGTCGTTGCCGGCCGGGAACACCGCTTCGGCCTGCTCTCCGCCGCCCGCGGCGTGCAGCTCGCCGAGCTCGGACTCCAGTCCAACGACGAACGCCGCACCATCGACATCCCGGAGATCACGCTCTAATGACATCGCTGATCCTTCCCACCCACGACGGCGGAACCCGCGAATACCGGCTCCAATCCGCCCCCTCCTGGTCCCGGCCCTCGGCCCCCATCACCTCGCGTCACGCCTACGCCGCCGCCCACGTCATTCCGGAAGTCACTGCCGACAACACTCCGGGGGCCCCTGCGCGCCTCGACTGGGACGCCACCATGGCGTACAGGCACGAGCTCTGGTCCTACGGCCTCGGCGTGGCAGATGCCATGGACACCGCCCAGCGCGGCATGGGCCTGGACTGGGCTGCCACCCAGCAGCTCATCAAGCGCACCGGCGTGGAGGCCGCATCGGTGGTCTCCTCCGGCAACGCCGCCACGGCCGGAAAGTCCGTCCGCGACCTGGTGTCCTGCGGCGCAGGAACCGACCAGCTTGATCCGGCCACGCTGCCTGCAGGCGCCGCCGGCGTCCAGGCCGTCCTCGACGCCTACCGCGAGCAGGTCGCCGTCGTCTCCGAGGCCGGTCCCAAAGTCATCCTGATGGCCTCACGCGCGCTGGCGAAGGTGGCCAGCGGGCCTGACGACTACCTGCACGTCTACTCGACGCTGCTGCGGGAAGCCGAGCAGCCCGTCATCCTGCACTGGCTCGGCACCATGTTCGATCCCGCCCTGGCCGGCTACTGGGGCTCCGACGACGTCGCCACGGCCACTGACACGTTCCTGTCCCTGATCCGCGAGCACGCGGACAAGGTGGACGGCGTCAAGGTCTCGCTCCTCGATGCCAGCCACGAAGTGGCACTGCGGGCGGCTCTCCCCGAAGGCGTCCGGCTGTACACCGGCGACGACTTCAACTACCCGGAACTGATCGACGGCGACGGCACGCACCACTCGGACGCCCTGCTGGGCATCTTCGCCGCCATCTACCCGGCAGCATCGGCAGCGCTGCAAAGCTACGATGCCGGCGACGCTCTCAGGGCACGCGCCATCCTCGATTCCACCCGTGAACTGGGCAAGCACATCTTCAGTGCCCCCACGTTCTACTACAAGACCGGCATCGCGTTCATGTCCTGGCTCAACGGCAAACAGCCAGGCTTCCAAATGGTGGGCGGACTGCACTCAGGCCGCTCCGTGGTGCACCTGGCGAAGACCTTCGAACTGGCCGACCAGGCGGGACTGCTGAAGGACCCGGCACTGGCCGCGTTCCGGATGTCCGACTACTTGCGCATCAACGGAGTGGGAGTATGACATCCAATTCCGGGCCGTCCCCTTTTTCGCGACTTTCCCTCAACAGCGCCACCACCAAGAAATGGACCCTGGCAGAGGCCGTCGACGGCTGCGCCCGCGCAGGCATCCCCGCAATCGGCCCGTGGCGTGACCGGGTGCACGAAGCCGGCCTCGAAAAGGCCGCCAAACTCATCAGGGACGCCGGCCTGCGGGTGTCCTCGCTCTGCCGTGGCGGCTTCCTGACCGCAGCCGATGCCGAGGGACAGGCGGCGGCGCTCGCTGACAACCGCGCCGCCATCCTGGAAGCCGTGGCGCTGGACACCCGGGAACTGTTCCTGGTGGTCGGCGGGCTAGCTCCGCGGGAGAAGGATGTGGTGGCTGCCCGCCAGCGCGTCGCCGACCGCCTCGCGGACCTGGTTCCGTTCGCCGCCGAGAACGGGGTCCGGCTGGTGCTGGAGCCGCTGCACCCGATGTACGCCGCCGACCGCGCCCTGATCTCCACCCTCGGCCAGGCCCTGGACCTGGCGGCACCGTACGATGCGAAGGCCGTCGGCGTCGCCGTCGACACCTTCCACGTGTGGTGGGATCCGGAACTGAAGGCGCAGATCGAACGGGCCGGCCGGGAGAACCGGATTGCCTCCTACCAGGTGTGCGACTTCAACCTGCCCATCGCCGCCGACGCACTGTTGTCCCGGGGCATGATGGGCGACGGTGTCATCGACTTCGCGACCATCGGCACCTGGGTCCGCGATGCCGGCTACACCGGCGACATCGAAGTGGAAATTTTTAATCAGGAAATCTGGGACGCCGAAGGCGACAGCGTCCTGGCCACCATGAAGGAGCGCTACGCGGGACTCGTCCTGCCGTACGCCTGACCGGTCCAGCCGCGTTCCTGCGACGGCGTGATTCCTGACCAGACCGCGGGCCCCAGCTTCGTCACGGCCGGGGCCTGCGCCCCACCTGACGGCCCGGCACCGCATTGCGGTGCCGGGCCGTTGCCATGGGTGCACTCGTTTTGGTGCCAGTGCATTTGTCTCTTACCACCGTCCACCGCCGCGCGTATCCTGAGGCCCAGGAGGAACAGCGATGAACGATCAGATCAAGGACGCGGAAGCGTCCATCCTCGTAGAAGCCCCGCGGAACCGGGTGTGGAAGGCACTCACCGATCCGGAAATTGTCAAACAGTATTTCCTTGGCACGAATGTGACCACCACCTGGCAGGAAGGCGACCCGGTGACCTTCGCCGGTGAGTGGAAAGGCAAGAGCTACGAAGACAAAGGCATCGTGCTGGAAAACCGGCACCAGGAGCTGCTCCGCATCACCCACTACAGCCCACTGACGGGATTGCCGGACGTGCCGGAGAATTATCACACCGTGGAATACCGGCTGGACGAGAAGCCGGAAGGCACCCAGGTCACCATCACGCAAGGGAACAACAAAAGCGATTCCGAGGTGGAGGAGTCTGCAAAGCTCTGGGAAATGGTGCTGGGAAACCTGAAGGAACTGTTGGAGCGCTGACTGTCCCGGGTCTTCCGGAGCGGCGTTGGCACCGGAGATGCGGGCCCTCGACAAGCACCCGGAACAGGTTTAGCTTGGCCTCATGACTGAGATTCCAGACGAAAACGGTACCGCTCGCGGCGACGACGGGATGTCCCGGCCCGTGGACGAGGCCGCGAGGGACTCCGTGGCCGGCGACCTGGCCGCAACAATTGACCCCGATATCGCCGGGATGGATGACACTCCCGAAGGGCACCCGGGCGGCGACGAACGCGGGTGATGCGCCCGGCCGGCACTGCGGCCGCCGCTTGCTGGCGCGCGCCTACCGGACGCGCTGTGCCAGGACCTTCCTCCGATGGGCCGCCGCGCGAAGCTGAATAATCCTGGCTGCGCCCGCAACCGCCACCAGGATGCCGCCGCCCACCGCGGCGATGAAAAGCGCAATGCCCAGTGGCACAGCCCCCTCCAGCCCGAAGTATCTGACCTGCACATAATCCTGGTTCTGCAGGATAAAGACGATGAGCAGAACCATCACCGCCAACGCGGTGGCGACGGCCGCCCAAACCATGCCGGCTCGTGTTACACGCCGGTCCTCCGGTGCATGCGGCGGGGGCTGCGCAGGCGTTGCGCCAGGCGGAATCGGGCGCTCTGCGTTGCCGGGTTGAACCTGTCCTGACGCCGGGGCTGGCTCGTTCGGATCGTAGTCGGGCGATTGCTGAGTCATTCGGTCCATCCTCTTCGAGATGATCCGCCGTGGCGGCAGATTGTGGCGCCGACGCCACTTCAATGAGTCGGCGCCACACTCAAATCATAAGCATGCTTAGCGTTAAAGCCATGGAGGAGTGCGTTGTTCCGTTGCCCGCGGGTCAGTTAACACTGTCCTCCGGCGGCGGCCACGTGGAAAGACGGAAGCGGCTCCCTCTGCGTTGGCGCAGGCGGGAGCCGCTTCCTTTTGTGCCCCAGGAGGGAATCGAACCCCCGACCGGCGGATTAGAAGGCCGCTGCTCTATCCCCTGAGCTACTGGGGCACGTTGGCGTCTCCGGACCATTCCGGCGGCGCCTAGAAAAGTTTACAGTGCCGCGCGCCTTGGGCCAGTCAGCACGCTGGCGGCGTTTTGACCTGTCCCCAACATTGGTGATTCGCGCGGAGTTTTGCACATACGGAACGCAGACCCTCGATCCATTGCCCTGCCGGCGTGAAGCTGAAGGGGCCTGCTAGGGCACCACCATTCGAGACAGGACACCAAGATGACCGACAACATCACTGTCCGGGGCTTCGTCGCCACGGAGATCAGGAGTTCCACCACGCCAGGGGGAGTCGCCACCGCGTCGTTTCGGCTCGGTTGCACAGACCGGCGCTATGACCGCGCATCGAGCACGTGGGTCGATGGCAATACCAACTGGTTTACCGTGCAGGGCTACCGACAGCTGGCCGGCAACATGGGGTGCAGCATCAAGAAGGGCCAGCGCGTCATTATCGTGGGCCGGCTCAAGATGCGGAGCTGGGAAAAGGACGGCCGGATCTACCACGTTGCCGAGATCGACGCCGAGTCCGTCGGCCATGACCTCATGTGGGGCTCCGCCAATTTCACCCGCACGGCCGGGAACACCGCCCAGCCCGGCACGGGACAGGGTCAGTCAGGCCCTGCCTCCGGGGCTCAGGACGGCATCGCGCCTGACTCGGAAGATCCTGAGAGTGCCGGTGATCGCGGGGAGGACGACGAAAACGGGGACCCGGCTGCCGGACGGATCTACGAGGACGAAAACGGTGACGTCCTACAGCTCGATTCGGAGACCGGAGAACTTACCGGGGCCGCCGCCTGAACATGTCCCGCTGATGCCGCGAGTGCGGCACCGTTCCCCTGCGGTGCCGCATGGCAGAATGGCAAGGTGATCCGAGCAGAGACACCCCGGCACCAGTCCGGAATCCGCCAGTCCGAGAACCAACAATCCCAAAACGGCCAGTCCGGAAAGCAACAGCCCGGAAAACCCCTGTCCGGAAACCTGCGACGCCTACGCACAGCGTCTGAGTCGCTCATCGCGGCGTCGGTGCTTGTGGCGGGACTCGCCGGCTGCACGGGAGCGGATCCGGTTCCGTCGGCCCCACCGTCGCAGGCTGCGGCTGCTGCCGTGGAAACGCCGTCCGCGCAGCCTTCATCGTCCGCCGCTGCCGGGTCGGCTGCGTCGACCGCCGCTGACCAGCCCGAACTGGACGCTGACACCGCGCGGCTGAGTGAAACCGTGGGCAATGCCCTCCGCGGAGTTGTTGCCAGCAATCCGAAACCCGGCCAGGAACAGCTGACAGCGGCCCTGACCGGCGCCGGAATACCGGCAGGTTCGTTGCAGGTATCGGCCAGCCACACGCCCACCGGCCTGGAAGTCGATGCCATCGAAGCTGCTGCGTTGCAGGGCACGGACTGCGTGATCGGCCAGATCCGGGGCGGAAGCGTTGTGGTCACGGTCCTTCCGGTTTTGGCGACGGGAAAGTGCTTCGTCGGCGGCTGAGCCTCAATCAGGCCGCCGCGTTTCCGGACTCCGCTGTTGCCGGGCTGTCCGTTCTGAACGATGCCGAACGGCCCGAATGCCGTCCGCGAATGTGAGTTAACCCCGCCGACCCACTAGATTTGGAACCATGGCGGAATTTATCTACACAATGACCAAGGCCCGCAAGGCCGTTGGCGAAAAACTCATTCTTGACGACGTAAGCATGTCCTTCTTCCCTGGCGCCAAAATTGGTGTTGTTGGCCCGAACGGCGCCGGTAAGTCCACCATCCTGAAGATCATGGCCGGTTTGGACACGCCCTCAAACGGTGAGGCCCGGCTCAGCCCCGGATACACCGTAGGCATCCTGTTGCAGGAGCCGCCGCTGAACGAGGAAAAGACCGTCCTGGGCAACGTCCAGGAGGGCGTGGGCGAGATCTACGGCAAGATCCAGCGCTTCAACGAGATCTCCGAGGAAATGGCCAGCCCTGACGCTGACTACGACACCCTGCTCGAAGAAATGGGCCAGCTCCAGGAAGCCATCGACACCGCGGACGCCTGGGACCTCGACTCCCAGCTGGAGCAGGCCATGGACGCCCTCCGCTGCCCGCCCGCGGACGCCGATGTGACCCTCCTTTCCGGCGGTGAGCGCCGCCGCGTGGCGCTCTGCAAACTCCTGCTGCAAAAGCCGGACCTCCTGCTGCTCGACGAGCCCACCAACCACCTTGACGCCGAGAGCGTGCTCTGGCTGGAACAGCACCTCTCCAACTACGCCGGCGCGGTCCTGGCCGTCACCCACGACCGTTATTTCCTTGACCACGTCGCGGAATGGATCGCCGAGGTTGACCGCGGGCACCTGTACCCGTACGAAGGCAACTACTCCACCTACCTGGAGAAGAAGCGCGCCCGCCTTGAGGTCCAGGGCAAGAAGGACGCCAAGCAGGCCAAGCGCCTCACCGAAGAACTCGAGTGGGTCCGCTCCAATGCCAAGGGACGCCAGACCAAGTCCAAGGCCCGTTTGGCCCGCTACGAGGAGATGGCCGCGGAAGCGGACCGTACCCGCAAGCTCGACTTCGAAGAGATCCAGATCCCGCCGGGACCCCGCCTCGGCGGCCTGGTGCTGGAAGCCAAGAACCTGCAGAAGGGGTTCGAGGACCGGACCCTCATCGACGGGCTGTCCTTCACGCTGCCCCGTAACGGCATCGTCGGCGTCATCGGCCCCAACGGTGTCGGCAAGACCACCCTGTTCAAGACCATCGTGGGCCTGGAGCCGCTCGACGGCGGCGACCTGAAGATCGGCGATTCGGTCAAGATCTCCTACGCGGACCAGAGCCGCGGCGGCATCGACCCCAACAAGACCCTCTGGGAAGTTGTGTCGGACGGCCTGGACTACATCCAGGTGGGCCACGTTGAAATGCCGTCCCGTGCCTACGTCGCGGCATTCGGATTCAAGGGACCGGACCAGCAGAAGAAGGCCGGTGTCCTCTCCGGTGGTGAGCGCAACCGCCTGAACCTGGCCCTGACCCTCAAGCAGGGCGGCAACTTGCTGCTCCTTGACGAACCGACCAACGACCTGGACGTCGAGACGCTCAGCAGCCTGGAAAACGCGCTGCTGGAATTCCCCGGCTGCGCCGTCGTGGTATCACACGACCGCTGGTTCCTTGACCGGGTGGCCACCCACATCCTGGCCTACGAAGGTGACGAGGAAAACCCGTCGAAGTGGTACTGGTTCGAAGGAAACTTCGAGTCGTACGAAGAGAACAAGGTGGAGCGCCTCGGCCCCGATGCGGCCAAGCCGCACCGCGTGACGCACCGCCGCCTGACCCGCGACTAGGCTCCCAAGCCACCCGGGTCATGCAAAAGGCCGGTTTCCCCCGAGGGGGGAAACCGGCCTTTTGCATCTGCCTTGATGCGGTGGGCTGCCGTGCGCCGGCAGCCCGGGGCTAGTCCTTCCCGCCCTTGCGCATCTGGTGCTGGAGGACCTTGGTCTGGAAGGCGCCCACCACTTTGTTCTTCAGGTCGGTCGGCACCCGGACCATGCCCTCCTGGGCCACAGATGCGACGTGCTGGCCGTCCCGGCTGAAAATTTTGCCGGTGGCAAGGCCGCGGGCACCCTGGGCGCTCGGCGACTCCTGAACGTACAGCAGCCATTCATCAACCCGCACGGGGCGGTGCCACCACATGGCGTGGTCGAGGCTTGCCACGCTCATACCCGGAGTGATCCAGCTGAGTCCGTGTTTGCGCAGGATGGATTCGAGCAGCGTGTAGTCGCTGGCGTAGGCAAGGGCTGCCCGGTGTGTGTTGGCGTCGTCCGGCATCGGCCCGAAGGTCTTCATCCAGACGGCATTGCGGGCTTCCCGCTCACCCTTGGCCGAAACGTACAGCGGGGGATCCACATGGCGGATATCGAAGGGACGTTCGTAGGCCCAGTGCCGTGCCACGGGGTGGTCGAACTTGCCCAGGAGGTCCGCCGTGCTGGGTAGCGACTCGGGGTCGGGGATGCCCTCGGGCATGGAGGACTGGTGGTCTACACCCTCGTCCTCCTCCTGGAAGGAGGCAATCATCGACAGGATGGGCATGCCGTCCTGGTACGCGTGGACGCGGCGGGCCGAGAAGGAACGGCCGTCGCGCAACCGCTGGACGCCGAATGTGATGGGCTTGTTGGCGTCGCCCGGGCGCAGGAAGTACCCGTGCATCGAATGAACACTGCGAGCCGGATCAACGGTCCGGTTTGCCGCGATGAGCGATTGTGCCAGGACTTGCCCGCCGAAGACGCGCTGCCGGGGCTGGCGCTGGGACGGTCCCATGAAGATGTCCTCGTCGGTCCGTGCACCTTCAAGCTCGCCGAGATCCAGGAGTTCAATGAGCGACGATGTGGGGTCCTCTATGGGCAACGCCTGCAATCCGGCTTCCGCTTCAGTCATGGTTTGACTCTAGACGTCACCCCGGCGCTCCTCAACCGCGGCTCAACCGGTAGAGTCCTTAATGTGTCAGATGTCCTAACCCAGTCCTTCCGCTTCGCCGATCCGCGTGATCTGGCCGATCTCCGCACCTACGCCACACGCGCCAAGGCAATTGACGACGGCGCCATCCGACTTCAGGCGTCGGGTTCCGTGCTCGCCGCCTATGTCTGTGTGCTCCGGCCGCGGCTGCTCGGCGAGTCGACGCCCACCATCCTTGGCCTGCGGACCATGGCGCTGGCAGAGCCGGCCTCGGCCGACGTAACGGTCCCGCTCTCCGCGGTGCTGGACCGGCTCGCCCGCGCGGGGGAGAACGACGTCGAACTGCCCGTGCCGCCCACAACAATCACCGAGTCCTGGGCCGGCGTCAGCGCCCCGAGGTCCGGCTGGGAACCTGTGGGGTCGATTGCCGATGCTGACCTGCGGTCCGCTGCGGAAGCCGGCATCACCGAAGTGGCGGGCATCGTGCCGGACAAACCGGGCGCCCTGATCGTCAACAATGCCCGCGCGGCCGTCTGGGGACGCGAACTGCCCGGCGGCGGCGGACTCCCGGCCGGTGCAGCGTTTGCTGCCCTGACGCTGGGGTTCCTGGGCGGCGACGAGCAAAGGCTCTACCGGGCCGGGCGTTGGTTCCGGCTCAGCGGCAGCCGCGGCCACGTCCTGGCACGCACGGGCGCCGGCCTGGGTCTCTAAGAGGCTCTCAGGCGTCTGAGGGGCTGTTCACCATGGACAGCGCAGCGCGCTCCATGTAATCCCACAGCGTGCCTTCGTAGAGCGGCGCCAGTTCCAGGGCGTCCACTGCCGTGCGCATGTGGTGCAGCCACCGGTCCTTGGCCTCGGGCGTGACCCGGAACGGCATGTGGCGCATCCGCAACCGGGGATGGCCGCGTTCCTCGCCGTACGTGGTGGGACCGCCCCAGTACTGCTCGAGGAACATCAGGAAGCGCCTCTTGGCCGGTCCGAGGTCCTCTTCCGGGTACATCTGCCGGAGCAGCGGGTCCGTGGCCACGCCGTCGTAAAAGACATCGATTAGCTTCACGAAAGTGTCGTGGCCGCCCACGGCGTCGTAGAAGTTGTCCGTGTAGCCGGGCTGGGTGAAGGGATCGTTCTGCATCAGCATCTTCGGTTGGCTCTGGTCAGGGGTTGGCGTGCTCATGGTTACTCTCCGGCCTTCTGCTGGGGTGCTGAATCAGGGTCGGGTACGTCCGCGGACTCGTCCACCGGGGCCACGTAGTTGCCCTGGGAACGGTTGCCCACCCGCAGGATCTCGCCGTTTCGCAGGTACCAGATGGCGCCGTCCTCCGACCGGACACGGGTGATACGGAGGCCCATGGACTCCACTGTTCCCACCACTTCGCTGGTCTCAATGACATCGCCGATGCCGTACTGGTCCTCGATGGTGATGAAGATGCCGGCCAGGAAGTCGCGGATGAGCTGCTGCGCGCCGAAGCCGATGGCGACACCCAGGATACCGACGCTGGTCAGCAGCGGGGCGATGTCCACATCCAGGTTCTTGAGGACGTACATGATGGTGATGACGGCGATGAGGACGCTGGCCACGCTGTTCAGCAGTGAGCCGATGGTCTTCGCCCGCTGGACGCGGCGCTCGTGGTCCAGGGCCCGCAGGGCCGGGGCAACCCACCGGAAATGCGGCTTCTTGAAGAATGTGGTGCCGGCGGCAACGCTCTTGGTGATTCCGACAATCACGAAGGTGGCCGCGAGCCACACTCCAACGCCTACCCCGATGCTGATCACGATTCCGGCTGCGTTGATTCCGGAAATGTCCGGAGTGGCTGGTGGGGTGATCGACAACATGCTGTACATCGGCAGGGATGCTCCTTACTGCTGACCGGCAACTGCCGGAGGTGGCCCGGCGTTCGCCGGGCGCATAACACTCTGTTCACCTTCAACACTAGCGCCGTAGCGTGGCCACATGCGCATCCTGATCCTTGGTGGTACCGCCTTCCTGTCCGCTGAAATAGCCCGGCAGGCGGTTACCGCCGGCCACGCCGTGACCTGCCTTGCGCGCGGCCTGGCGGCCGCTCCGCCGGAAGGAACGGCCTGGCTGCAGGCCGACCGTGCCCAGGGTAAGCAGGCGTATGAAAAGGCCACCGGGGACTGGGACGCCGTCATTGATGTGGCCCGTGATCCGGAGCAGGCCAGGGACGCACTGGAATTCCTGGCCCCGGCCGCCGCGCACTGGACAACAGTCTCCAGCTGCTCCGTGTACGCCGACCACTCAGTGCCCGGCGCGGACGAGAGCGCAGGGCTGCTGCCGCCCCTTGCGCCGGGCACCGCCTTTGCGCCGGAGAACTACGGCGAGGCAAAGTCGGCCATCGAGCATCACGCCACAGCCCTGGCCGGCGCGAGGGCCCACCTTTGCCGGGCCGGACTGATCGGCGGTCCCGGGGACGGCACGGACCGTTACGGCTACTGGCCGGCCCGTTTTTCCCGCGACTCGGGGCCGGCCCTCGTTCCGGACATCGGCGGCAGTGCCACCCAGATCATTGACGTCCGCGACCTCGCGGCCTGGATCCTGGAAGCGGCAGGACTGGGGATTACCGGCGCCCTGAACGCGGTCGGAAGCGTCGTACCGTTTGAGGAATACTTGGACGAATCCAAGCGCCTCGCAGGTTATGGAGGCCGGACGCTCACGGTGCCGGAAGACTGGCTGGTTGCCCGGGGGATTGCCTATTGGGCGGGCAAAGACTCCCTGCCCCTCTTGCTCCCGCCGGGACATGACGGCTTTATGACACGCTCCAACGACGCTGCCGTCGCAGCCGGCCTCACCTTGCGGCCATGGCAGGAGACACTGCGGGACACGCTCGACGACGAACGCCGCCGCGGCCTGGACAGGGAACGGAAGGCCGGGATCGGCGCCGAAACGGAGGAGCGGCTCCTGGCCGAATTCCAGGCGTCCGGTACGTCCTGAGACACGGGACTACCGCCGGCCAATAGCAGCGGTCAGGCTCCCGGGCCGACTGTCGTCGGTGCGTGGAGCACGGGAAAGTTGACGCTGCGGGCAATGAAGCAGACCTTGTTTGCCTCTTCATGGAGCTGTTCCATCAGGGCGTTGTCCACGGCGGCCGCAAGTGTCACCTGCGGCCGGAGCGTGACGGACTCGAACTGGCCGCTGCCGTCGCGGTTGGTCCGCATCAGGCCTTCGGCGCGGTCCTCGTAGGCCGTTACTACCACGCCCTGCTTCACGGCCACGTGGAGGAACGACAGCATGTGGCACTGCGACAGGGCGGTCAGCAGCAGCTGTTCGGGGTTGTACCGGGTCTTTTCCCCGTGGAACGTGGGATCCGCGGACCCCTTGAGGGTAGGAAGTCCGGGGATGTCGATGTCGTGCGCCCGGGAGTACCCGCGGTACGTCGACGTTCCGTCTCCACGGTTCCCGGTCCATCGGACAGTCACGGCGTAACGGTGCTCATCAAGGGTCATGCCGCAAGTCTAGTAACGGCAAACGCCGGAACCCCGGAACTGCAGCGGGCAGCTCAGGGGTTCTGGTTCGTTTCGGCAAACGCCGGTGACTACCCGACGTCGGCCTGGCGGGCCCGCAGCGCGCGGGCCACGCCGTCGCGGTTCTCCAGCATCATGCGCCGCAGGGCGGCGCTGTCTTCGGGCAGGGTGGCCAGGAACTCGTCCGTCCGGTCCACAGTGGCCTGTGTGGTCTGCTGGGACGGGTAAAGCCCGACGACGATCTGCTGGGCGAGCGCGTGGGTGCGGTTGGCAACGATCCCGGGGACGGCGTCGAAGTACTTCTCCGTGTACGGCGCCAACAGCGCCGGATCCAGCACGCGCGTGAAGCCTGCCACCGCGGAGGCCTGCAGGGCATTGGAGAATTCGCCCTTGACCACGATGGACTCCCAGGCTGCAGCCTTTGCCTCGGCCGTGGGAATGGCCGCCGTGGCCAAAGCTGCCGCATTCTGGCCGTTGGCCGTGTTGTCCCGCTCGAGTTCGGCGTCGATCCGGTCCTGGCCGTGCCGTCCGCCGGCCACCAGCGAGGCGAGCAGCTCCCACCGCAGGTCCTGGTCGACGGTGAGTCCGTCCAGCACGGCGGAGCCCTCCAGCAGTGCCGATACCGTATCCAGCTGGCTGTCACTGCGGGCCAGCAGGGCGTACGACTTCACGAACTGGAGCTGCGCATCCGAGCCCGCCGGAACTGCGCCGGCCAGGTCCCAGAGCGTATCCGCTGCGGCCACGGACGTCTTTTCCCGGTGCTCCTCGGCAACGTAATAAGTGAGGGTTGTGGCCAGCTGGCGGAGCTGGACCAGGATCACGGAGGAATCGGATTCGGAAGCGATGTTGGCCAGGATCAGTTCGACGTAGCCGCGTGCCGGTGATTCCCCGTCGCGGGCGGCGTCCCAGGCCGAGCCCCAGACGAGCGTGCGCGGAAGGCTCTCCCGGAAGTCCTTCAGGTGTGCCGTAGCAGTAGCCAGGGACTTCGCGTCGAGGCGGACCTTGGCATAGGCGAGGTCGTCATCGTTGAGCAGGACCAGGTCCGGCTGCTGCAGGCCGGCCAGGGCGGGCACCTCTGTGCGTTCGGCGTCGACGTCCAGTTCTTCGCGGTGCACCCGGACCAGCTGCCCGTCGGTGAGGTTGTAGAAGCCGACGGCGAGGCGGTGCGGCCGGATGGTGGGCTGCTCGGCGACCGCTGACTGCACGATGGCGAAGGAGGTGATTGCGCCGGTGGAGTCCACCGCGACGTCCGGCGTCAGCGTGTTGACGCCGGCAGTTTCCAGCCACAGCCGCCCCCACTGGTCAAGGTCGCGGCCGCTGGCCTTTTCCAGTTCGACCATGAGGTCGCTGAGCTCGGTGTTCTTCCAGGCGTGCTTGATGAAGTACTCGCGGACCCCGGACATGAACTGCTCCGGCCCCACCCACGCAACGAGCTGGCGCAGCACCGAGGCGCCCTTGGCGTACGTGATGCCGTCGAAGTTCACCTCGACGTCCTGCAGGTCGTTGATCTCGGCGAAGATGGGGTGCGTGGTGGGCAGCTGGTCCTGGCGGTACGCCCACGACTTCTCCACGGAAGCGAACGTGGTCCAGGCGTGGTCAAACTCTGTGTTCTCCACCGCAGCCAGGTGTGACATGTACTCGGCGAACGATTCGTTGAGCCACAGGTCATTCCACCAGCGCATAGTCACAAGATCGCCGAACCACATGTGCGCGAGTTCGTGCAGCACGGTGATGGCGCGGCGTTCAATCTGCGCGCCCGTGACCTTGCCGCGGAACACATAACCTTCCAGGATGGTGACGGCGCCCGCGTTCTCCATCGCCCCGGCATTGAACTCCGGGACAAAGAGCTGGTCGTACTTCTCGAACGGGTACGGGCACCCGAACTGTGCCTCGAAGAACTCGAACCCCTGGCGGGTGAGTTCGAAGATGTTGTCCGCATCCAGGTACTGCATGAGCGACTTCCGCGCGAACACTCCCAGCGGAACAACCCGTCCGTCGGCGCACTTCACCTCGCTGCGCACGGACTGGTACGGGCCAGCGACCAACGCTGTCACGTACGAGGAGAGCGGGGGAGTGGGGGCAAACTCCCAGACAGAACGGGCGCCGCCACCCTCGCCGGGAATGGTCTCGATGGGCACAGGCGTGGGGGAGTTGGACACCACGTCCCAGTGCGACGGCGCAGTGACGGTGAACGTAAAGCTCGCCTTGAGGTCGGGCTGCTCGAACACGGCGAACATCCGGCGTGAGTCAGGGACCTCGAACTGCGTGTACAGGTAGACCTCGTTGTCCACCGGATCCACGAACCGGTGCAGTCCTTCGCCGGTGTTCATGTACGGAGCCTCGGCCACCACCAGCAGGTTGTTCTCCGCGGCGAGGTCCGGAAGCTGGATGCGGATGCCGTCGGACACCTCGGCGGGATCCAGCTCGATGCCGTTGAGCATAACGCTGTGGACCTTGTGGGTGACCGCATCGATAAAGGTGGAGGAGCCGGGGCGTGCGCTGAACGTCACGGCGGTGGTGGATCCGAAGACTTTGTCGCCCCGGGTCAGGTCCAGGCTGACGTCGTAGGACTCAACGGAGATGAGGTCGGCGCGTTCACGGGCTTCGGCGCGCGTCAGGTTCATACCTGGCAATGTGGGGCCTCCAGAAAGGGTTGCGGTTGCCGGCCGGCAACAGTGATCACCGGCACTGTGAAGTTATTCTTTCACTTCATTGCCCGTTGGCAAGTTAGGTGAATCACACGGTGCCGGCGCGGAGTAGCGTTGGGGTATGGGAAAGATCAGGGATTCGGTGGACGCCAAGGCGCTGCGGTTCGCGGTGGGGTTCCCTGTGCTGCTGGCCGCCGCATTCGTCGTGTGTGCACTGTTGCTCGGGCCGGACGTGCCGGACCCCATGGCAGTGCGCTGGTCCGAGGCCGGGCCGGCCGGTTTTGCGCCGTTCTCATCCTTTGTGACGTTCGGCGGCCTGATCATCGCGGCGGTGGGCTGGCTGGCCCTGGGGCAGGCGGTGCCTTTGAGTCGGCCCGCTGTGATGCGGCGCATTATGATGGGCGCCGGCCTGGGCATCAGCCTCTTTGTCACCACGGCACTGGCTGCTGTGCTGGTGGGGCAGGCGGGCATCGCCGACGTCCGCGAGGCACGGGTCGACATGTCGGTGCTCGCCCTCGGGAGCGGGGCCGCCTTGGCGCTCGGCGTCATCATCGGGTTTGTGTTCAAAGCCGACGAACAGTGGTCGGTGGACGATGACCGGGCCCTGCAGGAGGCACTGGAACGCGAACTCGACCCGGAACTGGCGACGGATTCCGTACGGCTGTGGGTTCATGCCCGCAGTTCGGTGTTCGTGATGCTCGGCGTCGCGTCGCTCTTCCCGGCGGCACTGGTCTCCATCGCCGTCCCCTGGCTGGGCGCCCTGCTGGTGGTGCTGGCGGTGCTGGCGGCGGCCTTCCTTTTCGCCCGGGTCATCGTCGACCGGAGCGGGCTGCGGGTCTTCGTCGCAGGATTCGTCCGCGTGATGGAGGTTCCGGCCGCGGCCATTGCCTCGGCTGCACCCGCGGACGTCCGTGCCGCGGACTACGGCGGATGGGGCTACCGGCACCACGGCGGAACCACAGCCATGCTGGTCAGCAGCGGCCCCGCCGTCGTCGTCAACCGTGCGGACGGCAAGAAGGTGGCCGTCAGCGGCGGCAGCACCGACTCCGCCGAACGGGTGGCCGCCGTCCTGTCCCGGGTGGCTGCCCGGGCCCGCGGGGAGAAGCGCCCGCCCCAGCCCTGACGTCCGCAGAGTGTTCATGGCGGGCACCCACCGCCTGCGTCCTAGTACGCTTGGAGCCGACCCCCGAAGCAGCCCGGAAGCCTACCGGTGCTAACGACTGAACGGACACTGCCGTGACCACCTCTTCCGACTTTCCGCGCGTCCACATCGCCACCGACCACGCCGGGATGGAGCTCAGCGCCCACCTGGTAGCCCACCTCACAGCGAAGGGCTACGACGTGGTGGACCACGGGCCCAAGGCTTACGACGCCTTGGACGACTACCCGTCCTTCTGCATCAACGCAGCGCTCGCTGTCGTGGCCGACCAGGCTGCAGGAGTGCACGCCCTGGGCATCGTGCTCGGCGGCTCCGGGAACGGCGAGCAGATCGCCGCCAACAAGGTCAAGGGCGTCCGTGCGGCGCTCGCCTGGAACCTGTCCACGGCAACACTTGCCCGCGAGCACAATGACGCCAACGTCGTTGCAGTCGGCGGCCGCCAGCACAGCGTGGACGAAGCAACGGAAATCATCGAGGCATTCCTGCAGGAACCGTTCAGCAACGATGAACGCCATGTCCGCCGCATCGGCAAGATCGCTGCCTACGAGAACACCGGCAAGGTTATCGCCTAGTGCCGGAGGGGCATTCGGTCCACCGGCTGGCCCGCCAGTTTTCGGACGTATTTTCCGGGCAGCGCCTCGCCGTCTCCAGTCCGCAGGGGCGGTTCACTGACGGCGCGGCGCTGCTGAACGACCGCACCCTGGTTGCCTCCGTGGCCCACGGCAAGCACCTGTTCCTGCATTTCGACCACGGGCTCGTCCTGCACGTGCACCTGGGCCTCTACGGCGCCTGGGACTTCGGCGGTGACGCCACGTTCCGCGGCGCTTCCAGCATCGGCGCGCCCCGGAAGGTGGGGGAGCGGGAAATGTTCGACGACGGCGCGGCAGCCGACGCTGCTTTTGAATCCGCTGGCGGCAGTTCCGGGTACGAGGGCCCTCCCGCGCCGGTCGGTGCCGTCCGTGTCCGGCTGGCCGGCGCGCACGGCTGGGCGGACCTCAGGGGCGCCACTACGTGCCACGCCATCACCGAGGCAGAAGCCGACGCCGTCCTGGCCCGGCTGGGTCCGGACCCGCTGCGGAACCTTGCCGGGGACAAGGAAGGCTTCGTCGCGGGCGTACGGGCACGCAGGACGCCCCTCGCTGCGCTGCTGATGGACCAGAAGGTGATCGCCGGCGTCGGGAACGTCTACCGGGCCGAACTCCTCTTCCGCCAGGGCCTTGATCCCTGGCTGCCCGGCCGCTCGCTGGACGCGGAGGCGGCGGGAGGACTGTGGGAGGATACAGTCGCAATGATGTCCGACGGCGTCCGCGACGGCAGGATCATCACCACGCCGCCGACCTACTGGACGGACCCCGCCGCCGGACTGCCGGCGCCGGACGAGTCGCATTTCGTGTACCGGCGGCACGGCCTCGAGTGCCGCAACTGCGGAACCGCGGTGGCGCTGACGGACCTTGCTGCGCGCAAGCTCTATTGGTGCCCCGTGTGCCAGCAGGGGACGTAATGCCCGGAAACCCGGGCAAAGGTGCCGGGCGAACAGGAAAGCCCCTCCGGAGAGGGGCTTTCCTGTTGTCCTGCTTGTGTCCTTGCGGGACTGTCCTGGAGGGGACGACGGGAATCGAACCCGCGTAATCAGTTTGGAAGACTGAGGCTTTACCATTAAGCTACGTCCCCGTGGGAATGCTTCCGGCCGCTGCTGGTGATCACTGCGGCTGATGCATTACTTCCGGTCGGCTGCTCGAGCCGGATATAACTAAACCTAATTCAGGGCCCCAGTGTCAAATGTGCATATCCGGCCGTTATCACCGTAGACTGTTCTGTGCACTTACGGGGTGTAGCTCAGCTTGGCTAGAGCGCCTGCTTTGGGAGCAGGAAGTCGCAGGTTCAAATCCTGTCACCCCGACTCTGCAGCTTGTCAGATCATTGCGTTTGCAGAAACCCATCCCACAAAAACCAGGAGTACTTAGACTGTGAAGAGCGCTGTCGAGAACCTCACCCCCACGCGGGTCAAGCTCAATGTTGAGGTCCCCTTTGAGGAATTGAAGCCCAGCATCGAAGAGGCATACAAGACTGTTGCTTCGCAGATCCAGGTACCTGGCTTCCGCAAGGGCAAGGTCCCCGCAAAGCTGATCGACCAGCGCGTTGGCCGCGGCTACGTGCTGGAGACGGCCATCAACGAAGGCCTCAACGGCTGGTACCAGGAGGCTGTCCAGGAGACTGGAATCCGCCCGCTGAGCCGTCCCGAGGTTGAAATCACCGAAGTTCCGGACCCCTCCGCGACCGACGGCGAACTCAAGTTCCACGCTGAAGTCGACATCCGTCCCGAGATCGAGCTGCCGGACTACGCCGGCATCAAGGTTGAGGTTGCCGCTGCCGAGTCCTCCGAAGCAGACGTTGACAAGGCACTCGACGAACTCCGCGGCCGCTTCGGCACGCTGAAGTCCGTGGAGCGTCCGGCCGCCGACGGCGACTTCCTGACGATCGACATCACCGCCTCGATCGACGGCGCCGAAGTTGACTCCGCCTCCGGCCTGTCCTACCAGGTTGGCGCCGGCACCATGCTCGAAGGCCTTGACGAAGCCGTCACCGGCCTCAGCGCCGACGAGGACGCCATTTTCGAAACCACCCTCGTAGGCGGCGACCACGCCGGCGAAGGTGCCCAGGTCAAGGTAGTGGTCAAGTCCGTCAAGGAGCGCGAGCTTCCCGAGGCTGACGACGACTTCGCCCAGCTGGCATCCGAGTTCGACACGCTGACCGAACTCCGTGCGGACCTCGCCAAGCAGGCTTCCGAAGCCAAGGTTGTCGAGCAGGGTGTCGAGGCACGCGACAAGGTCCTGGACAAGCTCGTTGAGCTCGTTGAGGTTCCCGTTCCCGCCTCGGTTGTCGAAGAGCAGCTGGAGCAGCACTTCAAGGCTGAGAACTCCCACGGTGAAGGCGAGCACGACACCGAGGAGCACCGCGCCGAGGTCAAGGCCAACACCGAGCGTGCCTTCCAGAACGAGATCATCCTTGACGCCATCGCGGACAAGGAAGAGGTCGGCGTCAGCCAGAACGAGCTGATCGACTACATCGTGACCACGGCCAGCCAGTACGGCATGGACCCGAACCAGTTCGCCCAGATCATCGATCAGTCCGGCCAGGTTCCCATGATGGTTTCCGAGGTCCGCCGCCGCAAGGCCCTGGCCGTGGTGCTGGGCCAGGCCGAGGTTACCGACTCCGAGGGCAACAAGGTTGACCTGAGCGACTTCGTCCGCCCCGGCGGCGAAGAAGCTCCTGCCGCTGAGGCTGAAGAGGCTCCCGCCGTTGACAGCGAAGCCGCCGCCGAGGAAGTCGCCCCCAGCGACGACCCCGCAGCAGTGAAGTTCTAACACACGTTGCACGGAAGCCCCCGGATCCCTGATCCGGGGGCTTCCCCCGTTTAACCCCGGAACGGCGGCTTAACTCCGGAACGCTGGCGGGGTTGCGGCAATCGTGCGCCGTCAGCGAACAGTGCGATCTGCGAGAACAAAACGGCCGCGAAACCGGTTAGTGTCCAAGTAGTGATTTTCAGTGACGTCGTACCGTGACGTCACCGTCGCCAGCGAGAGGTAAGTACATATGTCACAGCAAGCAGGGGCACCCCGGATGGCAACTGTCGATCCGGCAGCCCAGGACAACTACATCTATAACCGCCTGCTGAAAGAGCGCATCATCTGGCTTGGCTCCGAGGTTCGCGATGAGAACGCCAACGCGATCTGCTCGCAGTTGCTGCTGCTGTCAGCGGAGAACCCCGATAAGGACATCTACCTTTACATCAACTCGCCCGGCGGCTCTGTAACCGCCGGCATGGCCATCTACGACACCATGCAGTTCATCCCGAACGACGTCGTAACGGTCGCCACCGGTCTTGCGGCGTCGATGGGGCAGTTCCTGCTTTCCTCGGGCACCAAGGGCAAGCGCTACGCCACCCCGAACGCCCGCATCCTGATGCACCAGCCGTCCGGCGGCATCGGCGGCACGGCCTCGGACATCAAGATCCAGGCCGAGCTCATCCTGCACATGAAGAAGGTCATGGCGGAACTCACCGCCGACCAGACCGGGCAGACGGTCGATACCATCCTCAAGGACAACGACCGCGACAAGTGGTTTACGGCTCCCGAAGCCCTCGAGTACGGCTTCTTCGACAAGATCGCCGCACACGCGGGATCTGTAGCCGGCGGCGGCGGAACACAAAACGCCAGCGGCTCGGAATAGTAACCGGCACAAAGACAGAAATGATTCCAGGAGAAATGAACATGAACTACAATTTCGGATCGTCTGCCGGGAACCTGCCCACCAGCCGTTATGTGCTGCCGCAGTTCGAGGAGCGCACCCCCTACGGCTTCAAGCGCCAGGACCCGTACACCAAGCTCTTCGAGGACCGGATCATCTTCCTCGGTGTCCAGGTGGACGACGCCTCCGCTGACGACGTGATGGCACAGCTGCTGGTGCTTGAGTCCACCGACCCGGACCGCGACATCACGCTGTACATAAACTCCCCGGGCGGCTCCTTCACCGCCATGACGGCCATCTACGACACCATGCAGTACATCCGTCCCGAGATCCAGACTGTGTGCCTGGGCCAGGCGGCAAGTGCCGCAGCGGTCCTGCTCGCAGCCGGTACGCCGGGCAAACGGCTGGCACTGCCCAACGCACGCGTCCTGATCCACCAGCCGGCCTTGTCCGGTGGCCAGGGCGGCCAGGCGTCGGACCTCGAGATCCAGGCCGCGGAAGTCATGCGCATGCGCGCCTGGCTCGAAGACACCCTGGCGCACCACTCCGGCCGTACCTCGGAGCAGGTCAACAACGACATCGAGCGTGACAAGATCCTGACCGCGGCAGAAGCACAGTCCTACGGCCTGATCGACCAGGTCCTTGATTCCCGCAAGATCAAGCCGCAGGCGATCACCAGGTAGCAGCACGACACGCGGAGCCGGTGCGGTTCATGGAAAATGGACCGCACCGGCTTTCGTTTTCAACGCGTAAGGTTCCACCCCTCAGGCCGAATGTGACCTAGAGTGGAACATGTCACGGCCGGACCTTCCGGACCCACCGTGATTCCAGCAACCGGTGCAGTGCTGCGGTAGCAGCAGGATACTAAGGGGTTCACATATGGCTCGGATTGGCGAGAGCACGGATCTGCTGAAGTGCTCTTTCTGCGGAAAGAGCCAAAAGCAGGTGCGCAAGCTCATTGCCGGGCCCGGCGTCTATATCTGCGACGAGTGCATTGAGCTCTGCAACGAGATCATCGAGGAGGAGCTCGCGGAAGTAGCGGACCTCGGCAGTTTTGAACTGCCCAAGCCGCGTGAGATCTTCGACTTCCTGCAGGAATACGTCATCGGCCAGGAGCCTGCCAAGCGCTCCCTCGCCGTCGCCGTGTACAACCACTACAAGCGCATCCAGGCCGGCCACGCCCCCAAGAGCGGTAGCCTCGCCGAAGGCGTCCATCACGACGACGTCGAAATCGCCAAGTCGAACATCCTCCTGATCGGCCCCACCGGCTGCGGCAAGACCTACCTGGCACAGACGCTGGCACGGCGGCTCAACGTCCCGTTCGCCGTCGCGGATGCCACGGCACTGACCGAGGCCGGGTACGTTGGCGAGGACGTCGAAAACATTCTCCTGAAGCTCATCCAGGCCGCTGACTATGACGTCAAGAAGGCCGAACAGGGCATCATCTACATCGACGAGATTGACAAGATCTCCCGGAAGAGCGAAAACCCTTCCATCACCCGGGACGTCTCCGGTGAGGGCGTGCAGCAGGCGCTCCTGAAGATCCTGGAAGGCACGGTGGCCTCGGTTCCCCCGCAAGGCGGCCGCAAGCACCCGCACCAGGAGTTCATCCAGATCGACACCACCAACGTGCTGTTCATCGTCGCCGGAGCCTTCGCCGGCCTCGAGGACATCATTGGCTCCCGGTCCGGCCGCAAGGGCATCGGCTTCGGCGCCCCGCTCAACGAGGTCAAGAACAACTCCGACTCGTACGGCGAGGTCATGCCGGAGGACTTGCTGAAGTTCGGGCTTATCCCGGAATTCATCGGCAGGCTTCCCGTTATCACCACGGTCTCGAACCTGGACCGGCCCGCGTTGATCCAGATTCTGTCCACACCGAAGAACGCCCTAGTGAAGCAATACCAGAAGATGTTCCAGCTCGATGGCGTTGAGCTGTTGTTCGACGAGGCAGCGCTGGACATGATCGCCGACCAGGCACTGGAGCGGGGCACCGGCGCCCGCGGACTCCGCGCCATCATGGAGGAAGTGCTTCTGCCGGTGATGTTCGACCTCCCCAGCCGGGACGACATCGCCAGTGTAGTCATCACTGCCGACGTGGTGGCGAAGAAGGCCCAGCCCACCATGATCGCCCACGACGTAGTGGCGAAGCGTCGGAATAAATCCGCTTAGTTCTTCGCTCTTGGTAGATGTGCGCCTGATGCGCGCCATGCCCTGATGACTTTACGAGGAGATTTCCGTGCCTGAAACCACCGCGAGCAAAGCCGACTTCTGGTTCGACCCCCTGTGCCCCTTCGCCTGGATCACATCCCGCTGGGTGGGCGAAGTGGAGGAAGTCCGCGACATCGAGACCGAATGGCACGTGATGAGCCTTGCCGTCCTGAATGAGGGACGCGAGCTGGACCCGGGCTACCGCGAAGCGATGGACAAGGCCTGGGGGCCCGTCCGCGTCATCATCGCCGCCCGCGAGCAGCATGGCGACCACGTCATCAAGCCCCTGTATGACGCCATGGGCAGCCTGATCCACGACGCCGGCGAAAAGGACTTCGGCGTTGTGATCAGCAAAGCGCTGGCGGAGTGCGGGCTTCCCGCCGGGCTCGCAGCCGAGGCGTCCTCGGACGCCTTCGACACGCAGCTTCGCGCCAGCCACGAAGAGGGCATCTCCCTCGTGGGGCAGGACGTGGGAACCCCGGTGGTGGCCTTCAACGGCACGGCGTTCTTTGGTCCGGTGCTGACCCGCATTCCCCGGGGCGAGGAAGCCGGCCGCCTGTGGGACGCCGCGGTGACCCTGGCCGCATACCCGCACTTCTTCGAGATCAAGCGCAGCCGCACCGAGCGGCCTGAATTCAACTGACGGCATCGCCTGGACGGACGCTCGGGCCCGGGAGAATTACTGCCATGTAGTTCTTCCGGGCCTATTGCGGTTCGCCGTAGGTGGGACAACAATAGTTCTTACCCACTTCGAAAGAAGAGGGACACGGAAACCAAAGATTCAGTGACACGCATCTGACGCAGCCTTCGGCAAAGTCAGAAGCTGGCTACCAGTGACGAGGTAGGAAGACCTGAACTTCCGAGGATTCCGCCAGGTTGTCATAGACGTCACGAGACAATCGAAAGTCGAAGCCCCACCAACGGCAATACGCTGATGGGGCTTCCCCTTTGCCCAAAAACAGGCGGAGCTCCAAAGCCGGGGCGCAGCTAAAACAGAAGCCCCACCAGCAGGACGCTGATGGGGCTTCATGTTTGCCCGTACAGGTTTTGTCGGGCGGGCCGGGGGCTAGGCGCTTGGCGCTTCCTCCGGCTGGGCCAGCACAACATCGCTGACGGTGAGTTCGCCTTCGCCTGCCACGAGGGTCAGTTCGCGTGCGTTGGAGGCTGCCTTCAGGTCTGCAAGGCCGGCCTTCAGCTGCGTGGTGAGTGACTCCGTGGCGGTGATCGTGGCGGACAGGACCTCAGTGCGCTGCTTGACCTTCGCCTCGGACTTGGCCTTGCGGATGCCGCTCAGCGCGACCCCGACAGTTGCGAGCATGGTGGTGTCGCCGTCGGACACATCCAGGGGCGCCGGCCACTCGGCGCGGTGCACGGACCCGGTGCGCCACCAGCTCCAGACCTCTTCGGTGGCGAAGGGCAGGAAGGGTGCGAACAGCCTCAGCAAGGTATCCAGGGAGGTGGCCAGGGCCGCCAGCACGGACGCCTGCTCGGCTTCGCCGGCGGCACCGTAGGCGCGGTCCTTGATGAGCTCCACATAGTCGTCGGTGAACTGCCAGAAGAAGCTTTCGCTGATCTGGAGGGCACGGGCGTAGTCGTAGTTTTCGAATGCCTTGGTGGCCTGTGCCACGACATCCGAGAGCTGCGCCAGTACCGCGCGGTCCAAGGGGTTGGTCAGCACGGACAGATCCGTGGAAACCACCGAGTTTTCCGTGGCACCGAGGTTCAGGACGAACTTCGAGGCGTTGAGGAGCTTGATGGCCAGGCGGCGGCCGATCTTCATCTGGGCGATCTCGTAGGCGGTGTCCGCGCCGAGTTTGGCCGATGCCGCCCAGTAGCGGACCGCGTCCGAGCCGTACTCGTTGAGGACGTCGGTCGGGACGATCACGTTGCCCTTGGACTTGGACATCTTCTTGCGGTCCGGATCCAGGATCCAGCCCGAGATGGCCGCGTGCTTCCACGGTGCGGTGTCCTGCAGCGCGTCGGCGCGGACGGCGGAGGAGAAGAGCCACGTCCGGATGATGTCGTGCCCCTGCGGGCGCACGTCGAAGGGGTAGACCTTGGCAAAGAGTGCCTCGTCCGTGCTCCATCCGCCCACGATCTGCGGTGTCAGCGAGGACGTGGCCCAGGTGTCCAGGACGTCAGCGTCGCCGGTGAAACCGCCCGGCACATCGCGCTGGGCTTCTTCGTAGCCGGGGGCGGCGTCGGCGGCCGGGTCCACGGGGAGTTGCGCGTCGGACGGGACGATCGGCGCATCGTATTCGGGGTTGCCGTCGGCATCCAGGGGGTACCAGACCGGCACCGGCACGCCGAAGAAGCGCTGGCGGGACACGAGCCAGTCGCCGTTAAGCCCGGAGATCCAGTTCTCGTAGCGTGAGCGCATGAATGCCGGGTGGAATTCGATTTCTTTGCCCCGGCCGATCAGGCGTTCGCGGCGGTCCTCGTCGCGGCCGCCGTTGCGGATGTACCACTGGCGGGACGTCACCACTTCGAGGGGCTTGTCGCCCTTCTCGAAGAAGTTGACCGGGTGCATGATCTTCTTGGGCTCGCCGTCGAGGAGCCCGGCGGCGGACAGCTGCTCGACAACGGCTTCCTTGGCGCTGAAGACCGTCTTGCCGGCGATTGACTCGAAGGCCGAGAGGCCTTCGCCGGTGGTGATCCAGTCCGGGGTGTCACCGATGATCCGGCCGTCGCGGCCCACGATGGCGCGGGTGGGCAGCTGCAGTTCGCGCCACCAGGTGACGTCGGTGAGGTCGCCGAAGGTGCAGACCATGGCGATGCCCGAGCCCTTGTCCGCCTTGGCGAGATGGTGCGCCTTGACCTCCACCTCAACGCCGAACAGGGGGGAGGTGACCTTCTTGCCGAACAGCGGCTGGTACCGCTCGTCGTCGGGGTTCGCTACGAGGGCGGCACAGGCGGCCAGCAGCTCCGGGCGGGTCGTCTCGACGTAGATCTTGTCGCCGTCCTCGGTGAAGAACGGGTAGCGGTAGTATGCGCCGGCGACTTCGCGGTCCTCGAGTTCGGCCTGGGCCACGGCGGTGCGGAACGTGACATCCCACAGGGTGGGTGCCTCGGCCATGTACGCGTCGCCGGCGGCCAGGTTGGCCAGGAAGGCGCGCTGGGAGATGGCGCGGGACTTGTCGTCAATGGTGCGGTAGGTCAGGTCCCAGTCAACGGAGAGGCCCAGGGTCTGGAAGAGGTTCTCGAAGACCTTCTCGTCCTCGACGGCGAGCTCCTCGCACAGCTCGATGAAGTTCCGGCGCGAAACGACGTCGAAGTCGCGCTGGTTCTTGGCCGGCTCTGCCGGCGGGCGGTAGGCGGCGTCGTAGGAAATTGCCGGATCGCAGCGAACGCCGTAATAGTTCTGGACGCGGCGCTCGGTAGGCAGGCCGTTGTCGTCCCAGCCCATCGGGTAGAAGACGTTTTTGCCGGTCATGCGCTGGTAGCGCGCCAGGACGTCGGTCTGGGTGTAGGAGAACATGTGCCCCACGTGCAGGGACCCCGACGCCGTGGGCGGGGGAGTGTCGATCGAGTAGACCTGCTCCCTGGTGGTTTCCCGATTGAACTTGTAGGTCCCTTCGTCAAGCCAGCGCTGCGTCAGGGCAGCTTCCAACCCCTCAAGGGCGGGCTTGTCCGGAACATTGATAGGGGCAGTGGTGGGCGTGTCTGTACCCTGTTTGTCTTCAGCCATGGAGCAATTGTTTCATGATCTCTTCCATCGCCTGCGCGTCTCCCTGCACTAGCATCCCGGTATGGACTACGAAGACCGCCAGTTGGTGACCAAACGCATCTACGATGAACCGGCCGACGACGACGGTTTCCGTGTCCAGTATGAGGCCGAACTCGAAAACAACCCGGCCGTGGCCGCCCTGCAGGAACTGGCGGGGAAGCACCGCCGCATCACTCTGCTGTACGGCGCCAGGGACCCGGAGGTCAACCACGCCCGTGTGCTGCTGGAGTTCCTCCGGCGCTAGGGTGGTGCCATGACTGAGGAAAAGCGCACGAAGGCAGCAGTAGTTACGGGAGCAAGCACAGGAATCGGCGAAGCCACGGTCCGTGCGTTGACGGCTGAGGGGTGGAGGGTCTTTGCAGTCGCCCGCCGCGCGGACCGGCTCGCCGCACTGGCAGCGGAAACGGGAGCCACGGCCGTCCCTGCGGACATCACCGAAGACTCTGACGTGGAGCGGCTCCTGGCCGAAGTGACGCAGGCAGGCGGCATTGACACCCTCATCAACATCGCCGGCGGTGCGCGCGGAGCGGACAGGATCGCGGATGCCAAGACGGAAGACTGGGAGTGGATGTTCGGGGTGAACGTCCTGGGCACCATGAAACTGACGCGTGCCTTCCTGCCGATGCTGCGGGCCGGCGGCGAGGGAACAGTCCTGAACCTGACGTCGACGGCGGGACTGACCGCCTATGAGGGCGGCGGCGGTTACAACGCGGCCAAGTTCGCCCAGCACGCCATGAACGATGCGCTGCGGCTCGAAGAGGTGGAACACAACCTCCGGGTCATCGAGGTTGCCCCGGGGCTGGTGCACACCGAGGAGTTCGCACTCAACAGGCTGGGCGATCAGGAGGCTGCCGGCAAGGTTTACCAGGGCGTCGAGAAGCCGCTCACGGCCGCAGACGTCGCCGATGTGGTCCGCTACGCTGTCACGGCGCCGCACCACGTTAACCTGGACCAGATCGTGATCCGGCCCGTGGCGCAGGCCGCCACCCACAAGCTCATCCGCAAGCAGGCCTGAGCAAGCGGGCCCCGAGTTCTAACCGGCAGCCGGGACGCTCAGCGTCGCCACGACCGCTGCATGGTCCGTTCCGGGCACGCGATGGACTGCGTACCCGGAACCGGTGATGCCGGGGCTGGTAACGAGATGGTCAATGGCAATACCGGGCAGCCGGGGCCCTCCCATCGGCCAGGTGGGGACCAGGCGCATTCCGGCGGCCGTCCCAACATCCACCATTTTCCGACCACCGTGGCCGCCGTCGAGGAGCGCGCGGAACTCGGTGTGGTCGTACGTGGCGTTGAAGTCGCCGATGAGCAGCCGGTTGCCGGGCCGCGCGGCCAGGCGGGCCACGGCTGCGAGGTCGCTGCGCCACTGGCCAATGCGGACGTCCACCGGCGGCAGCGCATGGACGTTCGCTATTTCGAGGACCGCCGGCGCTCCCGTGCCTTCAACGGTGACCCTGATGATCGGCATCTGGAACGGCGTATCCGGCACGATGCCAACCGCTTCCATGCGGTGCGCCGAGTAGGTGGCGCTACCGGCGGCGTCGTCCGTTGGGTCGCTGATCCTGTTCGGCAGCAAAGCGGACAGCCCAGCGGCCGCGAGCCTGTCCTCAAGGGCCTGCGAATGTTCCTGGACGGTCAGCAGCGTAACGCCGTTCTCCCGGACCAGCCGCACAATTTCCGCCGCATCCGCCTGGCCATATTCCGAATTGATGTTCATGGCCGTCACCTGCACCGTCGGCGCACCGGTCTCGGGAATGCTCCGGCCGTGGTCCAGCGGGAACAGCCAAAAGAGCTGGATCGCCATCAGGACGGCAGTCACCCAGGCCAGCCACCGACGTCGGCCAAGAACGGCGAGGAGCAACCCGGCGCCGGCCGGGATCACCAGCCACGGTGTGAAGGACAACAGCTGGACGACGGGAGTAGGCCATTCCGCCGGAATGGCGCGGAAGACGGACAGGACCGCCACCGGCACCGAGGCCAGCACGGCGAGCAGCGGCCATGCGACGGACCGGCGGCGCTGTGGCCGGCTGGTTGCGGCGGAAACCGGTGTGGAGATGGTCATGCGCCCGAGTCTATGCATTCCAGATGCCCGCGTATGCCCCGGATCACCTCGTCGATACAGCAAATTGGGGTAATCTGAGGCAACTCTGGGTAGAATCGGGTATCAGCTTTGACCCGGCCATCACCGGTGAGCTTCCGGAAGAACCTTCGGGCCCTGCGGCGCAGGACCCGAAGCAGTAGAACCGGACGGGTAAGCCCGTCACAGCAGCAATGAGCGGCCGACGCCGGTGCTCTCCATTACGGGGGTCCGGCGACGGTAAGTGAGGTGGTACCGCGGTGCCGGTGCTGTTGAAAGACAGCGTACGGGCCGTCCTCGCATCCTGAATGATCCACTTGTTCACTAGCTCAACCCAGGATGTCGAGATGACCTATTACCCCAAGGCCTCAGCCGCACCGTCAGGCTCCGGTTCCATCGCCTCTGGCGTGTCTGCCTCCGTGAAGTTTCCGGAGATCGAAGAACGGATCCTCAAGTACTGGGACCAGGACGGCACCTTCCAGGCAAGCATCGACCAGCGCAGCGCAGACGCACCCGGTGGGGCTCCCGGCAGCAACGAATTCGTCTTCTACGACGGCCCTCCCTTCGCCAACGGCCTGCCGCACTACGGCCACCTGCTGACCGGTTACGCCAAGGACCTGGTGGGCCGCTACCAGACGCAGCGCGGCCGCCGCGTCGAGCGCCGCTTCGGCTGGGACACCCACGGCCTTCCCGCCGAGCTGGAGGCAATGAAGCAGCTGGGCATGACGGACAAAACCCAGATCGAGGCCATGGGCATCGACAAGTTCAACGACGCCTGCCGCGCGTCCGTGATGAAGTACGCGGACGAGTGGAAGAGCTACGTCACCCGCCAGGCCCGCTGGGTGGACTTCGACAACGACTACAAGACGCTCAACGTCGAATACATGGAGTCCGTGCTCTGGGCCTTCAAGCAGCTGCATGAAAAGGGCCTGACCTACAACGGCTATCGGGTCCTGCCGTACTGCTGGAAGGACGAAACGCCGCTGTCCAACCACGAACTTCGCATGGACGACGACGTCTACAAGAACCGCCAGGACCAGACCGTCACCGTCACGTTCCCCATCACGGCAGGGGAGTCGGAACTGTCCAGGCAGCTCGCCGGCGTGCAGGCGCTCGCCTGGACCACCACGCCATGGACGCTGCCCACCAACCTGGCGCTCGCCGTCGGGCCCGCCATCACCTATACCGTGCTGCCGGCCGGTCCCAACGGCATCAAGGCGGCGTCCCCCGAGGCCCCCGTCTCGGGGAGCTTCCTGCTCGCCGCCGACCTGCTGGGCGCCTACGCCAAGGACCTGGGCTACGGCGACGGCACCGCAGGCGTTGAGGCCGCCGAGGCCGCGGTCACCGCCACGTACACCGGCGCCCAGCTCGCCGGCCTGCAGTACCAGCCGCTCTGGACCGACTTCAGCGACACCGAGAAGTTCGGCACGGAGAACGCCTGGCGCTTCCTCGTGGCCGATTACGTCACCACCACCGACGGCACCGGCATCGTCCACCAGGCGCCCGCCTACGGTGAAGACGACCAGAAGGTCTGTGAAGAGGCCGGTATCCCCGTGGTCCTCTCCGTGGACGAGGGCGCCAAGTTCCTGCCGCTGTTCTCGCACGGCGACCTGCACGACATCGTCGGACTGCAGGTGTTCGAGGCCAACAAGCCCATCACGCAGGTGTTGCGCGCCCAGGGCCGCCTGGTCCGGCAGGCCAGCTACGAGCACAGCTACCCGCACTGCTGGCGCTGCCGCAATCCGCTGATCTACCGCGCAGTGTCCTCCTGGTACGTGGAAGTCACCAAGTTCAAGGACCGCATGTCCGAGCTGAACCAGGAGATCAACTGGATCCCCGGCAACGTCAAGGACGGCCAGTTCGGCAAGTGGCTGGCCAACGCCCGCGACTGGTCCATCAGCCGCAATCGCTACTGGGGCAGCCCCATCCCGGTGTGGCAGTCCAGCGACCCCGAATTCCCGCGCACCGACGTCTACGGTTCGCTCGCCGAGATCGAGGCTGACTTCGGCCGGCTCCCGCTGAACAAAGCCGGGCAGGTTGACCTGCACCGGCCGTTCATCGACGAACTGACCCGCCCGAACCCCGACGACCCGCGCACCCCCGAAGAGGGCCAGTCCGTGATGCGCCGCGTCGAGGATGTACTGGACGTGTGGTTCGACTCCGGCTCCATGCCCTACGGCCAGGTCCACTACCCGTTCCAGAACGAGGAGTGGTTCGACACCCACAACCCGGCAGATTTTATCGTCGAGTACATCGGGCAGACCCGCGGCTGGTTCTACATGCTGCACATCCTGTCCACGGCGCTGTTCGACCGGCCGGCCTTCCGCAACGTCATCAGCCACGGCATCGTGCTCGGTTCGGACGGGCAGAAGATGTCCAAGAGCCTGCGCAACTACCCGGACGTCTCCGAGGTCCTGGACCGCGACGGCTCCGACGCCATGCGCTGGTTCCTGATGTCCAGCCCCATCCTGCGCGGCGGCAACCTTGTGGTCACCGAGCAGGGAATCCGCGACGGCGTCCGCCAGGTCATCCTGCCGCTGTGGAACGTGTACAGCTTCTTCACGCTGTACACGAACGCCGCGAACGCTGCTGCAGGACAAGCGAAGGGCTACGACGCGAAGCTGCGCTACGACGGCTACGCGGACACGCTGGACCAGTACCTCATGGCCAACACCGGGGACCTGGTCCGCAACATGACCGCCCAGCTGGACGGCTACGACATCTCCGGCGCCTGCGACGAACTGCGCAGCTACCTGGACATGCTCACCAACTGGTACGTGCGCCGCAGCCGCCAGCGCTTCTTCGACGAGAGCGTCGACGCCTTCGACGCGCTCTACACCGCGCTGGAGACCGTTTCCCGGGTGGCGGCGTCCCTGCTGCCGCTGGTCTCCGAAGAGATCTGGCGCGGCCTCACCGGCGGGCGCTCCGTCCACCTGGCCGACTGGCCGGACGCCGGGCTCTTCCCGGCCAACCCGGGACTCGTCGAGGCGATGGACCGGGTCCAGCAGATCTGTTCCACCGGATCCTCGCTCCGCAAGGCTGCAAACCTCCGGGTCCGCCTGCCGCTGCAGGAGCTCACCGTCGTGGCACCCGGCGCGGATGCGCTGGGAGGCTTTGCCGCCGTCGTCGCCGATGAACTGAACCTGCGTTCCGTCCGACTGCTGGACGCCGACAGCGCCTCCCCGGAGGAGTTCGGCATCGAGCAGAAGCTCGTCGTCAATGCACGGGCCGCCGGGCCGCGCCTGGGCAAGAACGTCCAGCAGGCCATTAAGGGCTCCAAGTCCGGTGACTGGTCCGTGGACGACGCCGGAGTGGTCACCGCGGGCGGACTCGTCCTCGAGCCGCAGGAATACACGCTGGAAACGGTCGTGGCGGAGGCCGCCGAGGGAGCCGGTTCGCGTGCCGCTGCGGTGCTGCCTGGCGGCGGCTTCGTGGTCCTCAACACCGAGGTCACGCCGGAACTCGAAGCCGAAGGCCTGGCCCGGGACATGGTCCGTGCCATCCAGCAGGCCCGCAAGGATGCCGGACTCAACGTGAGCGACCGCATCCGCACCACCGTGACCGCCGCGCAGAACGTCATCGACGCGCTGGAGGCCAATGCCGGACTCATCAGGACCGAAACCCTGACTGTGGACCTTGGAACCGTTGCGGCAGACTCCGCAGAACCGCAGATCAGCGTTGAAAAAGTAGAGGCCTAAGCAATGACAGACGAATTTTCCGTAGAGAGCGTCTACGCCGAACTGCTGGGCCGCGCGCCCGAAAACAAGATGGAACCCCGCCTTGCGCCGCTGTTCCGGGCCATGGATGTACTGGGGGAGCCCAACAAGGCGTTCCCGATCATCCACGTCACCGGCACCAACGGCAAGACATCCACGGCCCGCATGATCGAGGCCGGGCTCCGGGCCCACGGACTGAGCACCGGGCGGTACACGAGCCCGCACCTGTCCAAGGTGACCGAGCGGATCAGCATCGACGGTGCACCGGTATCGGATGTGACCTTCGTCCGGATCTGGGACGAGATCCGGCCGTACCTGCAGATCGTGGACGGCGAGCTCGAGGCCGAGGGTCAGCCCCGGCTGACGTACTTCGAGTGCCTCACCATCCTGGCCTTCGCCGTTTTTGCCGACCAGCCGGTCAACGTGGCTGTTATGGAGGTGGGCCTGGGCGGCATTACCGATGCCACGAACGTCGGTGACGGCCAGGTGGCAGTGGTGACTCCCATCTCGCTGGACCACACGGACCTGCTCGGCGACACCACCGAAGACATTGCCCGCGAAAAGGCGGGCATCATCAAGCCGGGAGGCTTCCTGGTCAGCGCCGCGCAGCCCGTCGGCGCCGCCCAGGTGCTGCTGGAAAAGGCCCGGGAGGTCCAAGCCCCGTACCGCTTCGAAGGCGTGGAGTTCGGCGTCGAGTCGCGGACCGTTGCCGTCGGCGGCCAGATGGTCACCATCCAGGGCCTGGCCGGACGGTACGAGGAACTGCTCGTTCCGCTGCACGGAGCGCACCAGGCGGAGAACGCCGCCGTCGCCATTGCCGCGCTTGAGGCGTTCTTCGGCGGCGAAAAGGCCCTTGACGCCGAAATCCTCCAGGAGGCGTTTGCTTCGGTCACCTCTCCGGGCCGCCTGGAAGTCCTCCGCACTGCGCCGACCATCATCGTGGATGCCGCCCACAACCCCGAGGGCATCCGGGTTTCGGCCGAAACCATCCACGAAGCCTTCAGCTTCACCAAACTGGTGCTGGTTGTGGGCGTCCTGAAGGAGAAGGACGCCGAGGAGATCCTCCGCCAGCTCAAGGAGTCCCTGGGCGACCTCTCCGCGGAATACTGCTTCACCCAGTCCAACTCGCCCCGGGCAGTAACGGCCGAGGACCTGGCGGAACTGGCGCTGGACCTGGGCTTCGGCGAAGACAACATCCATGTGGCCGAAAAGCTCGACGACGCCCTGGAATGGGCCGTGGAGCACGCCGAAGCCAACGAGGACCTCGCCGGCGGCGTCCTGGTGACGGGTTCCATCACGCTCGTGGCGGAAGCCCGGATCCTGCTCGGAAAGGCGGACGCCTGACAATGGCTCGACTCACAAAGGCGCAGCGCGAGTGGCGGCCGGGCATGCCCAAGAAGCGGCGCTCCACCAAGGTCATGTTCGCCTCCACGGTCCTGGTGCTCGAGGGGTTCGTTGCGTTCTTCGCCACACTGGCGGTCTTCGGCCTGCGGCGCGACGAGTTCCCGCCGGCAGTGATTCTCTCGGTGGGCATCGTGCTGAGCCTGGTGCTCGTGCTCACCTGTGCCGTGCTGTCCAAGCCGTGGGGTGTGGCCCTGGGGTGGATTCTGCAGCTGGTCCTGATCTTCACCGGATTCCTTGAGCCCATGATGTTCGTCGTGGGTATCCTGTTTGCCGTGGCCTGGTGGTACGGCATCCGGACCGGCATCCGGATCGACCGCGAGGCCGCGCAGCGCGAACGTGAGCAGGCCGAGTGGGACGCCGCCCACCCCGACGGCGAAACCAACTAGACTATTTTCAAACCCCACCAACCACATTGGAGCAGCTGTGAGCATTGAGCGCACCCTCGTCCTGATCAAGCCCGACGGCGTGACCCGCAACCTGACCGGAGCCATCCTCGGCCGGATTGAAGCCAAGGGCTACAGCCTGGCCGAGCTCAAGAAGGTCGACGCCAGCCGCGAACTGCTGGAGCAGCACTACGAGGAGCACGTAGGCAAGCCGTTCTACGAGCCGCTGGTTGAGTTCATGCTCAGTGGGCCCGTTGTCGCGGCGATCTTCGAAGGCCACCGCGTCATCGAGGGTTTCCGTTCCCTCGCAGGCACCACGGACCCGACGACGGCGGCGCCCGGCACCATCCGCGGCGACTTCGGCCGCGACTGGGGCCTGAAGGTCCAGCAGAACCTCGTCCACGGTTCGGATTCGGTGGAGTCCGCCGAACGCGAGATCAAGATCTGGTTCCAGGACTAACAGCCACCAGCGCGAACGGACACTTGAGCCACCTGTCTTAGGCGCGAACGTACAGTTGAGGCCCCCTTTCCGAAGAAACGGGGGCCTCAACTGTACGTTCGCGCTTTTTCTTTGGCTTAGTAGCCGGAGGTTCCGATGAACACCTGGATGAAGGCGAAGAAGATGGTGGCGATGACGGCCACGTAAAGCAGGGCCGTGACGATCCAGCCGGCGTCGCCCACGATCTTGGCGGGTCCGGCGGGAACCTTGATCACCCCGTGCATGATGTTCCGGACCGTGACCCACACAAAGAGCGGGATCATCGCGGCCCAGACCACCATGCAGAACGGGCAGAGGATGTGGATGGAATACAGGGCCTGCGACCACAGCCACACCACGAAGGCAAAGCCGAGCGTCACACCGGCCTGGAAGCCAAGCCAGTACCAGCGGGCAAACTTTGCGCCGGAAAGAACAGCCATGCCCGTGGTGATAATGACGGCGAACGCCACGATGCCAATGAACATGTTGGGGAAACCGAAGACGGAACTCTGCCAGGTCTGCATGACAGCGCCGCACGAGACCCAGGGATTGATGTCGCAGGCCGTTACATGGTTCGGATCCTTGAGGACCTCGAGCTTTTCCAGGACGAGGGCGCCCGACGCGAGCCAGCCGACGATGCCGGTGATCACCAGGAGCCATCCGAAGCGCTTGTCCCTGGTCATGGGAGGCAGGCTTTCCTGGGCCGCTGCACGCTCGCGGAGGCCACCGTCCAGCCTGTTGTCCTGCGTGGAATTGGAGATGCTGGGCATGGGATGTTGCGTCCTTTTTCTCGAGGGCTCCTCGCCCTGATTGTAACGCCGGAGGCTGGAAGGGACGCACAGACTGCAGCCGGGCCGCGCCCTGATTGTAAGTTGCCCGGCACTGCATCCGCCGCGATGGACTGAGCGTATGAGAGAATGAAGCTGGCTGGAATACGATCCACATTCGGATTCCGGTCCGGTGGCTCGTTTGTAAGACCGCCAATGATGAGCAGGGCACGGTCCGGATCCACGATAGATCCCGGCTTTCCCGCAATGCCATTGGACGGCACCTGGTTGTGGCTTGAGGAACAACGGGTTTCAGAACGACGTCGCCGGCCCTCCAGGGCTGCCGCACCCCACTGCCGGTGCGAACCTGAGGGTATCCAATTGACTTCTGTCAACGCCTGCGGGTTTTGACAAATATGTGCCCCAATGGGTGCCGGATGTGGCGGTACGTCAGGGGCAGGAGTGTCGCCACATATGGATAATGACCAGGTTCTAGCCGTTAATGAAGAAACCGCTGCCAGCGAAGAAGCAGTAGCTCCGGAAGCGCCGAAGAAGGCGACCCGGACAAGGCGCAAGGCCGCCCCCAAGGTGGAGGCCGTCGACGCCGTCGAATCGGAGTCAGTTCCGGCGGAGGCCCCGGCGTTGGACACCGCCGCAGAGGAGAAGCCCCCGGCGCGCCGCAGCCGTTCCCGCAGGAAAGTCGAGCCTGCCGAGCCGCTCCCGGTCTTCGCCGAGGACGCCGCAGCTGCTCCGGTAGACGCAGCTCCGGCTGATGCGGCACCCGTGGAAGACGTTCCGGTTGAAGCCGCCGTCGTTGAAAAGCCCGTCCGCCGCCGCGCCTCGCGCGCCAAGGCCCCCGCTAAAGCGGCCGCCGCCGAACCCGCTGCTGAGCCGGCCCCTGCCGAGGAACCTGCGCCGGTCGTCGAGCCTGCGCCGGTCGCGGAGACCGCACCCGCTGCTGGAACAGCAGCACCGGAGGAAGCAGCAGCTGCCGAGCCTGAAGAGCCCGCCACCGCGGAGGCCGGCCCGGTGGGCGCGCTCTTCCTTGAGCCCGGCTCGGTCACTTCCATGATTTTCCAGGCACCCGACCTGAGCACCGTGGTCCGCCCGGCCACGCCCCCCGCGGTCACCCCCGCTGCGGCCGAGGAAACTGACGAGGAAGAAACCGGCGACGACGGCGATGCTGACGCCGGCGGCGCCCGTCGCCGGCGCAGCCGCGGACGCCGCGGCCGCAGCCGCGTGACCGACCGCGAAGCAACCGGCGAGGCCGAAGACGCCGAGGGCGCCGCTGACGAGGACGCCGAGGAGGAGTCCACCCGGACCGCGGAGGACGGCGTGACATCCCGCCGCCGTCGCCGCCGCCGCCGCGGCGACCAGGATCTTGAGCTCACCGGAGGGGAAGGCGACGACCCGCCCAACACCGTGACCCGTGTCCGTGCCCCGCGCGCCGTCAGCGAGGCGCCGGTCAACAACCGCGTCACATCCGTCAAGGGCTCCACCCGGCTGGAGGCCAAGAAGCAGCGCCGCCGCGAATCCCGCGACACCGGCCGCCGCCGCACGGTCATCACCGAGGCCGAGTTCCTGGCCCGCCGCGAATCCGTGGACCGCCAGATGATCGTCCGCCAGCGCGACGACAGAATCCAGATCGGCGTCCTCGAAGACGGCGTCCTGGCAGAACACTTCGTGTCCAAGACCCAGCAGGACTCCCTGATCGGCAACGTCTACCTGGGCAAGGTCCAGAACGTGCTGCCGTCGATGGAAGCCGCCTTCGTGGACATCGGACGCGGCCGGAACGCCGTGCTGTACGCCGGTGAAGTCAACTGGGACGTGGTCAACCTCGAAGGCAAGCAGCGCCGGATCGAGAACGCGCTGAAGTCCGGCGACTCCGTGCTGGTCCAGGTCACCAAGGACCCGGTCGGCCACAAGGGCGCCCGCCTGACGAGCCAGATTTCGCTGCCCGGCCGCTACCTCGTATACGTTCCCGGCGGTTCCATGACCGGAATCTCCCGCAAGCTGCCCGACGTCGAACGCAACCGCCTCAAGCGGATCCTCAAGGACCGCCTGCCGGAAGATGCCGGCGTCATCGTCCGCACTGCGGCCGAGGGCGCGTCCGAGGAAGAGCTCACACACGACATCAACCGCCTGCGCGCCCAGTGGGAAGGGATCGAAGGCCAGGCAACGTCCACAAAGATCCTCGCTCCGGAACTGCTCTACGGCGAACCTGACCTGACCATCAAGGTGGTCCGTGACGTTTTCAACGAGGACTTCTCCAAGCTGATCGTCTCCGGCGAGGAAGCCTGGGACACTATCGAGGCCTATGTCACCTACGTGGCTCCGGACCTCGTGGGCCGGCTCGAGAAGTGGACCAAGGACACGGACATCTTCGCGGCCTGGCGGATCGACGAGCAGATCCACAAGGCACTCGACCGCAAGGTCTTCCTGCCGTCCGGCGGTTCCCTGGTCATCGACCGCACCGAAGCCATGACGGTGGTGGACGTCAACACCGGCAAGTTCACCGGCAGCGGCGGCAACCTCGAGGAAACCGTCACCAAGAACAACCTGGAAGCGGCCGAGGAAGTCGTCCGGCAGCTCCGGCTCCGCGACATCGGCGGCATCATCGTCATCGACTTCATCGACATGGTGCTCGAATCCAACCGCGACCTCGTGCTTCGCCGCATGGTGGAGTGCCTCGGCCGCGACCGGACCAAGCACCAGGTGGCCGAAGTGACCTCGCTGGGACTCGTGCAGATGACCCGCAAGCGGATGGGCACCGGGCTACTTGAAGTCTTCGGCGAGCAGTGTGAAGCCTGCGCCGGCCGCGGCATCGTCACCCACGACGAGCCCGTGGAACACCGCCGCGCCAACGTTGTGGCCGCCGAGCATCACATACCGCGGACGGAGAGCCAGCCGGCCCCGCGGACGGAGCGCAAGAGCCGCCGCCGCGGCAAGGGCGGTCAAGCTCCCGAGGCCGCTCCGCTGACGCCGGCCGCGGTACATCACGAGCCCACCGATGCCGAGCGCCACGCCAAGGCCGAAGCTACCCGCGCGGCGCTGGCCAACATCGCCGCCGCGGCGCACGCCGCCCACCTGCACGACGCCGAGACCGGCCATGCCCCCCCGGCGGCTGCCGCTGCCCAAGCGGCAGGGCAGGCACACGCTGCCCAGTCAACGCCGGCGCAGTCCGCTCCCGCGACGGCACGGCCGGCCAAGGTGTCCGACGCCGAGGCGGCTGCCGCAGGGCGGCCGGCTGCGGTCCTGACCTTCGGCGGCGAAAAGGTTGCGCTTCCGTTCGTTGAGCACGCAGGGGAATCGCCGGCCACCGGTGCGGCCCTGACCCTCGACCGCCTGGCCGAGGCGTTCGCGCACCTTGGCGAGCCTGCAGCGGCTGAGCGCCCGGCGGCACCGGCTGAGCAGCCGGTTCAGGCGGTCCAGGCCCCGGCAGCCCGGGTTCCGGCTACGCGGGCCCCGGCAGCCCAGGCTGCTGAAGCCGACTACACCGACCACACTGCGGTGCAGGGCCGGGCGCGCCGTCCGCGCCGCAACCGGAGTGCGAGCCGTGCCCAGGGCGCGGCGAACGAAACATCCGTGGAACACCACGAGAGCGCTCCGGTGGCCGCGGCAGGGCACACCCACGAGGCGAAGGCACCGGAACCGGCAAAGAAGGATGCGCAGGCAAAGGCTCCGGCCAGCGAACCGATCATCCTCGGCGTGGGAGTCCCGGCCTCCGAGCTCTGATCCACCAGCCGACTGACACCGCGGGTGCGGTCCGAACCGGGCGTAGTAATACGCCGGATTCGGGCCGTACCCGCGAGTCCGTTAAAGGAAAACAGCTAGGCTAGGGGACTGACACGGGGTGCCGCGCACAGGGCCGGCTGAGATCCACACCCGTTGAACCTGTCCGGCTAGCACCGGCGAAGGGATGTCTCCTTTGTCTTCATCATTCCTGCCCACCCCCGCCTCAACCACGGGGGCCGGGTCCACCCTGGACGCCGCCCTGCGCGCAACCCCGCGGGTGGTGGCCATCGCCGGATCGGATCCGTCCGGAGGGGCGGGGATCCAGGCGGACCTCAAGAGCATTGCCGCCAACGGCGGCTACGGCATGGCCGCCATTACCGCCCTGACGGCACAGAACACCCACGGCGTCCGGGCCGTCCACGTTCCCCCGGCGGACTTCCTGACCGCCCAGCTTGAGGCCATCAGCGACGACATCAGCATCGACGCCGTCAAGATCGGCATGCTGGGTGACTCCGCGGTGATTGCCGCCGTCCGCAGCTGGCTGGTAAAGGCCCGTCCCGCCGTCGTGGTCCTGGACCCTGTCATGGTGGCCACCAGCGGGGACCGTCTCCTGCAGGAGGCCGCCGAAGCGGAACTGCGTGAACTCCTGCCACTGGCCGACCTGATCACGCCGAACCTCGCAGAACTCGCGATGCTCCTCAACGAGCCCCTCGCGGGCGACTGGGAGGCCGCACTGGCCCAGGGCAAAAGGCTTGCCGCCCAGGCCGGCACCACCGTGCTGGTTAAAGGCGGACACCTCGACGGCGGGGAATGCCCCGACGCGCTCGTCAACACCGAAGGGCTGCTGGCCCAGGATGTTGTGGTGGTCGACGGCGGCCGGATCGCCACCCGGAACAGCCACGGGACCGGGTGCTCCCTGTCGTCGGCCATGGCCACCGTGCAGGCAAGCCTGGGGGACTGGGAGGCGTCCTTGCGGGCAGTGAAGCCGTGGCTGGAGGGGGCGCTCCGGGAGTCCGGAGTGCTGGACGTGGGAACGGGCAACGGCCCGGTCCACCACTTCCACCATCTGGCGCCCAGGGGCCAGGACGTGCCGGCGGAGGGCCAGTTCGCTGCAGTACTCCGGCAGGACGCAGGACCGGACCTCGACGCCATCTACGGGCTGGACTTCATCCGCGCACTGGCCGACGGTTCCCTCACGGAACGCCACTTTGCCTATTACCTTGCCCAGGACGCCATCTACCTGAACGGCTACTCCAGGGTGCTGTCCCGTGCTGCCGCGATCGCCCCCACCGAGGCCGAGCAACTGTTCTGGGCACGGTCGGCACAGCAATGCCTGGAAGTCGAGTCCGAACTGCACCGGACGTGGCTGAGCACCCGGACTGTGGACTCCGGACTGGGGCCGGTGACCAAGTCCTACGTGGACCACCTGCTGGCCTCGTCTGTTTCCGGCAGCTACGGAGTGCTCGTGGCAGCGGTACTCCCGTGCTTCTGGCTGTATGCCGAAGTGGGGGCCACGCTGCACGGGCAGTTCCTGGCCGCCGGATCGCCGTCCGGCCACCCGTATGCCGACTGGCTGCGGACGTACGCGGACGAGGAGTTCGCCGCCGCCACCCGGCAGGCGGTGCGGATCACCGACGACGCCGCCCGGGCCGCCTCGGAAACGGAACGGCAGGCCATGCGGCTGGCTTTCCGGCAGTCCTGCCGGTACGAGGTGGAGTTCTTCGACGCGCCGCGCCTGCACGCTGAACCGGAAAGCCTTCCAAAGCCGGTAGGATAGTGGGGCACGGTTCCGGAAGTCGTTGCAGTGGCAGGCCGTAATACACGGAGTGTCGCCTATCACGTACTACCACCGGAGCCAGCCTCATTTGCGGCCGAAGGCAAAATTAGCGTATTCTAGATCTTCGGTGCTTACGCCAACACTTGGGTTATGACCCCGGATCAGACTGTTTGGAATTACAAACGGAATTGTTCGTGGGATAACTCATGGGTTCCCCCGGGGAATCCACCGGCGTTGAGGCACAGCGTGAGCCAGGCCAAACAATTGGACCCAGGTTCCGCACGCAAATCTAGTAATAAACGTCGAGAGAAGTGAGTTCCCCAGTGGTGTACGCGATTGTCCGCGCAGGCGGCCGCCAAGAGAAGGTTTCCGTTGGAGACTTCGTTACCCTGAACCGCGTCCCCGGTGGAGCCGGCAGCACCATTGAGTTGCCCGCACTGCTCCTGGTAGACGGTGACAAAGTCACGTCTGCCGCTGCGGACCTGGCCAAGGTAACGGTTACGGCTGAGATCCTTCAGGACCTTCGTGGTCCGAAGATCGTCATCCAGAAGTTCAAGAACAAGACCGGGTACAAGAAGCGCCAGGGTCACCGTCAGGAACTGACCAAGGTCAAGATCACCGGTATCAAGTAACCTTCCGTTACTTTTCAGGTTTTCAGCAGATTCCCCAGAATTTTTAAGGCAGGCATTTCAAATGGCACATAAAAAAGGCGCGAGTTCCACTCGCAACGGTCGTGACTCCAACGCCCAGTACCTCGGCGTCAAGCGCTTCGGCGGCCAGGTAGTTTCCGCGGGCGAGATCATCGTCCGCCAGCGTGGCACCCACTTCCACCCGGGTGCAGGCGTTGGCCGTGGCGGCGACGACACCCTGTTCGCACTGACGCCCGGCGCTGTCGAATTCGGCACCCGCCGCGGACGTCGAGTAGTGAACATCGTTGCTGCTGCAGCTGCAGAGTAACAACAAGATCTGAACCGGTGGAGCGGGCCATGATGGCCCGCTCCACTGTTCTTTTAACCGCATTACAATCAATTTGGGCGTCTAAGACGGTCAGGTTATGCACAGAGGAGATTCACGTGGCGAGCTTTGTAGACCGGGTAGTACTGCACGTATCCGGCGGTACCGGCGGTCACGGCTGTGTCTCCGTCCACCGCGAAAAGTTCAAGCCCCTGGGCGGTCCCGACGGCGGTAACGGCGGCGACGGCGGCGACGTCATCCTGCGCGTTGACGCCCAGACCACCACACTGCTGGACTACCACCACGCACCCCACCGCCACGCCACCAACGGCGGTCCCGGCATGGGCGACTGGCGCGGCGGCAAAAACGGCGAAACGCTGATCCTTCCCGTTCCGGAAGGAACCGTAGTCAAGACCAAGGACGGCCGTGTGCTGGCCGACCTCGTCGGCGAAGGCACCGAGTTCATCGCGGCCGCCGGCGGCCCGGGCGGTTTGGGCAACGCCGCGCTTTCCTCGCAGAAGCGCCGCGCCCCGGGCTTCGCCCTGCTCGGCATCGAAGGCGAATCCAGCGACATCGTCCTGGAACTGAAGTCCATTGCGGACATCGCGCTCGTGGGCTTCCCGTCCGCGGGCAAATCGAGCCTCATCGCCGCCATGTCCGCGGCACGCCCCAAAATTGCCGACTACCCCTTCACTACCCTGATCCCCAACCTGGGCGTGGTGCAGGCCGGGGACATCCGCTTCACCATCGCCGACGTCCCCGGACTTATCGAAGGGGCCAGCGAAGGCAAGGGCCTGGGCCACCACTTCCTGCGACACGTAGAACGCTGCGCAGCTTTGGTCCACGTTTTGGACTGCGGTACGTTGGAATCCGAGCGCGATCCGCTTTCAGACCTCGCCATCATCGAAGCCGAACTCGAGAAATACGCGGTTGACATGAGCTTCGCCGGCTCCGACGGCGAGGTTGTCCCGCTGAACCACCGTCCCCGGCTGGTGGCGCTGAACAAGGTCGACCTGCCTGACGGCAAGGACATGGCCGAGTTCGTCCGGCCCGAGCTTGAATCCCGCGGCTACCGTGTGTTCGAGATTTCCGCGACGAGCCACGAGGGCCTGCGGCAACTGGGCTTCGCCATGGCAGAGATCGTCAAGGCCGCCCGGGACGCCGTGGCTGCCACGCCGCCCAAGGTGCACGCACCCGTACTGCGCCCCAGGGCAGTCAACGAATCCGGCTTCAAGATCCGCCGCGAAGAGAAGAACCTCGAACCGCTGTTCCGCGTGTTGGGCGACAAGCCCGTGCGCTGGGTCAAGCAGACCGACTTCACCAACGAGGAAGCCATTGGCTACCTCGCCGACCGCCTGGCCAAACTGGGCGTCGAAAACGAGCTGTTCAAGCAGGGCGCCGTCCCCGGCGACACCGTAGTGATCGGTGAAGACGACGGCGTGGTGTTCGACTGGGAGCCAACCATGATGGCCGGCGCCGAGCTGCTCGCCTCTCCGCGTGGCACCGACGTCCGCTTTGCCGACATCGGCGACCGCCCCACCCGCGGGCAAAAGCGCGACGAACAGCAGGAGCGCCGCGACGCCAAGGCTGCGGCCCGGGCTGAACTTGAAGCCGAGCGCAAAGCCGGCATCTGGACTGAATCAGTCAGCGGGCGCCGCGCCGCACGGCCGCTTAAGGAAAGCGGACTGACCACCGAGAATGAGGAGTGAACCCCCACACGTGACCGATAATTCCGCAATTGTCATCGAGGAACCCAGGACCGACGACCGTAGCGTGCTCGCGAGGGCCCGCCGCATCGTAGTCAAGGTCGGATCATCGTCGCTCACCAGCATCAAGGGTGGGATCTCAGAAGAGGCGCTGATCGAGCTGTCGGATGCGCTGGCCGCGAAGAGCAACGCAGGCACGGAGATCATCCTTGTTTCCTCCGGCGCCATCTCTGCCGGCCTGGCACCGCTGGGCCTCGTGAAGCGCCCGCGGGACCTTGCCACCCAGCAGGCGGCCGCAAGCGTCGGGCAGGGGCTGCTGATGGCCCGCTACACGCATGCCTTCGCAGCGCACGGCGTGACGGTGAGCCAGGTGCTGCTGACCGCGGATGACCTCATGCGGCGCAGCCACCATATGAACGCCTTCCGCGCCCTGAACCGGCTCCTGAACCTGGGCGTTGTGCCCGTGGTCAACGAGAACGACACGGTGGCCACGCACAAGATCCGCTTTGGCGACAATGACCGGCTCTCCGCCCTGGTGGCGCACCTGGTCCGCGCGGATGCCCTGCTGCTGCTCTCCGACGTCGACTCCCTGTATGACGGCCCGCCGTCGAAGGGAGCCAAGCGGATTCCGCAGGTCGATGGCCCGCAGGACCTTGAAGGCGTCAACATCGGCAAGCCCGGCAAGGCCGGAGTCGGAACCGGCGGAATGCAGACAAAGGTCGAGGCCGCGACCATGGCCGCCGATTCGGGAATCCCCGCCCTGGTCACTTCCACCGCCAATGCCGCGGCCGCCCTAAGGGGCGACGACGTCGGAACCTGGTTCACCGTCAACAGCGGACGCAAGTCGGTGCGCATGATGTGGCTCGCCCACCTTGCCCATGTGCAGGGCCGGCTGATCCTCGACGACGGTGCTGTCACGGCCGTACAGGACAATCACACCTCGCTGCTGCCTGCTGGTATTACGGCCGTTGAAGGGACCTTTGAATCCGGCGACGCCGTGGAAATGCTCTCACCCGACGGTACCGTTATCGCCCGGGGCCTGGTCAACTACTCCTCCGACGAACTGCCGCAAATGCTGGGCCGTTCCACAGTGGAGCTGGGGGAGTCCCTGGGCCGGGGCTTCGACCGTGAAGTTGTTCACGTTGATGACCTGGTTCTGGTCTAACGGGCTGACTCCCTTAGACTTGAATGATGACTGAGGCACTGATTCACCAAGCCGCTGAGAAATCCAACGACTCCACGGAGGTATCTCCCACGCCGGAAAATGCCCAGCTGTCGCCGGCTGACGTCGAGGCTGCCGTACATTCCATCGCCGACCGGTCCCGCCACGCTGCCCGCAGCATGGCGCGCGCAAACCGTGCCTGGAAGGACAAGGGCCTCCGCGCCATCGGCAAGGCCCTGCTCGACAGCAGGGCCCAAATCCTCGCCGCCAACGCCAAGGATGTAGAGGCCGGCCGTGCCAACGGAACCACCGCCGCGCTGCTTGACCGCCTGACCCTGAGTGACACGCGGATCGAGGCCCTGTCCGCCGCACTGGAGAACCTTGCCGGCCTGCCGGACCCGGTCGGAAACGTGGTCCGCGGCCAGACGCTGCCCAACGGCCTGCGCCTGCGCCAGGTCAACGTTCCCATGGGCGTGGTTGCCGCCATTTACGAGGCACGTCCCAACGTGACAGTGGACATCGCCGGGCTGGCGCTGAAGAGCGGCAACGCGGTGATCCTGCGGGGCGGCACCGCCGCGGCAGCCACCAACGAGGCTCTCATCAGGGTCCTCCGCGACGCACTCGCTTCGGTTGGCCTGCCGGCAGACGCCGTCCAGACCGTTGACCAGTTCGGCCGTGAAGGCGCCAACGTCCTGATGCGGGCACGCGGCCGGGTGGACGTCCTGATTCCCCGCGGCGGCAGGGACCTGATCCAGACTGTCGTCAACAACTCGTCCGTACCGGTCATCGAGACCGGCGAGGGCAACGTCCATATCTTCATAGACGAATCTGCCAGTGAAGAAATGGCGGTGGACATCCTCCTCAACGCCAAGACCCAGCGGCCCAGCGTCTGCAACACGGTGGAGACCCTCCTGGTGCACTCCAGGTCTACCGTGCTTCCCGCCGTCGCCGCAGCACTTCGGAAGGCCGGAGTGACCCTGCATGCCGACGCCCGCGTACGCGCCGCGTTGCCCGCGTCCGTGGAAACCGTTCCCGCCACCGATGAGGACTGGGCCACCGAGTACATGGACCTGGACCTTGCCGTTGCCATGGTGGACAACCTCGACGAGGCAGTGAAGCACATCCGCAGCTGGTCGACCGGCCACACTGAGGCCATCATCACCAACGACCTGGCAAACGCGGAACGTTTCATTTCCGAAATCGACTCAGCGGCGGTCATCGTCAACGCCTCCACCAGGTTCACGGACGGCGGCGAACTGGGGCTGGGCGCCGAGGTGGGCATTTCCACCCAGAAGCTCCACGCGCGCGGCCCCATGGGGCTGACCGAACTGACTACCACCAAGTGGATAGTCCAGGGCGAGGGCCAGATCCGCAGCTAGCAACGCTGTAACATGGAACAGAAGTCCGGAACGGCGGGAAGTACCGCCGTCGTCATTGTGTGAACTCTTTAGGGGAGAAAATGCTGCTGCAGCAGGTTGGCGCGTCCGTCGCCGAACATGAAGAACTGGCTCCGCTGTGGGCCGAACCGTGGGTCTTCGGTGTATCGATCTTTACGATCATGCTCATCCTGATGTTCGTGACGCTGTCCTACAGCAACCTGGGTAACCGGCACGAAGCCGTCGAGGAGCACTCGGACCCGCACCGCCAGCACCCGAACAAGCACGATCACGGCCAAGGCCACTAACATCACTACCGTCCTGAAGCGGCGCGGCGCCAAGCGCCGCCTGCGTTTGGGTGTGATGGGTGGCACATTTGATCCCATTCATCACGGCCACCTTGTCGCGGCCAGCGAAGTTGCGGCGAAGTTCGGCCTCGACGAGGTGGTATTTGTCCCCACCGGCCAGCCGTGGCAAAAAACGCACAAGCAGGTCAGCGAGCCCGAGCACCGTTATCTCATGACGGTGATCGCCACAGCCTCCAATCCGCGTTTTACGGTCAGCCGTGTGGATGTGGACCGTCCCGGTCCGACGTACACCATCGACACCCTGAGGGACCTGCGGACACAACGGCCGGATGCGGACCTTTTCTTCATCACCGGCGCGGATGCCATGGCGCAGATCCTGTCCTGGAAGAACATCGACGAACTGTGGTCGCTGGCGCATTTTGTCGGTGTGACCCGTCCGGGGCACGTCCTTGACGGGATGGGCCGGAAGGACGTCAGCCTGTTGGAAGTGCCCGCCATGGCGATCTCTTCCACGGATTGCAGGGCCCGGGTCGCGGCAGGCAACCCTGTCTGGTACCTCGTGCCCGACGGGGTGGTCCAGTATATTGCGAAATACGGCCTGTACGCCGGGCAGCCCGACCCGGACAGCAGTGCTGCACTTACCGAGTTACACGAACCAGCCAGTACCGAGTGAGTTTTAGATGAGCCAGGAACAGCCTCCCCTCCGCAGCCGTCGTGAATTGCGACAGGCCAGAGATGAGCGCGCGGAATCACGCCAGGATGCGGGGCCTTCGGCTCCCCGTCCGGTTCCCCCTGCCTCAAAAGTGCCCGGCAACGTGACACCGGCTCCTGCTCGTGGCGATGCCCCGAACAAACCCGGTCCGGCGACGCCCCCCGCGCCGCTGACGCAGTCCGCACCAGGGGCACGGCCCGGCGAAAACGGTTCGGATGCCGGAACCGGCCGAATCCGGCGCGTGGCACCCGGCCCGGTGGATTCGGTCCGGCCTTCGACCGGATCCGAGCGGTCGTCACAGAGCAGGGCACGCGACCGTGCAGCCCTGCGCACCATCAAGGAACTGGCAGAGAAGGAAGAACGGCTGTCCGGCGGCGGTCCGCCCACGCGCCGCCAGCTTCGCCTCCAGCAGCTTCAAGCCGAGGCGGCACCGGCCACGGCTGCCAACCCCATCGTTCCGCCTGCCCGCACGGCCGCCCAGCGGACCGTTCAGCCGGCCCGGCCGGCGCAGGCATCGCCGCAAGCCGAAACCCCTCAGGCCGGACAGCAACAGTCCGGTCCGCCGCAGGTCAACGCGCCGCAGGTCAACGCGCCGCAGGCCAACGCGCCGCTGGCCAAAGCTTCACAGGCCAACCCGGACAGCCGGCTTCCTGATGGAATGACCGTTGAGCAGGCTCTCGCGGCACGTTCCCTCCTCGCCGAACAGGCCAGGAACCAGATCGCCAAGATGGAGCACATCGCGGCGAACGATCCTGAAGCGGTGGACCCGGATATCCTCGCCGAACAGATCGCCTTGGCCGAGCGCGCCGCCGTCCTGAACAAACGGGCCATGGCCAAGCAGAAGCTGGCCGAGCAGGCCAGCCAGCCCGCGCATCCGAAGACCGAGCCGTCAGCTGTCAGCAACCTTGCGATGGTGACGCCCCTGGAGTTCGAGAAGGTCCCGGGGATTGACCGGCCGGTGATGAAAAAGCCCGCCACCTCTTATGTGCCGGTAGTCACCAACCCCGGCCCCAGGTTGCAGCCGCCAAGTACCAAGGGATCACGCAAATCCGGACCGTCGAGGCAGCGGAATGCCAGGCCGGTAGCGGGCCGGGCCGGCGTGCTTGCGCGCGCCGAGGCGGCAGCGCAGGCAGCCACTGATCCTGCGGCAACGCAGATTGCAGCATCGGCGTCCGGCGAGCCCTGGGCCGCCGAATCCGGCGAGAATTTCGTGGACAGGCCACGTGTGCCCGCCAACGCTGCCTACGGCCTTGAGCCCCTGGACGCCGTCACTGCCGGCCTGGGCAGGGCGCACCGTGTCCGTCTGCTGCAGTTGGGCGTCCTCGCTTTGGGGATTGTTGCGCTGATTGCCGGCGTCACCATGATCATCAGCGGCCTGGCGCCCTGATCCAAACGTCCCGGCGCGTCGCCAACGCTGCTGTTCTCCCGTCATCCGGGGTAGACACCACTGGCGTCGGAACATACATAGCTTTAAACCACTACAAGGAGTCCCGTGACTGCAACCCAAACATCCATCGCCACAGCCCGCGTAGCAGCGCGCGCTGCTGCGGACAAGATAGCCCAGGACATAGTTGCCCTGGACGTAAGCGAGCGGCTTGCCCTTGCCGACGTTTTCCTGATCGCCTCGGCGCCCAGTGAGCGCCAGGTCAACGCCATCGTTGACGGGATCGAAGAGGAACTGGGCAAGCAGGACCTGCGTCCTGTTCGCCGCGAGGGCCGCTCCGGCGGGCGCTGGGTCCTGCTGGACTACTCCGACGTCGTCATCCACGTCCAGCATGAGGAAGACCGCGTTTTCTACGCCCTTGAGCGCCTGTGGAAGGATTGCCCCGTCGTGGACCTCCAGCTCGGCGACGACACGTCGGCCAAGGCTGCTGTCTCCTCAGACAGCGAATAAGCGGAACCCGCCGCCCGAATATGCCCGATTTGGAATTTTCGGAACGGCTGTTCTAAGATATTTGAGTTGCTTCGGAGAGATCCGGACGAAGAGCCGGGCCCGGCAGTGAAAGCTGAAGGTGCCGGAGCAATGAAAATTCGGGGCTGTGGCGCAGCTGGTAGCGCACCTGCATGGCATGCAGGGGGTCAGGGGTTCGAGTCCCCTCAGCTCCACCGAAGGGTCCGCCGGAATCGAAAGATTCCGGCGGACTTTTTTTGTTTTCACTAGCCACTCGTGCCGGTACGGATGGTGAGCCGGGGTGCCGCTCACCAAACGCCTCCGCCGAATTGGCGTCTTACACGATTGTGGTTTAAGATAATCAAGTTGCTTACGGAGATCGATCCGAAAGTAACAAGAGTTTGGGGCTGTGGCGCAGCTGGTAGCGCACCTGCATGGCATGCAGGGGGTCAGGGGTTCGAGTCCCCTCAGCTCCACCCGATTCACACAGCAGAAGCCGCCCGATCGGGCGGCTTCTGCTGTTTAAGCAGCCCGGCCTTTGGCCGGAGCACGCTCGACTAAAATGGGACCGTGAACGACACCCTTCCCCCTTGCCCTGCATGCTCCAGCGAGTACACATATGAAATGGGCGCGCTGCTGGTCTGCCCCGAGTGCGCCCACGAGTGGTCCGCCGTGGCCGCGGAACATGAAGCTCTTGCGGAAGCGGTGATCAAGGACGCGGTAGGCAATGTGCTCGCCGACGGTGACACGGTGACCGTGATCAAAGACCTCAAGATCAAGGGAAGCTCCACCGTTATCAAAGTGGGGACGAAAGTGCGCGGCATCCGGCTGATGGACGGCGTCGGAGACCACGACATCGACTGCAAAGTGGATGGCGTCGGACCAATGCAGCTCAAGTCCAGTGTGGTCAAGAAGGTCTAGGGCGGGGATCGGAAATCACTGACGCCCGGGCAACGGAACTGCGGACCGCGGATGTAGTGGTGATCGGTGCCGGCCAGGCCGGCCTATCAGCTGCCTATCACTTGCAGCGGCGTGGCTTTCTGCCGGCTCCCGCCCCGGAGGAAGCGCCCCGTTCGTATGTTGTGCTGGACGCCGAAGCCGGGCCAGGCGGAGCATGGCGCCACCGCTGGCAGAGCCTGCGGATGGCCACCGTGAACGGGATCAGCGACCTGCCAGGCATTCCCAAGCCGGAGGTTGACCCGGCCGAACCCAGTTCAGGCTTTCTCTCACGCTATTTCGGGGACTACGAGGACGGACTCGGCCTGAATATCGTGCGGCCGGTGAAAGTCCGCTCCGTATCCCGCGAGGACAACCACTCTTCGGGGCGGCTAAGGATCGAAACTTCGGCCGGAAGTTGGTCGGCGCGCGCGGTCATCAACGCCACCGGCACCTGGACGAGGCCGTTTTGGCCCATCTACCCCGGGCAGTCCACGTTCCGGGGCAGGCAGCTGCACGTGGCCGACTACGTGGCTGCCGAGGAGTTCCGCGGGCAGCACGTGATTGTGGTGGGCGGCGGTATTTCCGCCGTCGGCCTGCTTGACGAAATATCCCAGGTGACTTCCACAAGCTGGTTCACCCGCCGGGAGCCGGTATGGCGCGACGCCGAATTTGACCAGAAAGCGGGCCATGACGCCGTCGCCCTCGTTGAAGAGCGTGTACGGCAGGGACTGCCTCCACAGAGTGTGGTTTCCGTAACCGGACTGATCTGGACCCCCTCCCTGCGGGCCGCCGAAGCGCGGGGCGCCCTGGACCGGCGCCCGATGTTTACGGAAATCGAACCCCGTGGAGTCCGGCTGGCTGACGGGGGCTTCCTGGCGGCGGATGTCATTCTTTGGGCCACCGGATTCCGGGCCGAGCTGGAACACTTGGCCCCGCTGCACCTCCGCGGCTCCGGCGGCGGAATCGCCATGAACGGAACCCAGGTGGCAGCAGAGGAACGCGTTCACCTTGTCGGCTACGGGCCGTCGTCGTCCACCATCGGCGCCAACCGCGCCGGCCGGGCGGCTGTGGCCGGCATCCTGGGGATGCTTGGCAGCCGCGACGGGGGAGGGGTGCCGCCGGCCGCGGACGGGGCCGTTTCACGGTAGGTTTACTGGGTAGCTTTTCGCCCGGTGAATCTTCCCCGTGAGCGGATCGACGACGGACAGAGAAGGCGGCAGCTTGCACGTGGCGGAAAACAGCTTGGACTCAGTCCTCTCGGGCCTGCGCCGGTTCCCCGATGTTGAAGCCCCGAACCTGCAGGCCTGGGACGCAACCGACAGGCTCCTGCTCGAAACAGCGTCGGAACTGCTGACCCCGGACAGTCGCGTAGCGGTGGTCGGAGACCGCTACGGAGCCCTCACCTTGGGGGCGCTGGCCACCTGCGGCGTCAGGAACGTCCGGGTCCACCAGGACCTCATCACGGGGGAGCGGGCCCTGCGGAATAATGCCGCGGCCCTCAACATCGACGCCGGGGTTGACCAGCGACCGCTCGATGCGGCCCTGTTCGACGGTGCCGACGTCGTGTTGCTGCAGCTGCCCAAAACGCTCGCGGAGCTGGAGGAAGTGGCCGACGCCGTAGCCCGCTACGCGGCACCACACACGGTCCTGCTGGCGGGCGGCCGGATCAAGCACATGAGCCTGGGCATGAACACCGTCCTGCTACGCCACTTCAACGACGTCCAGCCGCAGCTGGCCCGGCAGAAATCAAGGGTCCTCATCGCCCGGGACCCCAGGCCTGTGACCGGTCCGCCGCCGTTTCCGGTCGCTGACCCCAACAGCGAGCTGGGCCTCACGGTCTGCGCGCGCGGTGCGGTGTTCGCCGGCACCAAGCTCGATATCGGGACACGGTTCCTGCTGAGGTTCCTGCCCGACATGCCGTCGGCTGAGAGCGTGGTGGATTTGGGGTGCGGGACCGGCATATTGGCCGCCATGTATGCCAGAAGCCATCCGGGCTCCAAAGTCACTGCCACAGACCAGTCGGCGGCCGCCGTCGACTCTGCCCGGGCAACTTCGGAGGCCAACGGACTGGAGGGCCGGATCACTGTCCTCCAGGACGACGCCATGGATTCGCTGCCGGACGGAAGTGCCGGGCTCATTCTGTTGAATCCGCCCTTTCACCTGGGCGCCAGCGTCCATGCCGGAGCGGGGATCAAGATGTTCCGTGCCGCCGGAAGGGTACTGGCACCGGGCGGGGAACTCTGGACCGTGTATAACAGCCACCTGCAGTATTTGCCGGCCCTGGAACGGTTCGTCGGCCCCACCCGCGTCGCGGGCCGGAACGCCAAGTTCACGGTTGCGGTCAGCACCGCGCGCATCCCGCTCCCATAACGCTGCCGGTGCGCGGATGCGGGTCGGCAGAAGGTCGGCCACAGCGCGGAAACCGCGGTGCCGGAAGTCAGCGTGTGAGCGTACCGCCACGACCGCAGGTAACGTACGATTCAAGCATCAGTAGTGCATAACCGAAGAAGTTTAGGGGAATCCGTGACTGAGATCCGCACGCCATCGCCGAGGCGCGGAACAAATTTGCCCCGCATGGGGGACTTCAATCTCACGGTGATTCTGGACGCCATCCGGCGGTCCTCCGGCGGCCTCAGCCGGGTGGAACTCGCCCAGATCGTTGGCCTATCCCCCCAGACGATTTCCAATATCTCCCGGCGCCTGCTCGACCAGAACCTGATCGTCGAAGCCGGCAAGGAAGGGAGCGGGCCCGGCAAGCCGCGCACCATCCTCAGGCTGAACCCTGCGGGAATGTACGCCGTTGGCGTGCACCTCGATCCTGCCGTCACCACCTTCGTGGTGCTCGACCTTGTGGGGGCCGTTGTCAGGCACTCACGGATCAATACCCCCGGCGCCAGCGACCCCGACGGGATCATCGCCACCATTGCCGCCGAGATCAAGGACCTTGTGGCCGCCTCCGGTGTCGATAGGGACAAGATTGCCGGTCTCGGCGTCGCAGCTCCGGGCCCTATCAACCTGGAAGAGGGCACGGTTGTGGATCCGCCGCTGTTGCTCGGCTGGGACCGCGTGCCGTTGCGCGACGCCCTGGCGGAGGCCACCGGCCTGTCCACCCTGGTGGACAAGGACGTCACCAGCGCCGCGGTCGCCGAAACCTGGGCGGGCGGTCCCAGCGGCTCGGGCAGTTTCGTTTTTATGTACATGGGCACAGGCATCGGTTGTGGCATCGTCCTGAACGACGAAGTGGTGCGCGGCACCTCGGGGAATGCCGGCGAAATAGGGCACATCATTGTGGACCCGGACGGCGCGCCCTGCGACTGCGGACTGAGGGGATGCGTGAAGTCGTCGTGCATTCCGCAGGTCCTGGTGGCGCAGGCTGAAGCGGCCGGCGTCCTGGAAGTTGAGCGACACCCCTCCGGTGCCCCGGCGGTCCAGGAGAGCTTCGCGAAACTGTGTGAGGCAGCCGACGCCGGCAACAGCAAGGCCGGGGAAATTATTGACCAGTCCGCCGTCCTCGTGGCCCGTGCCGTCGCCGTCGTCACCAACACCCTTGACGTCGAACGGGTGGTGTTCGGAGGCCCGTTCTGGACTCTTCTCTCGCAGAGGTACCTGGACCGCATTCCGCAGCTGCTGGCGGAGAACAGCGCGGCCCGCCAGATCCATGGGGTCGAAGTTGTCGGCACGGGCGTGGGAGAGGACGTAGGTGCCGTCGGCGCGGCCTGCCTGGTGCTTGAGCATACGCTGGCCCCGCGGGCACAGCGGCTTCTGCTGGAAGGCTGAGGCTGGCCCGAGTTGCGGTGTCAGTGGACAGCACTAACCTGAAATTGCATATCGGCTAAAGGCTGGGGCCAGCTGGAGGTTATTGGGGGCTGCAGCCGCTCGAAGATTGGAGCGTCATGCACCGCCCTGCCAAAATAGATCCTGCCAAAAAAGGCCCCGCCAAAGCGGGTGCTGCCAAATTAGTGGTCGCGCTGTTGTCAGCGGGCGCCCTGCTGGCAACGGCGGCGTGTTCCGCGCAACAGCCGGCCGCCGAAAACCGGACCCTGAAAATCGTCTACCAAAAAACCGATTCGTTTTCCGCCCTCGACACCTTGTTCAAGGACGCCAAGAAGGACTTCGAAGCGGCCAACCAGGGGACCACCGTTGAGCTGCAGCCCATCGAGGCCAATGACGACGACTACGGCACCAAGCTTGCGCTGGCCCTGAGGTCGGCAGAGACCGCCCCGGACGTCTTTTACGAGGACACGTTCAAAGTGAGGTCCGACGTCGACGCCGGATACCTCCTGAAACTGGACAGCTACCTCGAGAAGTGGGACGACTGGAAGACCTTCAACGAAGCCGCCAAAGCTGCCGGCACCGGAGACGACGGCGGTATCTACGCCGTGCCCCTCGGAACCGACACCCGGGCCATCTGGTACAACAAGAAGGTCCTGCAGAAGGCCGGCATTGCCGTTCCATGGCAGCCGCGGTCCTGGGACGACATCCTCGATGCTGCACGCAAAATGAAGGCTGCGGACCCGGAAGTCGTCCCGTTCAACATGTACGCCGGCAAAGCAACCGGTGAAGGCACTGTGATGCAGAGCTTCTACGAGCTGCTCTACGGTACGGACGCCGAACTGTACGACCAGCAGGAGAAGAAATGGGTGGTCGGCTCGCAGGGATTCACGGATTCGCTGGCGTTCCTGAAAACCCTCTACGACGAGAAACTGGCTGTCGCGCCGGCCGAGGCGCTTGATGCCAACGTCTGGAAGAAGGTCTTCGGTGAATGGCTGCCGCAGGGCAAGATGGGGGCCACGGTGGAAGGGTCCTACACGCCGTCGTTCTGGCAGAAGGGCGGCAGCTACGAGTGGGCCGGCTACACGGAGGACATGGGCGTTGCCAGGTTCCCCACGCAGCGGGGCCAGGAGCCGGGCGGCGTCAGCATGTCCGGCGGCTGGACCCTGGCCGTCGGGGCGGACTCCAAGAATCCGGACCTGGCGTTCAAGTTCCTCACCGAGGCCATGAACAAGAAGAACTCGCTGTCGTTCACCGTGGCCAGTTCCCAGATCGCGGTCCGCACGGACGTGGCCTCCGAACCCGACTACCTGGCGGCCAATCCGTTCGTGAAGGACGTGTCCGAACTGGTCTCCGTCACCCACTACCGGCCCGCCACCGCCGACTATCCGCGGATCTCGGCCGCGGTGCAGGTAGCAACCGAAGCCGTGATCACCGGCACCCTCTCGCCGCAGGAGGCGGCCGAGCAGTACGACAAGACAGTCAGGGACCAGGTGGGTGAAGCCAAGGTCCTGCAGAAGTAGCGCATGCCTGCACGAAAATCCGTCCGGCGGCACCTCCGGCTGCTGCCGGTTGTGCCATCCGTCCTGCTGATCCTCCTTTTCCTGGCGGCGCCCGTCCTGTGGTCCTTCCACGCGTCCTTCACCAACGCGGCCCTGACCGGGCGCAATGCCAGGAATCCGGCCTGGACCGGCCTCGAGAATTACACGCGCCTGCTCAGCGACGCCGCGTTCCCGGCCTCGGTGGTCCTGACGATGGTTTTCGTCGTGGCGTCTGCGATTGTGGGCCAGAACCTGCTGGGGCTCCTCATTGCCGGGCTGATGACGCGTGCCCGGAAAACCGTGTCCGCCGTGGTGGGAACGGCCGTGGTGGCGGCCTGGGTGCTTCCGGAGATTGTTGCGGCCTTCGCCGCCTACGCCTATTTCAGCAGGGACGGGACCCTGAACCAGCTGCTGGGCGGTGCGGGCCTGGCCGGTGCCGACTGGCTGTATGCCTTCCCCATGGTGGCCGTGGTGCTGGCCAACATCTGGCGGGGCACCGCGTTCTCCATGCTGGTGTACCGGGCGGCCCTCGCCGACGTGCCCCGGGACATCTCGGAGGCCGCCCTGATGGACGGGGCGGCAGGCTGGCAGCGCCTGGTGTTCATCACGCTGCCGCTGATCAGGTCCAGCATCGCCACCAACCTGATGCTCGTCACGCTGCAGACCCTGGCCGTCTTCACCCTGATCTGGGTGATGACGGCCGGCGGACCGTCCAACGCCAGCACCACCCTGCCGGTCCTGGCCTACCAGGAAGCGTTCAAGTTCGGCGACATCGGCTACGGCACCGCCATCGCCTCGGTGCTCATTGTCCTTGGCCTGGTGTTCGGGATCGCCTACGTCCGGATGCTCAAGGGGGACAGGCGATGACGACGGCGGAACGGGCCGCCCGGCGGGCAACGCGCGGCGGCGTGCCCTCGCCGGGGCAGCGCTCCGCCCGCACGCCTGCAGACGCTGCCCTGCTGCTGATCGGTGCCTGCTTCGTGCTGCCGTTGCTGTGGCTGGTTTTCGCCTCGCTGGACACCAAAGCCGGGTACGAGACACAGCTGCCGGCCAGTGCGTCGCTCACCAACTTTGCGGCCGTGCTCACTCCGGAGCTTCTGATCAGGCCCCTCTGGAACAGCCTGCTGCTCTCCGGCGGGACGGCAACGGTTACCCTGGTGGCGGCCGTGCTGGCGGCGTACCCGCTTTCCCGGTTCGAGTCCAGGTTCAACCGGCCGTTCCTGTATTCAATCCTGTGCGGCACCTGCCTGCCGGTGACGGCCATCATGGTGCCGGTCTATGGCCTGTTCGTCCAGCTGCGGCTGCTGGATTCCATGCCGGCCACGGTTTTCTTCATGGCGGCAACCGCCCTGCCCATGGCCATCTGGATGACCAAGAATTTCATGGATACGGTGCCTGTTTCGCTGGAGGAAGCCGCCTGGGTGGACGGCGCGTCCGGGCTCACGGCGCTGCGCACAGTGGTGCTGCCGCTCATGCGCCAGGGCCTGGGGGTGGTGTTCATCTTTGTTTTCATCCAGACCTGGGGCAACTTCTTTGTGCCCTTCGTGCTGCTGCTGTCCCCGTCGAAGCAACCCGCGTCCGTTTCGATCTTCAGCTTCTTCGGACAGCACGGCGCGATCGCCTACGGCCAGCTGGCCGCATTTTCCATCCTCTATTCGGTACCCGTCCTGGTCCTCTACGTACTGGTGGCTCGCGGGGCCAGCGGATCGTTTGCGCTGTCCGGGGCGATGAAGGGCTGAGCCTGCCCGTCAGTCGATGTCTTCGATCACGGTCCCGTACGGTACCGTGTCGTCCAGATGAGCCTGGTGGCCGTGGGGGAGGTTGAGGACCCGGACGCCGTGCGACTTTTCCGCTGCGGATTGCATGAGGATCGGCCGGACGGTGTTGATGAAACTCTCGCTCTTGCCGGCGAGATACTCCTGGTAACTGGCTGGAAGCTGGATCATCCCATCAGGATAGTACCGCCGGGCCCGCATGGGGAGGGCTCCCCATTGTGGAAACTGGATGCCACGGCTTGGATAGTATGGCCGGTGGCGGGCGATTGCGACCGCCGGCAACCTGGCAGCAGCAGCCGCCGGTCATGAACAGCAACCAGGGGGACTCTTCAGTGCTTCAGACTACGGCCGCCGTCCGGATCGAAGCGGCGGAACTGGCCCGGGCACAGCAGGTCATGGCCAACATCTCGCGCAGCTTTGACGCGAAGGTCGTGGGGCAGGCCAGGCTCCGTGAATCACTGCTGGTGGGGCTCATGACGGGCGGCCATATCCTGCTGGAAAGCGTCCCCGGGCTGGCGAAGACCACCGCCGCGCAGACCGTGGCGGACGCCGTCAGCGCAGAGTTCCGCAGGATCCAATGCACCCCGGACCTGTTGCCCAGCGACATCGTCGGCACGCAGATCTACGACGCGGCCAAGGGGACATTCGTCACCCAGCTGGGTCCGGTCCATGCCAACATCGTGCTCCTGGACGAGATCAACCGCTCCAGCGCCAAAACGCAGAGCGCCATGCTCGAAGCGATGCAGGAGCGGCAGACGTCCATCGGGGGAGTTGTGCACCGCCTGCCGACGCCGTTCCTGGTGCTGGCCACCCAGAACCCCATCGAGCAGGAGGGAACCTACCTGCTTCCCGAGGCCCAGATGGACCGCTTTATGCTCAAAGACGTCCTGGACTACCCCACACCGGCCGAAGAGGCCGAAATTATCCGCAGGATCGATTCCGGCGTCTTCACCGACGAACAGCGCCCTGCCGCCGCCGCGTCGCTTGACGCGGTCTCGGAAGTGCAGGAACTGGTCAAACGCGTCTACATCGACCCGGCGATTGTCAGGTACATCGTGGGGCTCGTGTTCGTCACCCGCAACGCCGCCCAGTACATCGACGCCCGCCTGGCTGGTTTCATCGAATTCGGTGCCAGCCCCCGCGCCAGTATTGCCTTCAGCCAGGCCGCCCGCGCAGTCGCCCTCCTGAACGGGCGCGACCACGTGATCCCCGAGGACGTGAAGTCACTGGCCCACCGCGTGCTCCGGCACAGGATCATCCTTGGCTTCGAGGCGGTGGCGGAGCAGGTTCCCGTCGAGACCGTCATCGATGCCATCGTGGCGTCCGTCCAGACCCCCTGAGCGCGCCCCTATGTCCAGCCTCCTGACCCGGGTGAAATCGAAGATGTCGATTTTCGCCCACCGCAAGGCCCGGGGAATGCTCGACGGCGAATACGGTTCCGTCTTCAAAGGCCGCAGCCTGGACTTTGACGACCTCCGGGCCTACATCCCCGGAGACGAAGTCCGCGACATCGACTGGAAAGCGTCAGCCCGGCACGGCTCCCCGCTCATCAAGCGTTATGTTGCCGTGCGGCGGCAGACCCTGCTGCTGGTCACGGATACCGGCCGCAACATGGCCGCCTCCGCGCTCGGCGGCGAGGAGAAGAAGGACATTGCCGTGATGGCCCTGGGCGTGGTGGGCTACCTTGCCCAGCGCCACGGCGACGTCGTGGGCCTGGTCTGCGGTGACGCTGAGGGCTCCCGGTCCTTGCCCGCAAAGGCCGGCGAAGCCCACCTCGAAAGGCTACTGCGCGCCGTCGACGGCGACACGGGGCTGGCATCGCCCCGCAGCAGCATCGGCGAACAGCTGTCCTATGTGGCACGCAACTACGGGCAGCGCATGCTGCTCTTTGTTGTGGCCGACGAAATGGTTCCCGATGCCGCCATGGAGCGGCTGCTTCGCCGGCTCCGGGCCCAACACGAGGTCCTTTGGCTGACGGTGCGGGACGCGCAGCTGGCCGCAGCCGGCCCGGGCAGGTTACAGGCCGGCGGGATACAGGCGGCCGCCACCCAACCCGCCGACCGCTACGACGTGGCGGACTCCCGCCTCCTCCCCGGCAGGCTGGCGGCCGGGGAGGCTGTCATCCGTGCGTACACGGCGGCGCAGGAACGGCGCGATGCGGCCCGGGAAGCCGTGCTGCGCCGGCTGGGCATTGCCCACGTCCACGCGGGCAGCAGCCATGATGTGATGCCAGCCGTGTTCACCTTGCTGGAACGGCACCGCCGTGGAAAATGATTCCGGTTTCTATGCCCCGCTGATGTACAGCGCGTGGTTGACGTGGGCCGGCCTGGGCCTGCTGTTCCTCGTAGCAGCCTGGGTTGCCTTCGTCGTCCTGAGCACCCGGCAACGGTCGGGTACGGTGCCCGCCCCACCCTCCGGGCCGCCGTCGGATCCGTCCGGCCTCAAGCGCGACTACCTGCGCCGCATCGATGCCGTGGCCGTTGACGCGGCAGCCGGCCGGGTGTCCGCGCGCGCCTCCCACCAGGAGCTGAGCCTGCTCATCCGGAGCTTTGTCCGCGACATTGCCGGGATCGACGCTCCGCGGATGACCCTGGCGGAACTCAACCGGCAGGGCATTCCGGCAGCCGCGGTGGCCATCGGCAGCCTTTATCCGGCGGAATTCGGCCCAGAGCCCCGGGATACTCAACCCCGCGACTCTGAACCCCGCGACTCTGTCGCGGCAGCGGCGGAAACGGCCCGGGAGGTTGTCCGGACATGGAACTGATTTTCTGGTGGATGATCCCGGCGGCCCTCATCATTGCCGTGGGGACGTACTGGATGGCCCGGAAACGGGACCGCAGCCACGGTTCCCTCCGGCTGCCCGTGGCCCACAGCCACCGGCTCACAGAACTGCCGGAGTACCAGGCCGCTTTGCGGCGCCACCGACGCTGGCTCACTGTTGCCGCAGTCGCCGGGGGAGTGCTGATGGCAGCGGCAGTGGTTTCAGCGGCACGGCCGGCCGAGCGAAGCACGGTCAGCCCCGAGCAGCGCAACCGCGACATCATCCTGTGCCTGGACGCGTCGGGATCCATGAGCAGCGCCGACGCGGCAGTGGTGGAAGTCTTCGCCCGGCTGGCACAGGGATTCGACGGCGAACGGCTGGGCCTGACCGTCTTCGACAGCAGCGCGGTGCAGGTGTTCCCACTGACTGATGACTATGACTTCGTGCAGGAACAGCTTCAGGTTGCCAAGGAAGCGTTCGACGGGGCACCCGGAAGCGCCGGTTTCCTGGACGGCACCTGGAACGGCGCGGGGTCCTCGCTGATCGGTGACGGGCTGGCTTCGTGCGTGCAGGGCTTCCCGGCGGCCGATGAGGGTGGGCAGGCCGGAGCCGGCGGGGCACAGGAACGGTCGCGTTCGGTCATCCTGGCCACCGACAACTTCGTCTCGGGTGATCCCATCTTCACCCTCGAGGAAGCGGCGGCGCTGGCCAAGAAGAAGGACGTCCGCATGTACGCCCTCAACCCCGGAGACTTTGACTATGGGACGGACCCGGCCCAGCCCGGCGCCCAGTTGCGGACGGCAGCGGAAGGGACGGGCGGGGCGTACTACCCGCTGGACAGCCCGGAAGCGGTCCAGGACATCATCCGCAAGGTCCAGGCGACGGAGGCCACCGCGTTCAAGGGCGCCCCGCAGGCCGCCGTGGCGGACCGCGCCGAGATCCCGCTGGGAATCGCCTTGGTGTCCGGCCTGGTGCTGGCCGGCGCGTCCTGGAGGCTGAGGCCATGACCTTTCAGCCAATCTGGCCCTGGTGGGTCATGGTTCCGGTGATTCTCGCCGCCGTCGTTGTCCTGGCATGGACGGCCGTCCGAAGCCGGCCCGGCCGCGCGGGACTCCGCGGTGCGTTGCTGCCGGCGGGACTCGTGGTTCTGCTTTTGTTGGCCGCCCTCCGGCCCGGTGTACCCGGCGGGAGTGTCCGGGCTGCCGCAACCGACTTAAATGTCTTTTTTGTCGTGGACACCACCAGCAGCATCGCAGCCGAGGACTACGGAAACGGCAGCCCCAGGCTCGACGGCGTCCGGAAGGACATCATGGCCATAGCCGGTGAGCTCGCCGGAGCCAGGTTCTCCATGATCACGTTCGACTCCCGGGCCGTCGTCCGGATGCCGCTCACCACGGACGCCTCCGCCCTCGACACCCTGACCGGTGTCCTGGAGCCCCAGGTCACCGTATATTCCACGGGCAGCAGCGTGACGGTTGCCCGGACTCTGCTCAACGAACGGCTGCAGGCAGCACGGGACAGCCACCCTGAGCGGGCCCGGATCGTGTACTACCTTGGCGACGGCGAGCAGACCAGCGGCAAGGCACCGGAGCCGATGCGCGTGGATGCCTCGCTGGTGAACGGCGGCGCGGTACTCGGTTACGGTACCGCGGAGGGCGGCCGGATGAAGGAGAAGGCCAACTATTCATCGACCGCGGGCACCGACTACATCCAGGACCGCAGCGGCGGAAGCTCCGGGGACGCCGTCTCCCGAATCGACGAGGACATGCTGAGGGGGATCGCAGCGCAGCTCGGTGTGCCGTACGTGCACCGCGCGGCAGGGGATGCAGTGGCCCCGATGATGCAGGCGGCCAGGCCCGGGGCACTGAAGGAAACGTCGGAGTCCCTCGAGGGCCGGGTGGAACTCTACTGGGCGCCGGCGCTGGCCGCGTTCGTCCTTGCCCTGTGGGAGAGCCTTAGGGTGCTTCGCCAGCTGAGGCAGCTCAGGCCGGCGGAAAAGGAGGTCCGCCCATGAACAGCGATCAGTTCCCGCCAACCACACCAATTCCACGAACGCCAGATCAGGGAAGACACATCCGGCGCCGCCTGCTGCTTGCATCCGCTGTGCCCGTGCTGCTTGCCGCGGCGCTCGCCGTCAAGCTGCTGAGCGTCGGCTACCTGGGCGGCCAGGCTGCGGGGGCATTCGGCAGCGGCGACCAGGCTTCCGTTGCTTCGGCGGCCTCCGGGCTGGGAATCGCGAATTTCGTGGAACGGCACAAGGCGCCCTTTGCCGCCGGCGATGCCCTGGTGCTGAGCGGGGACTATGCCGGCGCCCGCACCCTTTTCGAGGCATCGCTCGCCGACGCCACACCGGCCGACGAGTGCAAGGTGCGCGTCAACCTGGTCCTCAGCATCGAACGGCTGGCGGACCGTACCGCGAAGGCAGCCGGGCCGGCCGATGCCGGCGCGGAAGCCGCGAAACTTTATGACGACGGCCTGGCCGTGGTCAAGGCAGCCCCGCCCGGGTGCTTTAGCCCGGAAGGAAGCCAGGGCAACGCCAACGGTGCTGACGGGGAAGGCGACCGCCTGCGGGAAGCCGAAGAGCGGCTGCAGGCCAAAGCGGACAAGCTCGGAAGCCCGGCGGCGAAACCCGGGGACGGTGCCGATGAGCAGCCGCAACCCGACCCCGAGCCGCAGCAGAGCCAGCTGGACAAGCTCGGGGAGTCCGCCAAGTCCGCGCAGCGGGAGCGGAACGACGGCAGGCAAAGGGACGAATACCTGAACGGCGCCGACTCCGACACCGGTGCCGAAAAACCCTGGTAGCAGGGAACGCGGCGGGCCCGGAGCCGTGGGCAGTCCGCCGGTGGATTCCGGGCGCCGGTCGATTCGGGGCTTTTGAGCGAACAATGTTCTGTGCCGTGACGCAACAGGGCGTAAAGGTGCGTCTTAATTCGGCGGCCAGCTTGAACGCTCCGGAGGCGGGCCTTAGAGTCATATACAAGTTACCGACGTAACGTGTCAGCGATCCTCCGCATTGGATGCGCCGCCCAGCGGCCGCCAGGAGGGTGTGGGTGCCCCCATGTGGGCCTGACATTTGCTCACGGAGAACTTCTTATCAGGCGTAACAGTCGCGGCTGCGCCCTGCCGAAGTTCATCCCGTGTTCCCCAAACTCAAATTCATTGACGGTTCGGCAATTCCGAGGTCCCATGGACTGAGGCGCAGCTGCCGCCAATGGCTCAAAGCCAAGGACGCAAATGTCTCCACCTAGCCTTATTGACACACACCCGAATCTCTCCGACACTGCTCCGGTGGCGCTCTCCTATGAGCTGTTCCCGCCGCGTTCCCCGGCTGCCGCCGAGTCGCTCTGGACCACCATCCGCGAGCTGGAATCCACGGATCCGGACTATGTATCCGTGACCTACGGCGCCAGCGGCTCCAACCGGGACACCGCCGTCGAACTCATCAACCGGCTCCTGCTGGAGACGACGCTCCGCCCGCTGGCACACCTGACCTGCGTGGGCAACACGCCCCAGGAGCTGTCCGAAATCATCGGTGAACTGCTCGACGTCGGCGTCCGGGGCATCCTGGCGCTTCGCGGTGACCAGCCCAAGGACGGCGGGACCCCGGTCGTCGGCTCCCTGCGCTACGCCCAGGACCTCATCGAACTGATCCGCCGCGTGGAGCAGCGCCGTTCGGCCCTGCTGTGCGCCGGCAAAGTGGCGGTTGGCGTGGCGGCGTACCCCACCCGGCATCCGGAATCACCCACTGAGGCCCACGACGTCGAGGTGCTGCTGGCCAAGCAGCGCTCCGGTGCCGACTTCGCCATCACCCAGGTGTTTTTCCAGACCGAGCAGTACGCCGACCTCATCACGAGGGCACGCCGGGCGGGGGTCACGATTCCCATCATCCCGGGCGTCATGCCACTGACCAGCGTGCGCCGGCTGACCCGTCTGGGTGAGCTCACCGGCGTCGAACCCGCGCCGGAACTGATGGCACGGCTGGCCGCCGCGGACAGCGACGCCGAACGCCGGCTGATCGGCGTCCGCGCCACGGTGGACCTGGCCAACGCCGCCCTTGACGCCGGAGCACCGGGAATCCACCTGTACACCTTCAACGAACATGCGTGCGCGCTGGAAGTCCTGGACAAACTGGCACTGCCGCGGCCCGCCCGTCCGGCGAGCAGGCTCAGTGCCATTGCCCGCCGCCACCAGGAAATGGCGAGCTGAGCGCCACCCCCGCCCGACCCCTAAGCACCACGCAGGTAGCACCAAGCAGGCAGCACCTGCAGCACCGAACACCCCTGATTTTCACCAACACATCCAAGGAATTTCACATGACTGAGCAGAACACCCCGGCCGTGGCCACTCCGTTCCCGTCCGCCTCGATCCTGGGCTACCCGCGCATCGGCCGCCGCCGCGAACTGAAGAAGGCCGTCGAAGCCTACTGGGCCGGCAAGATCGACGCCGCCGCCCTTGACGCCGCCGCCAAGGAAATCCAGCTGGGCACCGCCAAGCGCCTGCAGGGCCTGGGCCTCACCGAAGCCGCAGCCGTACCCGGCACCTTCTCCTTCTACGACCAGGTGCTCGACGCCGCCGCCCACCTCGGCGCCGTGCCGGCCCGTTTCGGCAACCTCCTCAACGCTGAGGGACAGCTGGACATCGACGGCTACTTCACCCTGGCCCGCGGCAACAAGGACCAGCAGCCGCTGGAAATGACCAAGTGGTTCGACACCAACTACCACTACCTGGTGCCGGAAATCGGCCCGGAAACCAAGTTCACGCTGGCGTCCAACCGCATCGTTGAAGAATTCGAATACGCCCTCGCCAACGGTGTGGAGACCCGCCCGTACATCGTCGGCCCGGTCACCTTCCTGCTCCTGAGCAAGGCTTCCGACGACGCCCCGGCCGGCTTCAGCCCGCTGTCCCGCCTCGAGGACGTCCTGCCGGTCTACACCGCGCTGCTGGAAAAGCTCGCCGCCGCCGGTGCCAGCTGGGTCCAGCTGGACGAGCCCGCCCTGGTGGTTGACCAGGACACCTCCGCCGAAGAGATCCAGGCCGCAGTGGCACGCTCCTACGAGGTACTGTCCTCGGCAGCGCAGCGCCCGCAGCTGTTCGTTTCCACCCCGTACGGCGCACTGAACGGCCAGCTCGGCACCCTTGCGGCCACCAACATCGACGCCCTGCACATCGACGTCTTCAAAGGCGCCGTCCCCTCCGCTGCGGCACTCGCCGCACTGGGCAGCAAGACCCTGGTTGCCGGCGTCGTGGACGGCCACAACATCTGGCGCAACGACCTGCAGGCCTCGACGGACAAGATCGCCGAACTGAAGAAGTCCGTGGCCAAGCTGGCCATCAGCACTTCCACCTCCACCCAGCACGTCCCGCACGACGTCGCGGAAGAGGCGCAGCTGTCCGAGCAGCTCCGCAGCTGGCTGGCCTTCGCCGACCAGAAGGCCGTTGAGGTTGTCACCCTCGCCGGCCTGCTCACCGACGCTGCCGCCGTACAGCCGGCCATCGATGAAGCCACCCGCATCATCGCCAACCGGGCCGCAGCCGAGGGCGTCCAGCGCGCCGACGTGCGTGCCCGCACCGCGGCCCTGACCCCGGCCGACTTCAACCGCTCCGATTACTCGGTCCGCGAAGCCGCCCAGGAAGAGGCCCTGCACCTGCCGCCGCTGCCCACCACCACCATCGGCTCCTTCCCGCAGACCTCCGAAATCCGTTCGGCCCGTGCCCGCAACAACAAGGGCGACCTCACCAACGAGCAGTACGAGCAGCTTATGAAGGACGAGATCAAGCGCGTTGTGGAGCTGCAGGAAGAGCTCGGCTACGACGTCCTGGTGCACGGCGAGCCCGAGCGCAACGACATGGTCCAGTACTTCGCCGAGAACCTCGAAGGCTTCGACGTCACGGTCCACGGGTGGGTCCAGTCCTACGGCTCACGCTGCACCCGCCCGTCCATCCTCTGGGGCGACGTCACCCGCAGCGCCCCCATCACGGTGGCCTGGGCCGAATACGCCCAGTCGCTGACCAGCAAGCCGATGAAGGGCATGCTCACCGGTCCGGTCACCATCCTGGCCTGGTCCTTCGTCCGCGACGACCAGCCGCTGGGCGAGACCGCCAACCAGGTGGGCCTGGCCCTCCGCGACGAAATCGCCGACCTCGAAGCCGCCGGCATCAAGGTCATCCAGGTGGACGAGCCCGCCCTGCGCGAACTCCTTCCCCTGCGCAAGGCCGACCAGGCCTCCTACCTGGACTGGTCCGTGAACTCGTTCCGCCTGGCCACCGCCGGTGCTGCCGACGCCACCCAGATCCACACCCACCTGTGCTACTCCGAGTTCGGCGCCATCATCGACGCCATCGACGGTCTGGACGCGGACGTCACCTCCATCGAGGCCGCACGTTCACGCATGGAGGTTGTCCACGACCTCGAGTCCCACGGCTTCGGCCGCGGCGTTGGCCCGGGCGTCTACGACATCCACTCGCCGCGCGTCCCGGGTGAGCAGGAAGTCACCGAGCTGCTCAGCACCGCTGTGAAGCACGTTCCGTCCCGCCAGCTCTGGGTCAACCCGGACTGCGGCCTGAAGACCCGCGGCTACGCCGAGACCGAAGAGTCCCTGCGTAACCTCGTCGCGGCCACCAAGACGGTCCGCGCCGAACTGCTCGAAGCAGCCAAGTAACAGCACCGCACAAAAGTACGACGGCGGCCGGTCACCTCAGGTGACCGGCCGCCGTCGGGCTTTAACAAACGATTGCTGAGAAAACGCCGTTTTCAGCGGTCATAAGGGCCGTTACGGAGCAGTCGATTCAGGACTCCCAGACGATTTCGTCGTCCACCACGCCGTCCTCGTCGGCGGACGCCACCAGCACCTCGTCGGTGAAGTGCTCGCCCAGAGTGAAGTCCAGGACGAAATAGCGTTCGGGCTGGCCGGGGTAGATTCCCACGTGGCCAAGCTTCAGGGCCTTCAGGAACACGGCATTCGTCAGCTGGCTCCTGTCCTCCACGCCGAATACCTTCTTGAGGTGCTCGTCCTTGATGGCATTGCAGTGGAAGTGGCGGTACTCCTGGGGGCTGGTGCCCTCCTGGTCCAGCTCCTCGGCAATCATGTCCCGCACCTGGTCCACGAGCTCTGGCAGGTACCGCAACCTGTAGTCCACCTTGTGCATTGCCGCCTCGTCGAAGTGGTCATGCGCGTTGATGTTCAGGTCCAGTTCAACCGGCCGGCCCGCCAGTTCATGTTTGGCGGCGATGTTATGGTCCCGGCCGTGGTTGAGCTCGATCTCTCCAAAGTGGCGGCTGAGTACCTTGTTCATATCTTCAACATAGTCCTCTCGGGCAGTCCATTCCAGCATCGGGGATTTTTTATCTGGGACGGGACCCGGGCCGGTCCCCGCGCAGGTACATTGATCGGATGCACACTGCTGCCGCCGCCGTCGCCCGATCCCGCGAGCTTTTCGACAGCGGGGCGACCCGTCCGCTGGCTTGGCGCCTCGAACAGCTGGGCAATCTGCGCAGGATGCTGACCGAGCGCGGTGGGGATTTTGCCGGCGCCCTGCTCAGCGACCTGGGCAAGCACCGGAGCGAATCGCAGCTGACCGAAATTGGATTCGTCACCGCCGAGGCGGCCCACCTGGAACGGCACCTGGCGGCGTGGCTGCGGCCCCGCCGGGTCGGCGTGCCGCTCGCCGTGCGGCCGGCCAGGGCCTGGACCGAGCTGACTCCGCTCGGGGTGGTGCTGGTGATCGGACCCTGGAACTATCCGGTGCAGCTGGCCCTCGCACCGCTCGCCGGAGCCATTGCCGCCGGCAACACCGTGGTCCTGAAGCCGAGCGAGCATGCCCCGGCCACGTCGGACGCCCTGGCCCGGTGGGTGCCCGAGTACCTGGGCGGCGCCGCAGCGGTGGTGACCGGCGGCATCCCTGAAACCACGGCCCTGCTGGCGGAACGTTTCGACCACATTTTCTTCACGGGCGGGCAAAACGCCGCCCGCGTGGTCATGCGGGCTGCGGCCGAACACCTGACGCCGGTGACCCTGGAACTGGGAGGCCGGTGCCCGGCCTACGTCGACGGCACTGCTGACCTGGCGACCACGGCCAGGCGCATCGCCTGGGGCCGGTTCGTGAACGCAGGGCAGACGTGTGTGGCGCCCGACTATGTGCTGGCCACTCCCGGGGTGCTGGACGCCCTCGAGCCGCAGCTGGTCCGGGCCATCACCGCAATGTTCGGAACGGACCCGTCGGCCAGCTCCTCTTATGGCCGGATCATCGACGACCGGCACTTCGCACGGCTCGCGGAGCTGGCTGACGGAAGTACGGTGGTCCACGGCGGCCAGCGGGACCGGGGCGGCCGGTACTTTGCGCCGACCCTGCTGCGGCCCGAACCCGGCGATGCTGTCCTGGGCGAGGAAATCTTCGGCCCGCTGCTGCCGTTGGTTCCCGTCACCGGAAGGGACGAGGCCATACGCATGATCAACGCCGGTCCCAAGCCGCTCGCGGTGTACGTCTTCAGCCCCGATGACAAGGTCCGCGGGTCCTTCGCGGAGAATACGTCGTCCGGTGCCCTTGCCTACGGGGCGCCGGCGGCGCACGCCGCGGTCCCGGGGCTCCCGTTCGGCGGGGTCGGCGGCAGCGGCATGGGCGCATACCACGGTGAGCATTCCGTGCGGACGTTCTCGCACGAGCGGGCCAGCCTGGACAAACCGATGTGGCCCGACACCATCGGGCTGGCCTATCCACCGTACGGCACGGCAAAGGACCGGCTGGTTACCGCCCTGCTGTCCTCTGCCGGCCGCTCCCGGCGCCGCTAATCCTTTCGGCTGGCACCCAGGCCGTGCAGGGTATCGGCCAGGAGTTCGACGAAGAGCTGGACCCTGGCCGTCTGCTTGTCATTGATCAGCAGGGCAAAGACGTTCCTGGCCAGCCTGATCTCCGGAACGTCAAGGACCACCACTCCGGCGGGCCGGTGCCGCAGGGCAAGTTCAGGGACGAGCGCGGCGCCAAGGCCCGCGGCGGTCATTTCGAGGCTCGCGTGGAAGTCATCACTGTAGGCGACGACCCGGGGGTGCAGGTTGCAGCTGGCGAACAGCCGTTCAATCACCGTCGCGTCGCTGGTGCCCGGGTGGTGGACAATCCAGGGCATGTCGGACAGATGGTCCGCCGCCACCTTGGCGTCGGTGCGGAAACCCCAGGCCGCGGGAAGCACCACGCGGAAGTCGTCGTCGCCGATCCACTGCCGGTTCAGCGTATGCGGCCACGCCAGGCCGGACTGGCCCACCTGGTAGACCAGGGCTACATCGAGTTCGCCGCCGGTGCGCAGCCCCTGGATGGTTTGCGCGGGCTCGGCCACGGAAACCCGGAGGTCGATGCCGAGCTTCTTCCATGCCGGGTTCCGCAGGATCAGCGGCAGGACGTAGGTGGCGAGGCTGGGGAAGATGCCCAGCCTGAGTTCCTGGCTGGTGGCGTCGTGGGTCCTGGCGGCAGCCGCCATGAGGGCCTCGATGTCCGTCAGGACCTTGGCGGCATGCCGGGTCATCACCAGGGCGGCTTCTGTGGGGTGAATGCTTCTGGCCGAGCGCTGGAAGAGATCCACGCCGGTGTCCCGCTCCAGGGCGGACATCTGCTGGGAGACGGCGGAGGCCGTGTAGCCGAGCCGGTTGGCTGCGGCCGCGAATGAACCCAGCCGGGTGACCTCCACCAGCGTCCGCAAATGAACAGGGTTAATCAATGGTTGCCCTTCGCCTTCGGAAATCCCGCTTCATTGTGGCATACCGGCCCGCGGCCCCGGAATGTCGCCGTCCGGGGGGGGGGGGCTGCATCCGTGGCTGAGAACCGCGTCAAAGCACCCGGCTGGAATTAATAGTCATCCGGGCACCTGTCGGTGACGAATTGCCCATAAGACGATCCATCATCGGGATGATTCAGGCCAAGCCCACAGGAGCAGATCAGTGTCGCATGCAGCAACGATTCCGGACGGCCGGCGGGTAGCCGTGATTGGCAGCGGCGTGGCGGGACTGACCGCAGCCTATGTCCTGAACCAGCGGGACGACGTGACCCTTTTCGAGGCGGAGTCCCGGCTGGGCGGACATGCCCATACCCACGAGGTGATGCAGGCGGACGGACCGGCCCTCGGCGTGGACACCGGCTTCATCGTGCACAATGAACGCACGTACCCCACGCTGCTGCGGCTCTTCGCGGAGCTGGGGGTCGAGACGCAGGACTCCGAGATGAGCATGTCCGTCCGCTGTGACGGGTGCGGGCTTGAATACGCCGGGGCCCGTGCCAAAGGGCGCGGCATCATCCCCGGGCCCTCCACCCTGCTGCGCGGACGGTACCTGCTGATGCTGCTGGAGGTGACGCGGTTCCACCGCCGTGCCCGCGCCCTGCTGGCCGGGGAACAATCAGCCGCCGCGGATGCCGGCCAGGACGGCATGACATTGGCAGACTTCCTGGCCCGGGAGAAGTTCAGCCGCTACTTCGTTTCGCACTTCATGACCCCCGTGGTCAGCGCCGTGTGGTCGTGCGATCCTGCCACCGCACTGGCCTACCCGGCACGCTATCTCTTCACCTTCCTGGCCCACCACGGCCTCCTGGGTGTCACGGGCTCGCCGCAATGGCGGACCGTGACCGGCGGATCCCGTACCTACGTGGACAAGGTGGCCGCCATCTTGCCGGACGTCCGGCTCGCCAGCCCGGTCACCTCCGTGCGCCGCCACGCGGAGGGGATCGAACTCACCACCCCGCAGGGCAGGGAAAGCTTCGACGCCGTCGTGATCGCCACGCATCCCGGGCAGGCGCTGCGCTTGCTCACCGACGCGTCGCCGGCGGAGAAGGACGCCCTGGGCAACATGCCCTACTCGGTCAACCAGACGGTCTTCCACCGCGACGAGGCCGTCCTGCCGTCCAGCAGCAATGCCAGGGCCTCCTGGAACTACCGGCTGCCGTCCTGTGACGCGCGGCCGGACAAGGTCCTGGTCAGCTACGACATGACGCGCCTGCAGCGGCTCGCACCTGCCGACGGCGGCCGCTACATCGTGAGCCTGGGGGAGTCCGAACTCATCTCCGACGACGCGGTCCTGGACAGGATGGTCTACGAACATCCGCAGTACACGCCCGATTCCCTGCGGGCCCAGCAGCGGATCCTGGCGCTGGGGGACGGGCGCCTGGCCTTCGCCGGCGCCTACCACGGCTGGGGTTTCCATGAGGACGGCGCACTGTCCGGCGTCAAAGCTGCCGCCCGGCTTGGCCGGAATTGGGAGCAGCAGTCCGCACTGTCCGGTCCCGGCTTGCCCCATTCCTCCCTGCAGGGCGCTGCCGCGGAAGGGGCCCGATGAATACCCAGGCAGCCATCTACCGCACGTCCATCGCCCATGTGCGCCGCACACCGCTGCACAACGCGTTCACGTACCGCAGCTATAGCTGGTACGTCGACGTCGACCGGCTCCCGTCCGTGCCCTGGCCGCTCAGGCCACTCGTGGATTTCCGCGTCGCGGACCACCTGGGAGACCCGGACGGCTCGCTCCGCGGCAACGTGGAACGGTTCCTGCGGACCCGGGGGATAGAGCCCGACGGCGGCAGGATCACCATGCTGGCCAGCGCCAGGGTGTTCGGCCACGTCTTCAACCCCCTCAGCCTGTTCTGGTGCCATGACGCCGCCGGGGACCTGCGCTGCGTCGTCGCCGAAGTGCACAACACCTACGGTGAGCGGCACTGCTACCTGCTCGAAACAGACGCCGCCGGCCGGGCCAGCGTTCCCAAGGCGTTTTACGTTTCCCCGTTCAACGACGTCGAAGGCCAGTACCGGATGAAGCTGCCGGTACCGGGGGAGCGGCTCGCAGTATCCATCGTGCTGGAGCGCGAAGGACACAAGCCTTTTGTGGCCACCGTTGACGGCGAACGCCATGAGGCCTCCGTCCCGAACATCCTCGCCGCCGCGCTCGCCGTTCCCCTGGCGCCGCTGCGCGTAGCCGCGCAGATCCGGTGGCAGGGCATCAAGCTCTGGGCGCGCCGGCTGCCCCTCATCAGACGACCGCACCACCCCTCACAGGAGGCAGTTCAGTGACAATGACCGAAACGACCGGATCCGCCGCGGGACAGCCTGCGAACCAGGGTTCCACCCCGGCCCGGACCGGCCTCGCCCCCGACCGCGCAGCTCCTTACACCGTCCCGCAGCCGCCCGCGGTGATCGACGCCGACGTGTGGCCCAGCATCGCCACGGTACCCACGAGCCTCAAGGCGCTGGTGGCCGGCCGCGCCGCCGATGCCATCTTCAAGGCCGCCGTACGGAGGCTTCCCCTCGAAGTCCGCTACCCGGACGGGAGAGTCCTTGGCAGGGCAGCCGTCCCGGGCCGGAGCTACCCGGTGATGACCATGAACCGTCCGGAAGCCTTTGCTGCCCGGCTCGGCGACGGCGGGCTGATCGGCCTGGGGGAGTCCTACATGGCAGGAGACTGGGACGCCGATGACCTCACTGCGGTAATGGAAGTCTTCGCCGCCCGCGTCGGGACGCTCGTGCCTGAACCGTTGCAGAAACTGCGGGCACTTTACCTCCCGCGCCAGCCGCGCAGGGAACGCAACACCGAGCAGAACACCCGCTCGAACATCTCGCGGCACTATGACCTCTCCAACGAGCTGTTTGCCTCGTTCCTGGACAGCACCATGACGTACTCCAGCGCACTCTTTCCGGAGAGCGGCGACGCCCTGCGGACCGTTGCCTGGGACGGTTTCGCCGCCGCCCAGCAGGCGAAGATCGACCGGCTGCTGGACAAAGCCGGCGTCGGGCAGGGGACACGGGTCCTGGAAATCGGCACCGGCTGGGGAGAACTCGCCCTCCGGGCGGCTGCACGCGGAGCCACCGTCTACTCCGTCACGCTGTCCAGCGAACAGCAGGAGCTGGCCCGCCAGCGCGTGGCGGAGGCCGGCTACGCGGACTCCGTCTCCATCGAGCTCAAGGACTACCGGGCGGTGGAAGGCGAGTACGACGCCGTCGTGTCTGTCGAAATGATCGAGGCCGTCGGCTACGAGTACTGGGCCACGTACTTCCAGACGATCGAGCGCGTCCTTGCTCCGGGCGGCAAGGTGGCCATCCAGGCCATCACCATCGCCCACGACCGCCTGATCGCCACCCGGACCAGCTACACCTGGGTGCACAAGTACATCTTCCCCGGCGGCGTCATCCCGTCCGTCCGGGCGATCGAGGAAATCACCGAGAAGCAGACCGGGCTCCGGGTCCGCGAACGCCTGGCCATGGGCGAGCACTACGCACAGACCCTGCGCCTCTGGGAGGAACGGTTCATGTCCCGCGCCGGCGAGGTGGCGGCCATGGGGTTCGACGCGATTTTCCAGCGGATGTGGCTGTTCTACCTGTGCTACTCCAGGGCCGGCTTCGAGACGGGCTACCTTGACGTCCAGCAGATTGTCCTGGACCACGCAGCATCCAAGCGCGCGGCCGGCGGTCCCGGCTCCCATCCGCGCATGTAGTTCCGTTCATCACATCGGGGGTCCTGACCAAGCGTTCAGGACCCCATTTGTGTGCCCCGCGACACGCGTCCGGCACCGCCGCGACACGCCGTCCACCACGCGACACGCAGGGGATTAAATGTGGCTAAGTACTCCACAGGGTGTGGATTTCGTCCTTGAAAACAGCAGAAACACGGACATTTTTCACCCCATGGCCTGTGGATTAACGGTGCATTAAATGACATACTTGTAATACATCATCTTGGGGTTCGTCCGAGGCGCTTGCACTACATGTAGTATCGACATACAGATTGACCGGGGCATCTGCGTCAGACATCAACATGCATATAGGCTGCCTGGGCAGCCGCCGGCGAGACCAGTATTCGGACATGGATTCCAGTTCGGGCAGGGCTCGCGGATTACGAAGAGCAATGACTTCAACAAAGGGGACAGGGACCATGACTGTAACGGTTTACACAAAGCCGGCGTGTGTTCAGTGCAACGCGACCTACCGTGCGCTGGACAAGAAGGGCATCACCTACCAGAGCGTCGACATCTCGCAGGACGCGGATGCACTCGAGCGCCTGAAGGCCCTGGGCTACATGCAGGCTCCCGTTGTGGTTACCGAGCAGGACCACTGGTCCGGATTCCGTCCGGACAAGATCGAGGAACTGGCGCTGGCTGCCGCATCCTCCGTCGCGTAGGGGCAAATTTCCCACCAACAACACAGGCGAGGTGACTCCCGTGGCAGCACTGGCATTGGCCGATGCTCCCCTTGGGGCTCAGGCCGTCAACACGACCCAAAGCCAACTCATCTATTTTTCCTCGGCATCCGAGAACACCCGGCGCTTCGTTGAGAAGCTCGGCCGGGATGTAGCCCGGATTCCCCTGTATCAGCGTGAAGCTGAGCTCGTCGCCACCGAGCCCTTCGTCCTGGTGGTTCCCACCTACGGGGGAACCGGCGGCGAAGGCTCCGTGCCGAAACAGGTGATCCGGTTCCTCAACAACCCGCAGAACAGAAAACTGATCCGCGGGGTGATCGGCGCAGGAAACACAAATTTTGGGGACAACTTCTGCATGGCCGGCGACATCATCGCCTTCAAATGCCAGATACCGCACCTCTACCGCTTCGAACTCATGGGGACGCCTGACGACGTCCGCCTGGTAAATCAAGGATTGGACAAGTTTTGGACACTACTGTCGCAGACACAGAAGTAACCATGCCTGAGGGTCAGGGCTCCCGCGCGGGAGCCGCCGTCGAGAAGACCGCAGAGAAGCCCGCGCTGCCTGCCGCCTACAAGGGCCTGGGCTACCACGAGCTGAATGCCATGCTGAACCTGTACGGGCCGAACGGCGAGATCCAGTTCGAGGCGGACCGCGAGGCTGCCCACCAGTACTTCCTGCAGCACGTCAACAACAACACCGTGTTCTTCCACGACCTGGAAGAGAAGCTCGACTACCTCGTGAAGAACCAGTACTACGAGCGGGAGACGCTCGACCAGTACACGATGAACTTCATCCGCGAGCTCTACAAGCGCGCGTACAAGAAGAAGTTCCGCTTCGAGACCTTCCTCGGCGCCTTCAAGTTCTACACGTCCTACACGCTGAAGACGTTCGACGGCAATCGCTTCCTGGAGCGCTACGAGGACCGCGTCTGCATGGTGGCCCTGCACCTGGCCCGCGGCGACGAGCAGCTCGCCCTGCAGATGGTGGACGAGATCATCGAGGGCCGCTTCCAGCCGGCCACGCCCACGTTCCTGAACGCCGGCAAGCGCCAGCGCGGCGAGCTGGTCTCCTGCTTCCTGCTCCGCATCGAAGACAACATGGAGTCGATCGGCCGCTCCATCAACTCCGCCCTGCAGCTGTCCAAGCGCGGCGGCGGCGTGGCGTTCGCGCTGACCAACATCCGCGAAGTCGGCGCCCCGATCAAGCAGATCGAAAACCAGTCCTCCGGCGTCATCCCCGTGATGAAGCTCCTCGAGGACAGCTTCTCCTACGCCAACCAGCTCGGTGCCCGCCAGGGTGCCGGCGCCGTGTACCTGCACGCCCACCACCCGGACATCTACCGGTTCCTGGACACCAAGCGGGAAAACGCGGACGAGAAGATCCGCATCAAGACCCTCTCGCTCGGCGTCGTGATCCCGGACATCACCTTCGAGCTGGCCAAGCGCGACGAGGACATGTACCTGTTCTCCCCGTACGACGTCGAACGCGTCTACGGCATGCCGTTCTCCGACGTCTCGGTCACCGAGAAGTACTACGAGATGGTGGACGACTCCCGGATCAAGAAGACCAAGATCAAGGCCCGCGAGTTCTTCCAGACCCTCGCCGAGATCCAGTTCGAATCCGGCTACCCGTACATCATGTTCGAGGACACCGTGAACCGGGAAAACCCGATCGACGGCAAGATCATCATGTCCAACCTGTGCTCGGAGATCCTCCAGGTCTCCCAGCCCACCACGTACCACGATGACCTGTCCTACGACCAGACCGGCAAGGACATCTCCTGCAACCTGGGCTCGCTGAACATCGCGAAGACCATGGACTCGCCGGACTTCGGCCTGACCATCGAGACGGCCATCCGGTCCCTCTCGGCTGTGTCGGACATGTCCAACATCACCTCGGTGCCGTCGATTGCCCGCGGCAATGACCAGAGCCACGCCATCGGGCTGGGCCAGATGAACCTGCACGGTTACCTGGCTCGCGAGCGGGTCCACTACGGTTCCGAAGAGGGCCTGGACTTCACCAACATCTACTTCTACTCGGTCGTGTACCACGCGGTCCGCGCCTCCAACCTGCTGTCCATCCAGACCGGGCAGACCTTCGGCGGCTTCGAGAAGTCCAAGTACGCTTCGGGCGAGTTCTTCGACAAGTACACGGAGCAGGAGTGGGTGCCGCAGACCGAGAAGGTTGCGGAGCTGTTCAAGAACATCCACATCCCCACGCAGGATGACTGGCGCGAGCTGAAGGCTTCCGTCATGGAGCACGGCATCTACAACCAGAACCTGCAGGCAGTCCCGCCGACGGGCTCGATCTCCTACATCAACAACTCCACCTCCTCGATCCACCCGGTGGCGTCCAAGATCGAGATCCGCAAGGAAGGCAAGCTGGGCCGCGTGTACTACCCGGCGCCCTACCTGACGAACGACAACCTGGAGTACTACCAGGACGCGTACGAGCTGGGCTACGAGAAGGTCATCGACACCTACGCCGCTGCCACCCAGCACGTGGACCAGGGCCTGTCCCTGACTCTGTTCTTCAAGGACACCGCCACCACGCGCGATATCAACAAGGCCCAGATCTACGCCTGGAAAAAGGGCATCAAGACCATCTACTACATCCGTCTCCGCCAGCTCGCGCTGGAAGGGACAGAGGTGGACAACTGCGTCAGCTGCATGCTGTAGCAACCGCCACCGGTTGAGTACGACGGCGGGCGCCCGCCCGCCGTCGTACGCTCAAGTTAACGAAGAACCCAACTTTTTAGGGGATGACATGACCGAAAAGGTCAAGCTGCTCAGCCACGTTGAAGCCATCAACTGGAACCGCATCCAGGATGAGAAGGACGTGGATGTCTGGAACCGCCTGGTCAACAACTTCTGGCTGCCGGAGAAGATCCCGCTGTCCAACGACGTCCAGTCCTGGGCGACGCTGACGCCGGACGAGCAGCAGCTCACCATGCGCGTGTTCACCGGCCTGACCCTGCTGGACACCATCCAGGGCACCGTCGGCGCCGTTTCGTTGATTCCGGACGCGATCACCCCGCACGAAGAAGCTGTGTACACGAACATCGCCTTCATGGAGTCCGTGCACGCCAAGAGCTATTCCTCCATCTTCTCCACGCTGGCCTCCACCAAGGAGATCGACGAGGCGTTCCGCTGGTCCACTGAGAACGCGAACCTTCAGAAGAAGGCCCAGATCGTCATGGACTACTACCAGGGCGACGATCCCCTGAAGCGCAAGGTGGCCTCGACGCTGCTGGAGAGCTTCCTGTTCTACTCTGGCTTCTACCTGCCCATGTACTGGTCCTCACGGGCCAAGCTGACGAACACGGCCGACCTGATCCGCCTGATCATCCGCGACGAGGCCGTGCACGGCTACTACATCGGCTACAAGTTCCAGAAGGGTCTGGAGAAGGTCTCCGAGGAGAAGCGCCAGGAGATCAAGGACTACACCTTCGAGCTGCTCTTCGAGCTGTACGAAAACGAAGTCCAGTACACGCACGACCTCTACGACTCCGTCGGCCTGGCCGAGGACGTCAAGAAGTTCCTGCACTACAACGCCAACAAGGCGCTGATGAACCTGGGCTACGAGGCCATGTTCCCGGCTTCCGTCACCGACGTGAACCCGGCCATCCTGTCGGCCCTGTCCCCGAACGCGGACGAGAACCACGACTTCTTCTCGGGCTCGGGTTCGTCTTATGTCATTGGCAAGGCTGTCAATACTGAGGACGACGACTGGGACTTCTAGTCCTCCCTCCTCCTTCTTACGGCCAGGACCCTATGCGTGCGCATGGGGGTCCTGCGTGTGGGATGAAAAACTAGATGGCCTTTTGACAAAATTGGTGGCACCGCGACAAGCAACTTGGCGCGGTGCCACTTTTTTTCCCGTTCTGGAGGCCATACATAGGCAGGACTTGCGCCCTGATGACGTCAGGGCCGGACTAGTCCTGCACTGCTCGGCCGGCGATGGCGAGGGAGATGTGTCGGGGGAGGCGCTGGGCCATTCCGGCAAGCATGCGATTCCCCCAGCCGGAGACGACGCTTACGGGTGTTGAGCGGCGGTCGAGGGCGCGAAGGGCAGTGTCGATGACCTGGCTGGCGCTCTGCAGCCGGCCGACTGCTGCGGCCTGGCTTCCGAGTACGTCGAAGAACTCGGTGCGGGTAGCCCCCGGGCAGAGTGCGAGCACCCGAAGGCCCGAGTCCTTTGTCTCGTGTGCCAGCGCTTCCGTGAAGCTCAGGACAAAGGCCTTGGTTGATCCGTAAACCGCCATCCCAGGCACCGGCTGAAATGCTGCAGTGCTGGCCACGTTGATGAGTGCGCCCCTTCCCGTGGAGAGCATCTCCGGGAGGAATGCCCGCGTGGTGTCCACGAGCGAAGCCACGTTGAGGGAGATCTCAGAGGCGATGATCGCGGGGTCTTCCTCCACCAACGGGCCGCGCGTGCCGAAGCCCGCGTTGTTGATCAGGGTGTCGATGCGGATACCGCGGCTGGTGAGCTCGTCATGGACCTCCGTTCCGGCTCCCGGGCGGCTCAGGTCCTTCGACAGCGTTGTTACGGAAACGCCGTGGGCGTCGCGGAGCTTCCGGGCGAGATCCTCAAGCCTGTCGGTGCGCCGTGCAACCAGGACAAGATTGGCCCCGCGCGCCGCAAACCGCGTGGCGAACTCGGAACCGAGCCCGGAGCTCGCTCCAGTGATGAGTGCCGTCGTTCCGGTGAAGGTCATGGTCATGTCGAATCCGATCTATGTCATGGCTGCTTATGTAGCCAATGCCAACATAGTAGGCAGTGACACCATTGTTGTCAATGACTACATCTTGGTTATACTGAAGCATGATCGATCAGCCCTACCATCACGGCAACCTCCGCGAGGCGTTGCTCGCACGTGCAACGGAAATCATCGAGGAAGCAGGCGTCGAGGGACTTTCCCTGCGGCAACTCGCACGTGACCTGGGTGTTAGCCACGCGGCGCCCGGAAAGCACTTCCGTGACAAACAGGCGCTTCTCGATGGTCTAGCCCTCGACGGTTTCCGTGAAATGAACGCCCGGATAAAGGGAGCCTCGGAAGCGGCCGGAGGCCACCATTCACGCTTTGTCCTGATCGCAAGAGCCTACGTGGACTTCGCAGTCACCCACCCGGTCCAGCTGGCCGTGATGCACTCCACCAAGCACCACCCTGATGCCAGCGAAGAACTTCGCAACATCGGCGAAGACGGCATGCGGATCGCCAGAGCACTCATCGCAGAAGCCCAGGACGCCGGAGATTTGGCCTCAGGCGACGCCGAGAGGCTTGCGCTCGTCTGCTTCGTGAGCCTCCATGGAGCCGCGCTGCTAGCGGCCGGAAACCTCCTCGACGGAGCATCCGTGGACGACCTGACCCTTGCGACAACCGACCTGCTGTGGGCGGGAATGGTCGCAGGCATGCCCGCGCCCCACGGCAGCTTGCCCGATCGCGCCTGAGTTGCCCCCACGCGAGCCTCCTATTCAGGCGTCTCTCTTGACAGGCCTACGATCAGGGGACTCTTATCGATTACGTACATGAAATATGAGAGGGGTGGTGGCTATTGCCTGCCATCCAAACTACCCCGGGAACCAGGCCCGCCTCCGGACGGGAGCCGCCACAAGCTCTATCTCGAAACCGTCGGAGTTGGCCAGGTATGCCGCATAGTGGTCCCGACCACCTGCGTGCGGGTATTTGTCGGCAAACAACTGGCTCCAACCGTGGTGTGAACTCTCCCGCGCTAACGTGTCCACACGCTGCCGGTTTCCGGCCTTGAACGCCAAGTGATTCAGCCCGGCCGAGGTGCGCTGGTGCTCGCGGCGGCTCAGGTCCGGGGATTCTTCCACGACGATGTAAAGACCGCCCCGTCGCCAACTGATTCCGTTCGTCCAGGTTTGATAGGTCTCGTACGCCAGGCTGGAAAGAATCCAGCCCCATTCATCCCTGGCTCTTTCGAAGTCGGGCACCCACAGTTCGATATGGTGCATGGCACCTTCGGAATCATCGTCCACTTCGCGAGTCTCTCACACACGCCATGGCTATGTGGCCGCGTCGCCCGATGGTCGATGGAGCATGCCTTATCTGGGCGGGTCGCGCAACACCGCGGATTACGTCAGGTCGTCGAGTGCTCCCGCACGCGCGTGAGCCATTCGGCAACAAGGGCTTGGACGAGGCCGGGTTGCTCGTGCATCAGAGCGTGGCCGGCGCGATCAAGTACGGCAAAGGTGGCGCGCGGGTAGTGCTCGATCAACTCCCCAGGGCCGGTGTACCCTGCCGTGGAATCCTGCCGCCCGGCAAGGACCAGCACTGGATGAGGATAGGCTTTCGCGGCTTCCGGCCGATTCCGCAGCTCCCAGTTCGAAAAGATTCGCATCAGGCCCAACTCGTCAACGAGCGAGCCCGAGGGAGCCACACACTCCTGGAACCGGCGCAGCGTTTCAGCCGTCTGAACCACGAAGTAGCTGCGGTACGTAGCCTCGAGATCCGGGTCCAAATCGCCGGTCAGATCAGCCGACGAAACAAGGACCTCGTGCGTGGGTACGTCACGTGTATGCGCGCCAACCGGGCAGATTAGCGCCAGCCCGACGGCCTGATCAGGTCTCAGATTGGCAATTGCCCGGGCTAAGTAGCCACCGTAAGAGTGGCCAATGACAAGAAACGGTTCATCACCAACGATGCTGTCGATAAGGCCAAGCAGGAGATCAAGTACGTCATCGTTGCCCGTGATCGTCTCGGGCGCCGGGGTGCGGCCCATCCCGGGCAGGTCCGGATACAGGCGCCGAAAGCCTGGAAAGTTGGAGAATATCGGTTCAAGGGCGCCGGCGATTTCGCGGTGATCCACGCCAGCCCCGTGCAGAGCGAGAACCGGCGTACCGCTGCCGTACTCGGCGTAATGCACAGGCACTTCGCTGACCGTGACTTCCATCCAGACAGTGTAGAGCGCATGCGACGGCGGAGGTGCGGCACCCGAGCGCCTATCTTTCCTCCGGCCGGGAATAGGACGAGCCCGAGGCGGTCCGTTCCAATAGTCCGAAGTCGATCATGTAGCGGCGCAGCATCACGACGTCATCGGTATAGCTGAGGAGCCGTTCATTGACCCGTTTTTCCGTCAGACGTTCGCCCGGCTCAACGGCTTCGCTGACAATCCACGCCAGGAGCTCCCGCCGTTCCGCCATGTTGGCCGGATACCTCTCGATCCGGCCCAGGCGCATGAAGCGAGCCAATCCGGTCTGCGCCTGTCGCCGGGGTTGTTGCGTGAGAAGGTCCCGGAAGATCGCCTCCGGCGCCGCCAGTTCGCTGGCAGCATTCCGTTCGACGAGCCCGGACTCAAGCAGGGCGGCGATGGCCCGGTTTCGCCGTTGGTCATTCAGCCCGGATATCTCCTCGGGGAGCTTGGCGCCGAGCACTATGTGGGCGTAGGCGGTCCGCGTGTCGTGGTTGGCGAGGGCCGCCATCACCCGCCGCCAGTGCGGCCCGCTCATCCTCGTCCCTCCAGTCACAGCCTCTCCTCCCTCTGCGTCCTAGCTGGTCACCGTCTGTGCTCTGCAGTCCGGCTCAGCCCGCCTGCCAGCTGACAGGGAGCTCCGTGAGTCCATAGACGATGGTGCTGTCCATCCGCTCCAGCTGCGACCCTGCGGTGAGTGTCAGTCCGGGCATGCGGGACAGCACAGCCTGCAGGGCGATCATGGCCTCCAGTCTGGCTAGCGGGGCTCCGAGACAGAAGTGGATGCCCTGGCCGAAGGCGAGATGCCGGGAAGGCCCGCGGTCGATATCGAACTGGTCAGGCCGCTCGAAGTGCCGCTCATCGCGGTTTGCTGAGCCGATCCACGCCACCAGCGGGACGCCGGCCGGCACCTGGACGCCGCCCAACGTGGTGTCAGCAGCCGTCACCCGGTACATGGACTGGACCGGGGAACGATAGCGCAGCACTTCTTCTATTGCCTGCGGTAGCAGCGACGGCTCGGCGCGGAGCCGTTCGATTGTTCCTGGCACTTCGGCGAAACACAGGACAGCATTGCCTATCAGGTTGGTGGTCGTCTCATTCCCGGCTACGAGCAGCAGGCTGCAGAAGCCCAGCAGTTCGGCCACGCTCAGTTTCTGCCCGTCAATCTCGGCGGAGAGCAGGCTGCTGATCAGGTCATTCCCGGGCCGGCTTCGGCGCTGTTCTATCAGGTCCAGGAAGTACCCGGTCATCTCAACGTTGGTGGCGTGGTGGTCGGCATTCTCTGCACCCGTCCGCGTTTGGCTGACGATGACATCAGACCACTGCTTGAAACGGTCACGGTCAGCGGCGGGAACGCCCATGAGTTCTGCTATCACGATCACTGGCAGCGGGTACGCCAACCCCGCGATAAGGTCCGCTGTTCCAGTGGAAGCGATCCCGTCCAGCAATTCGTCCGTTAGTTGTGAGATGCGGGGAGCAAGGGCATCCACTGCCTTCGGCGTGAATGCCTGGTTCACCAGGGAGCGCAGCTGCCGGTGCCGGGGCGGATCGGTGGTGACTAGACTCGCGGCGAACAGCTGGCCTGTCTCCGACGGTTCGTCACCGCCCATCCTCGAGGAGAACCTGGCATGTTCGGAAAGCACGCGCTGCACGTCGTCATACCGGAAGGCATGCCAACTCCCGGATTGCTCGTCATGGAAGACAGGAGAGGTCTCCCTCATCCTCCGGTAATGGGGGAACGGGTCAAGGGATCGCGCTCTATCCGATAAGAAGTCCATGGCTGGCCTCTCTGCTCAGCCCGGCGATCTTTCGGCCCTGGCCGAAGTGTCGGGGCGGTTGGGCCGGAGGCCCGTCAGAACCTGAGCTTATCCAAGAAGGTCCGGCACGTCAGTAGGTAAGAGGTGAGCCGTCGGCTCACGGTGTCAGCGGACCACGCAGGACGCGAAGGGCAAGGGAAGCGTCACCACCAATGACGGCAGTGTCTTCGAGGTTTGACCGGCCCCAGAGGCCGAGGTACATGTCGGGCAGTTGCGCGGTGATGGATGCCGCAGCGGGTCCCGGACCCACCGTCCAGCTACCGGCCCCGGGCACGTGGAATGACACGGCCTTCTCCTCCTGCTGCATCCGCCCGAGCCGCAGCTGCCGCGGGGTGAACATGGCCAGGACCTCGTCGACGCCGTCGAGCATGAAGTCCGCTCCAAGGTCCGGCGCCTCCCGGCCGGAAGCCTGGCTGGCATCGATGAGGTGGATGGCGTGTTCGTGCGCCTGACGGCGAAGCCAGAAACCGGCCGCGCGCGGCGGCGGTCCGAAGTTCCAGCACGGTGCCTCCGGGTCAAGTGCCGCCATTGTCTCGAGGAACGGTCCCGTGCCATCGAGAAACCACGAGGAGGCACCCACGGCCGGGGGCGCCGGCTCCTCGACGTATTTGCCGCCCAGAACCACGGCGGCCGCCCAGCGTTCAATGGAGCCGAGATGCCCGAACAGCTGATCGAGTGACCACAAAGGGCACGCCGGTACGGAACGGGACAGCACGTCGTCGGACTGGCGGGCGAGCGAGGTTAGGGTGTCAAGGGAGCTGGCCAGCGCGGCAAGATAGCGTTCGGGCGACATGGGATGAGCCTAACGCGCAGCTTCGCTCCCAGCCCGGATCGGACTACGAACGGGAACGGGCTGCCTCTGAGTCGCGGTCAATCCTCACGTCAAAGTCCAGGCCGATGCCGTTGCCCGCGAGGCGGCGGAGGAGGTATGCGCGGAGTGCATCGTTGGTGGCAGTGTGCGCGCTGTGGATGGCTTCCCCGCTGAGGAGGGCAAACGAGTCGCCGACGTGGAAGACCGTCAGGAAGCAGTCCTCCAGCTGGTCCGTCCGCAGGTTGCGGACGATTTCCCGGAAGCTGCCCTCTGAGCCGCTCCTGGGCATGGTTGTCACCGAAAAGGTCACTGTGCTTGGCATTCTCGCTGGTCCTCTGTAGCCTCCGGCCGGGGACCTCCCCCCGGCCTCTATGACAGGCTAGCCGCTGGAGACTGGAGGCAGAACCCTTACCGGCAAGTAAGTTGCAGATTTCATGAATTTGGCAATTGGTGGGGTCGCAGGGGCTCGGCAATCCGGCGCTGCGGATCTCTAGGCCGTGCGCGATTCGATGAATTCCCTCAGCTCCAACGGGTCCAGCAGGAGCCCGTGGCTGGTTGCCCAATGGACGTTGAGGCCTCCAACCTCGTCGTGAATGGAGACGCGGGCAAGGTTTACTCCCGGCGTGGACCAGGCATAGGCATCGCGCACCGCATCGTAGAGAGCGCGCTGCTTCCACCGGGACGAGCCCTTGTCGCTAAACACTCCCGGCGCGTCGGAGCCGCCGAACATGGCGTCCGATGACGGGCTGGCCCACCTGCCGCCGGACTTCCCGTCCTTCAGGCACATTCCTTCCATGTTCCCGCTGTAGCTGCGGTACTGCTGCGCCCAGGGGAGTTCAGATGACCACGTAGTTGAAGGGTCAACGGCCGGTAGCGGTTGAAGTGCAGGGCCTCGTCGAACTCGACGAACAACCCGTCCGAACACGCAAAGTCCCACACCCCGGCCGTGAACTCGGCGTCGTCCCTGACACCGCCCAGTGCGCGGTAGACGTCGACGATGGAGGCCCGCATTTCGTCGGAAAGCTGCTTGGTGGTCGCCGCCACCACGCCGTGCTCGCGTGGTGTGTCCAGAACGTTGTACCCGGCTGCCGCTAACGAGGCCTTGAACGCGCTGGCCCGCTTCCCGTGCTTTCCCATGGTCGAATCCTAGCGAGCCGGGGCGGGGAACCATCAGTCCCGCACATTCTCATCCTGTATTCGCCAAAGGCAGATGTTGCTATCGTCGGTAGTGGATTGCCGGCCTGCGGTATTGCTGGCAAGCCTCTTCCGGCTACAGGACGAAGGTTCATCATGAAGCGCACACGTCTTTCCGCTATCGGCCTCATTGCAGCGGCAGCACTCGCCCTGGCCGGCTGCGGGTCCGGCTCTACAACTCCGACCGGTTCGGCCCCGGCGGGAGGCGCGGACACGTCGCTGAGCGACGTCAAGAGCGCAGGCGAGCTCAAGGTCGGCACGGAAGGCACCTATAAGCCCTTCTCGTTCCATGCCGACGGAAGCGGCGACCTGACCGGCTATGACGTCGAGATCATCACGGCCGTCGCCGGGAAGCTCGGCGTTAAACCGTCCTTCCAGGAAACACAGTTCGACGCGATCTTCGCCGGCCTTGAGGCTAAGAGGTTCGACGTCGTCGCCAACCAGGTCTCGGTCACCGACGAACGCAAGGCGAAATACGAGTTTTCGGAGCCGTACACGGTGAGCACCGGCGTCATTGTCACCAAGGCAGATGACAGCAGCGTCAGTTCCTTCGACAGCCTCAAGGGCAAGACCACCGCTCAGTCCCTGACCAGCAACTGGTACAAGCTGGCGCAGGAGAGCGGCGCCAACGTGGAAGCCGTGGAGGGATGGGCGCAGGCGGTAACACTGCTGAAGCAGGGGCGCGTTGACGCCACCATCAACGACAAACTGACCTACCTGGACTATCAAAAGACCGCGAAGGACGGTGAGATCAAAATCGCCGCCGAAACCACGGACAAGTCGCTCAGCGCTTTCGCATTCCGCAAGGGATCAACGAGCCTGGCCGAAGCAGTGAACACCGCCCTCGGTGAACTGCAGACCGACGGGACGCTTGCCAAGATTTCGCAGAAATACTTCGACGCTGACGTCACGAAGTAGCGGCATGGAGGCCGACGGAGAACGCAGCGTCAGAGCATGACTATCAACTGGGACCTCGTGTGGAGCTCACTCGGGCCAATCCTGATGGGCGCCGTCACGGGCACGATTCCGCTGGCCCTGGCGTCGTTCGGCCTGGGACTGCTGCTGGCCCTGCTCATCGCCCTGATGCGGCTGAGCAGGAACCCCGTGTTCGCTGCCATTGCGCGGATCTACATCTCGGTCATCCGCGGCACACCACTCCTGGTCCAGTTGTTCGTCATTTTCTACGGGCTGCCTTCAATCGGCGTCACCATCAGCCCCTGGCCCAGCGCCATCATCGCCTTCTCCCTGAACGTGGGCGGATACGCAGCGGAGGTGATCCGGGCGGCCATCCTTTCCGTTCCCAAGGGGCAGTGGGAGGCCGGGCACACGATCGGAATGTCCCGCCGTCAGTCGCTGGTGCGGATCATCCTGCCGCAGGCCGCCCGGGTGTCGGTCCCGCCCCTTTCCAACACCTTCATCAGCCTGGTCAAGGACACGTCACTGGCATCCCTGATCCTCGTCACCGAGCTGTTCCGCCAGGCACAGCAGGTGGCGGCCTTCAGCCAGGAGTTCATGCTGCTGTATCTGGAGGCAGCCGTCATCTACTGGGTGGTCTGCCTGGTCCTTGCCGGCGGCCAATCCGTCCTGGAGAAGAGATTGGACCGCTATGTCGCCCACTGAATCCACGCACGCTGAGCCAAAGAGCCAGGACTCGGCGCTGCTGGCCGTCAGGGAACTGCGGAAGGCCTTCGGCACTCATGAAGTGCTGAAATCCGTCGACATCGACGTCCGCCGCGGCGAAGTGGTCGCCCTGATCGGGCCGTCGGGGTCCGGGAAAACGACGGTCCTGCGGTGCCTCAACGGACTGGAAATACCCGACGACGGCGTTGTGGACTTTGTCGGGCAGCTCGCCGTCGACTTTTCCGCACCGGTGTCCAAGAAGCAGCTGGCCGCCTTACGGGACCGCAGCGCCATGGTGTTCCAGCACTACAACCTCTTCCCGCACAAAACCGTCCTGGAGAACATCATCGAGGGGCCCGTGCAGGTGCAAAAACGCCCCAAAGCCGAGGCGATCGCTGCGGCCAGGGAGCTTCTGGCCCGGGTCGGGCTGGAAGGCAAGGAAAAGAGCTACCCGTTCGAGCTCTCCGGCGGGCAGCAGCAGCGCGTGGGCATCGTGCGTGCACTGGCCCTGCGCCCGCAGCTCCTGCTTTTTGACGAGCCCACGTCGGCCCTGGATCCGGAGCTGGTGGGGGACGTCCTGACGGTCATCAAGGAGCTGGCCGATGAGGGCTGGACCATGGTGGTGGTCACCCACGAGCTGGCGTTCGCCCGCCAGGTCGCAGACGAAGTCATCTTCATGGACGGTGGCGTCGTCGTCGAACGCGGGCACCCTGACACGGTCCTGCGTGACCCGCGGGAGGAACGCACGCGGCAGTTCGTGGACCGGCTGCTGAACCCCTTCTAGCGCCGTAGCACCGGACCCCTTGCCCCGTGATGGACGGGCGGAGGAGGATATTTGGTAACCGGTAGGAGGCGCTCCATGACCCAGCTTGGCAGGTTCGAGAAGTACCTGATCGAGGAATTCTTCGACGATTACCGTGCCGGTGCCATGAGCCAATACACGTTTACGCGCCGGGTGGCGTTCATTACCGGCAGCATGGCCGCCGCCGCGGGCGCCATGGCCCTGGTTGGCTGCACCCCGCAGGAACTTCCACGAAGCACCGACCCGATGCCCACCCCGTCCTCGCCTTCGCCGGGCGGCGGCACCGCTTCCGCCGGCACCGTGCCCGGCGCCAAGAGCCCGCTCTCCGTTCCCGAAGGAGCGGCCGGTCTGGTGACCGCGACGGTGCGGTTCCCCTCCGGCGGCACCGACATCAGCGCCTACCTTGCCCGGCCGGAGGGCGACGAAGCGGGACCGGCCGTGCTGGTCTGCCATGAGAACCGCGGCCTGACCCCGCATATCCAGGACGTGGCGCGCCGCTTCGCCAAGGCTGGTTACGCGGCCCTGGCCCCCGACCTGCTGAGCAGGGAGGGCGGAACGGCGAGCCTGGACCGGGACGCCGTCCCCGGAGCGCTGACGCAGGCCGGTGCATCCCGGCACGTGGCTGACTTCTCGGCGGCGTTCGATTACCTGAACGCGCAGCCCTTCGTCGATTCCGGGCGGATTGCCATGACGGGCTACTGCTTCGGCGGAGGCATCACGTGGCAGGCGGCGACGGAGCTGACCGGACTGAAGGCGACGTCGGCGTTCTACGGACCCGCCCCCGACCTGGACAAGCTCTCCGCGATCAAGCCGGCGGTCCTCGGGGTCTACGCCGAACTTGACGACCGGATCACCGGCGCGTTGCCTGCCTTCCGTGACGCCCTGGCGGTCACAGACGTCCGCCATGAGCTCAAGGTGTATCCCGGCGTCGACCATGCGTTCCACAACGACACCGGCGAACGCTACAACGAGGCGCAGGCCACCGCTGCCTGGAACGACACCCTTGCCTGGTTCGGCAAGTATGTCTAACCGTGCGCTCGCAGGCGGAATCAGGATCCGCAGCGGCATCTCGCTGAAGCTGCTTCCCTCGGCGCTTGTGTCGCTCTCCGGCTTCGTCTTGTTCGTTCTGGAACAAAGGATTGCCGGGTATGGCCTTTTGGCGTTGGGGCTTGTACTGGCAGGATTCATCGACAGGGCGCTCCTGCGCGATCTGGCCCTGATCACGGCAGGGCTCGTGGCTATCAGCCTTGTTCCGATCACCACTGATATCAGCACCGGGCACATGGTCGTTATGGGTACGGCGATGATCCTCGCCGTGGGAATCCCGTACTTTGCTTCGCGGTTCGCCTTCAAGGACCATGCCGTCAGGTTTCCCGTGATGACCGGGCACCCCTGGACGCTCACCGAGAAGTGGTACCTGGCCGCCGTCGTTGCCATGGGCTACGCGCTGCTGCCGGCGTACATGGTCAATACCGGGGTCTACACCAACTGGCCCGCGGTCTCGGACCCGGAAGGGATCTTCCGCCTCTTCCTGGGCACGAATGTGCTGGGGATCTGGGACGAGCTGTTCTTTATCTGCACCGTCTTTGTGCTTCTGCGCCGGCACCTGCCCCTGGCGCAGGCAAACGTCCTGCAGGCTGTCCTGTTCACGTCCTTTCTGTGGGAACTGGGCTTCCATGCCTGGGCGCCGGTCTTCATCTTTCCGTTCGCCCTGCTCCAGGCGCTCATTTTCACGAAGACAAAGTCACTGTCCTACATCGTGGCCGTCCACCTGCTCTTCGACTTCGTCCTGTTCCTGGTCCTGCTTCATGCCCACAACCGCGCCTGGATCGACATCTTCATCTACTGACGACGGCGGGACGGCGCCGGCCAACAGGCCATTCCGCTGCCGCTTGGGCAGGGGGATCCTGTCCAGATCCTCTGCCGCGACGACGGCGGCCCGCCCAGCGCGGGCAGCGGCCTGTCCGGCCAGGACGCGAACATCGGTGTACCGCGACGAAAAATGGGTGAGGACCAGTGTCCCGGCTCCGGCGGTGGACGCCAGCGCGCCTGCCTGCCCGGCGGTGAGGTGCAGGTACTGGGCGGCCAGCCCGGCGTCGTCATTGCTGAACGTTGATTCCGCCACCAGGAGGTCCACCCCGTCGGCGAGCTCTTCGGCGCCGTCGCACTCGGCTGTATCCATGACGAAGGCGAAGCTCTGGCCGGGACGCGGAACGCTCACGTCCTCCAGCCGGAGCCCGTCCACGTTCCCTTGCTGCTGGAGCCGTGCGATGTCCGGCCCGGAGATCCCTGCCCTGGCGAGTTGATCCGGCAGGATGGTGCGTCCGTCCGGCTCTACCAGCCGATAGCCGAATGTGTCGATGCGGTGCCGCAGCGGCCGCACCTCCAGGCCCGGTGCCACGGGCCCCGGCCCCGAGTGCGGGTGCAGCCGCAGGTCCAGGCCCGGGGAGGCCAGGGACACGAGCGCGCGGACCACCTCCTCGCCCGCGGCTGGGTAATGCAGGTGCACCGGGTGCGTCACTCCGTCGAGGACCATGCGCGACAGGATGCCCGGAAGCCCGAAGCAGTGGTCCCCGTGAACGTGCGTGAGGCAGATCCGCGTGAGCTGGCTGGCCGAGACGCCGGCGTGGATCATCTGCCGCTGGGTGCCTTCGCCCGGATCGAACAGCAAGCCCTCGCCGTCCCACCGCAGCAGGTAGCCGTTGTGGTTGCGGGTCCGCGTGGGAACCTGCGAGGCAGTACCGAGGACGACCAGTTCACGCATGGGACTGAGTGTCTCACGCTCCCGCGCGGGGCGCTCGCCGGGTATGCGACAGAATGGTCGGGTGACTGACGCCTGTGACTTCGTGGATGCCTCGCTGCAGCGTGAAAGCTCCTGGCTCCGGGCGGAAGAGGCCCAGGCCCGGCTGGGCGACGGGCTTGAGTACTACGGCGCGTCCGTGGGTGCGGTGCGGGGAACCATCCGCGACATGCTGCGCCGCCACCGTGACCTGGTTCACGATGACATCACGGCCCTCAGCACTGAGCTGTGGTCGGTCCCCGTCTTCGAGCGCCGCCAGGCGGCGGTTGTGCTGCTGCAATCCCGGGTGGCTCTGCTGAACAACTCCGATCTCACCCGGATTGAGGGTTTTGTACGGGAGGCGCAGTTGGGTGAGCTGGTGGACCCGCTGGCCGCCGACGTCGTCCGTCCCCTGATAGCCGGGCTGGAAGGACAGGCGAGAGAGCGGGCGGACGTTGTGCTGGACCGGTGGGCGCGTGATCCGGACCCCTGGCTGCGGCGCGCAGCCGGGCTCTCGCGGGCGGACGGTCCTCAGCCGCCGGCCCGCCGCTCCACCACCGCGTAGGCCTTTTCTTCCAGGAACTCCCAGTCGGTGACCACCATGAACCCGAGGGCGCTGACGCGGTCGTTGAGGACCAGGATGTCGAAGCCGCCGTCCCGGGGCTCGGCGTCCCACGTCGCAACATGGAGTTCCTTGCCCTCAAGGACCAGGAGCTCCATGTTGACGTCGAAGTCCTCCTGCGGCTGATCGCTCAGCTGGCAGATGGCCACACAATAGTTTCTCATTTACGGATTCTGCGCCATGACTGCTGTTACGCCGGGAAGGCGGTGTTGTAGCGGTAGAGGAAGGCAGCCACCTGGTCCCGGTTGACCGGCAATCCTGGCCGGAAGGTCCTTGTGCCGTCGGGTTCCGCCCAGCCGTTGGAGATTCCGTTTGACGCCAGCCATGCGATCTCTGCGTAGAAGGCGTTTTGCTGGGAGATGTCGACAAAGGGAGGTGCTGTGGGTGTGTAGGCAGGGCTGCCGGCGAAACGGTACACAAATGCGGCGACCTGGTCCCGGTTGACAGCCACTGTCGGGCGGAAAGTCCTGGTTCCGTTGGCTTCAGCCCAGCCGTTGGTGATTCCCCGGGACGCGAGCCACAGGATCTCCTTGTAGAACGGGGTCTCCGGCGTGACATCCGCAAAGGGGGAACCCGTCGGCGTATAGGCCGGGCTCCCGGCCATCCGATAGAAGAACGCGGCCATCATGTCCCTGCTGGCGGCCACGCCGGGACGGAATGTACGGGTACCGTCACTTTCGTACCAACCGCCGGCAATTCCCTGGTTCGCCATCCAGCTGACCTCTGTGTGGAGTGCCGAGCTCGGCGGGACGTCAACGAACGAGATAGACGGCGTCGGCGACGGAGAGGGCGAGGGAGACGGGGACGGTGAGGGAGACGGCGACGTTGGGGGAGCGGAGGACTGGCCCAATGCCTGCGCCACGGTCCGGACCGACGTCGTCCCGTTAGCCGTCCGCGCGGCCAGCCACGTGACGAAGGATTCGAACAGTGCGGGCGTGATGGAAAGTGACGGGTCCGTACCCACAGCGATTTCGTGGAAGGTCAGCTGCACCCAGCCGCCGGTGGTCTCTGCGTCGGTGACCCGTGCCTGCAGATCCGCGAGGGTCCACGAGCTGGCCACCTGGTCCGGAGCCTTGACGACCATGGGATTGCCCGGCGGCAGCGACTCCGCGACGGGGCAGGTGGCACAGCTGGCCGGCGAGCGCAGGTCACCCAGGCCCCGTGAACTGGCGAAGCCGCAGTCGCGGACTGCCGACTGGGCGGTCGCATTCTCTGCGGCGAAGGGATACGCGAAGTTTCTGACAGTGAAACCCCAGCCTTCAAGCGTCGTCTTGCTGTTGCAGACTTCGGCGCGGGCGGCCGCGGCGCTGAGGGTGGTCAGGTCCGGATGGGTCACGCTGTGGCCGCCGATCTCGTTGCCGTCGGCAGCCAGGGTGTTCAGGTTCGCCTGGGTGAGAAAGCCGGAGGAACCGATGAAGGAGGTGGTGATGTAGAAGGTGCCCACCAGCCCGTGCGCCTTGAGCACCTGGGCGGCTGCGAGCTGGCTGCCGTTGCCGTCGTCAAACGTGAGGCTGATGATCGTTGGCTCGGCAGCCTTCGATGAGCTGGCTATGCCAACTACGGTGCTCACCGTGAGCAGCAAAACACCTACGATCGCAGTCCACCGACGACCGTGCCGGTCCTTGGCGGAAGTGTCCTCCGGAGGGTCCGCCAAGTGCCGTGCTTGACTGCGGACGGGGTGGGTCATCCAGCGCATGATTCCTCCAAGCGTGTGAGTCCCCCCGCAAGAACATGCACGTAGACTACGCCTCGCGGCGTGAAGGCAAAACACTCCATTTGACAAACGGCGAAACCAAGTATAAGAAGGCCCGCTACTCGCATCTGAGCTGCCGCGGCGCTCGCCGTGCCGTTACTGAATCCGGGCCAGCACTCGGGCCTGGACTAGAAGCCCGGTGGCAAACATCACCGCCAGCCCCAGGATGATTCCGGCGCTGGTGAGCGCCGTGAACGTCTTCCCGGTGCGGTCCTTGAGCATGGGCAGCAGCTTGACGGCCACCTGGGAAACGGCCCCACGCCCGCACCCAGCAGGATGCTGGCCGTTCGACGCCGACGCCTGCAGGGCTTTTTTCGGAATACCGATCTCGGTCTATCCAAGACTCCAACAATATTGTTCGATACGCCTAACATTTGCCCGTGGCTTGCTACCATGGATGGCATGCCGGTCTCCGATTTGTCCCCAGCCGCCCAAGACTACCTGAAGCTGATCTGGTCAGCCACGGAGTGGTCTCCCACACCCGTAACCGTCGGTGTTATGGCCGAACGGCTGGGGGTCAGGCCGTCCACCGTCTCAGATGGCATCAAGAAGCTGGCACGCCAGGGACTGGTTGCCCATGCCCCGTACGGAAGCATCGAGCTGACCGACGCCGGCCGGGAGCACGCCGTCGCCATGGTCCGCCGGCATCGGCTCCTGGAGACGTTCCTGGTGGACGTACTGGGCTACGGCTGGGACGAAGTCCACGATGAGGCCGAAGTCCTGGAACACGCGGTGTCGGACAAACTGATTGGACGCCTGGACCGAAAACTTGGTCATCCCACCCGGGACCCGCACGGTGATCCCATACCCACCCCGGACGGAAAGCCACACCTCCCGGAGGGAACGCAGCTCTCCGCCGCGGCCGCCGGCGGCACAGTGGCCATCACCCGGATCTCAGACGCGGATCCGCAGATGCTGCGCTACTTCACCCAGCTTGGGCTCGCCCCGGACACCAGGCTCACCGTCAGGGAGCACCGGCCCTATGCGGACGTGACCACGATCCGGCTGCATGGACCCGACCGGGACATCGACCTCGGAGCGTCGGCCTCGGATGCCATCTGGGTGGTGGCTGTCTAGACCGGGGCCGCCGGCTGTTCAGGGACCGGCTGTTCAGGGCGGCGAGATGGACAGCTGTGCTGTGGCCTCGCCCTGCGCGAACCTGATGCGCAGCAGGGCGCCGCGGGTGTCCGCCGGTACCGTGAAGCGGACGTCGCCCGACTTGCTCGCATCGCCCGCCACGAGATCGTTCAGGCCGGAATCGGGCGAATGGTTGATGCCGCCCGCGTTCAGCCTGAACGTTGAGTCCCAGAAGTTCACGTCATACCGACCGTGGTTGGTGCAACGGACAGTGAACGTCAGCGCCACCTTCCCGGCGACGTCGGGGCGCACCCGCGCATCGAGAATTTCATATTCGACGTCGGCGGACCTGTACTTTCGCTCGGCCGGCACGGCCACCGTCCACCCCGCACTCTCACCGGCGCCGGTCATGGTTCCGCTTGGTTGGGGCTGGACGCCGGGCTGTGAAGCGCCGGCTGCGGGGGAGCTGCCCGCCGTGGCGGCGGGACGGCCGCCGTCGAACACCCCGAGTTGCCCCAGCCCCAGCAGCAGCCCCGTCACCGCGGTGATCACCGCAGCGGCGGCCGTCAGCAGACCGGGCAGCGTGGCCCACCAGCTGGTGGGCTTTTCATCCGCCATAGCCGTTCCCCCTCGGTCCCGAGCCAAGGTCAAAGATCAGTGATATCCCCATACTCCTGCCATGCGGCCCCGAGCGCCAGATGCCGGCCCTGTTGCAGGCGCCCCGACACTCGTACTCTGGTTCTTGGAGGTGATTGCCATGAAGGCAGCCCAGGGAGACCGGATCACGATCCGGGGCAAGACGGTCGAATCGTCGGACCGGCACGGCCAGATTGTTGAGGTCCACGGCGCTGACGGAGCGCCGCCGTATGTGGTGCGTTTCGACGACGGCCATGAAACCACTGTCATTCCCGGCGGTGATTTCATCGTTGACAGGATCCAGCCGCCGCACTGACACGGTCCGGCAGCAGTCAAAAGCTGGACGAACTCCCTGACCCGGAGAAGCTACCGCCGCTGCTGCCGTACCCCGTTGTGCTGCCGTCTCCGCCACGGGCGCTGCCGACGCTGCTCACACCTGTGTTGAAGCCGGTGTTGAACGTGGGAACCGAGAAGAAGTAGTAGGACGGATAGACCGTGCCGAGGATGCTGGGCTCGTAGGCGCGGCCGTACTTGGCTTTGCTTCCGGCCTGCGCGCTTTCCATTTCGTTGCGCATGAGGTCGGCTTCGCGCTCGTTTTTGGCGAAGCCGGCGATAACCGTGTCGGCGTGGTCCTTCAGCAGTTCGGACAGGTGAGTCCGCGCGTCCCGCAGCCGGTCCAGTGCTGTTTCCGGAGGGATTGAGCCGTCGGCGAGTTCGGCCGACCACCGTTCGATCTCCCGGTGGCTCTGGTCGCGGAAGGACCGGAGCGCTGCGGCCGTCGCGGAATCGCCCTCGGCGTGCCGTTTGCCGAGCATCTGTTCCAGGGCAGCCAGGTCACTGCGGAAGGGCGCCAGCTGCCGGTCCCACGCGGATGCCCACGCGGACCCCCGGTTCAGGAGCGCGTTGGTGTCCGAAATGACGTCGTCCAGCGCGTCGAGCTCAGCGGCGGCGTCGGCAAAGCTTTGAATCAGCTTAAGGTTTGGCCGCCGGCTCATGGCGCGCGGAGTCAACTCGTGCGCCCGGTTGGATAGCGCGGTGGCAGCGTTGTACTTGTTCAGGAACGTGCGGTGCTTCTCCAGCACGGTGCTGCCGTACCGCGAAGACTCCGGTATGGTCTCGGCATTGAGCTCGGTGACCTGCAGATCCATGCTGACGTTGGCGTAGCTCGCATCACCGCGGGCCAGCTCCTTGCGGCTGTCCGCCCGGGTCCGCCAGCGCACAATCAGCCACGTTGCGGCGCCGAGTACGGCGGCGGTACCGGCGCTCCAGGCCGTGGCGAGGAAGGCGATGGAACGGTACCACGGCTGGTTGATCAGCTCGGCGCCGTGCCGGATGCCCGCGATGGTGCCGTCGGTCCACTGGGCGTCACGGAGCAGATCCTTGGATGCGTCCTGGATGTCCTCGCGCTGTTCAACGGAAACCTTGCGGTCCTCGCCCATATACGTGCCCACATGCCGCCCCACCGGGTCCAGGGCGAAGATGAAGAGGCCGTCCGCCCATTTCTGGCCGTCCCCGCTGATCCACTCCGGTTGTTCAGCACGGGCAAAGCGAAGCACCTCCTCGTTGAGGTTGTCCTCCGCCGAACCCCTGTACGTGAAAATGGCAACCCTGGTGGGTTCGTAGAAGTCCAACGACTCCACCGCCGGAACCAGCCGGTTGCGGTCCAGCACTCCGGCGCCGTCTTCCACCACGATCTCCGCCGGCGGCTCCGCACGGGCGGCAGCCGTCCCGCACAGCGGGCCGAGAAGTACCAGCAACCCGGCAGCTAATGCCCTTCGAATGTTTCCTTTTCCCATGAAGCAACGATTGTCTCCGGCGGCGCTGATGGCAACCCCCGCCGGGAGGACCGAAGGCACCGTAGCTAGAGGGTGGGGAGTGGGCCATACTGACCACATGGACGCAGCGGCGGGAAAACCGAACAGGATCCTCGTGATTATCGTGGCGATTATTGCCGTCCTGGTGGTGGCGGCCCTTGCAGTGGTTTTCTCGCGGGGAGAGCCGGCCCTGCTGGACGAGTCAACGCCGCAGGGCGTGGTGCAGCGTTACTCGGCCGCCGTCATCGGTGGGGACGAGACCGCTGCCATGGCGTACCTCACGGAGGCCGCCCGGACCCAGTGCGTCGATTTCCAACGGGCTTCCACGGACAACCTGCGGGTCACGCTGGTTTCCACCACGGAGCGGGCCGCGTCCGCGGACGTGCGCGTACTGATAGTGGTGTCGAACGGGAGCGGCCCCTTCGGCAATTCGGAGTACCAGGCCGAGGACGTTTTCGACCTCGTCAAAACGAACAGCAAGTGGCTGATCGATTCCTCACCTTGGCAACTCAGGGTCTGCGCGAACCGGGCGGTGAAGCCGTGAGCGCCGCCCGGACGGTGCCGGCGCCGGCGGCCGGGTCCGCCCAGCCCACTGTCCGCCGCCTCATCGTCTATACGCTGCTGTTCGCCTTGGTGGTGGTGGCCGCAATAGGCCTTAGCGGCCTGATGGGACGGCTGCTGGGTGCCGGCACCGTGGTCGTTGGGGGTGACGTGGCGGGCCTGGCCCGTTCGCTCGCATTCACCCTGATCGGCGGTCCCATGGCAGGCGCCCTGTGGTGGTTCGTCTGGCGCCGGCTCGAGGACCCGATGGAGCGGCAGTCCGTGGGCTGGGGGCTGTACCTGACCATCATGTACGCCGTCGCACTCATCACGGCTGCAACATGGCTGCTCGGTGCCCTGGCCTCTGTCGCCGGAGGCGAATGGCAGGGGTGGCAGCTGTCACTGTCCAACGGGCTGGTCTGGGCAGGGGTGTTGGCGTGGCACCGCTGGATGCTGCGCCACCCGCGCAAGAGTCCCCTGCTGATGCCGGACGTGCCCACCGTGCTAGGGGCATTCTTCGGGCTCGTCATCGGCGTGGGCGGCACCGTCACGGCGATGGCAACGCTTCTGGATACTGCCATCCGTGGCTTCACCGTGTCAGCCTCAGTCGGGGAACCGTGGTGGCGGTCCGTGCTGCAGTCGCTTGTCTGGGCCGCCGGAGGCGGGGCCATCTGGTGGTGGCACTGGATCCACGAAGCCGGACGCCGGCTGAAGACAGGTTTTGCCGATGTCGGGCTGGTGGTGGTCGGTATCCTCGGGGCGATCATCCTGGCGCTTGGGGGCATCGGCACTGTCCTGTTTGTCCTCCTCCGGCTCGCCTTTGACCGCACGGACCCCGTAAGCGAACTCCTGGAACCGCTGGGCGCAGCCATGGCGGCGGGCGCCGTCGGCTCCCTGGTCTGGGCCTACCACCGAGCCGTCTCGCTGGGACGTGCCGCCGCCACCCTGCAGGCAGCGAAGCTGGTGACCTCCGGGGTTGCCCTGGCCGCAGCCGCCACCGGAATCGGCGTTGTGGTCAATTCCGTACTCAGTATCGCGGCCACTCCGCTTGCCGGCAGCGGCACACGGGCCCTGCTGCTGGGTGGCATCAGCGCCCTGGCGGTCGGCGGTCCGCTGTGGTGGCTTACCTGGAAGCCCGGTGTGCCGCCGGAACCGACCGAGCTTGGGCGCCGGGGACGGCGGGTGTACCTCATCGCAGTATTTGGCCTGAGCGCGGTGGTCGCCGTCATCACCCTCCTGGTAATCGGATACCGCGTCTTCGAATTCGTGCTCGGCGAGGTCTCGGGCGGAAGCCTGGTGGACCGGACCCGCGCACCGCTTGGCCTGCTCGTGGCAACAGGGCTTGCCGCCGGATACCACTTCGGGGTGTGGCGGCACGACCGTGCCCTCACGGCCGCTGCCGCGCCCGCGCGGAAGCGGACCGTCGGGAAGGTGATCCTGGTGACCGCCGGCGACCCGGAACCGCTGGCCCGCGTTGCGGCCGACGTCACCGGCGCGAGTGTCACCGTCTGGATAAAGGCCGACGCCGGGTCCTCCGATGCAACTGAGGGAGCAGCGGACGAGCTGCCCGACCGGCTGGCCCGTGCACTGGACGGCGTCGCCGCGGACCGCGTTTTGGTGGTCACGGGCCCCGGATCCCGCGTCGAGGTCATCCCGCTGGCTCCGGCGTGAGCTAGGCGAGCCCGGACGTCCGTTTGTAGTTGCGCACCGCGTTGTTGACCGTGGGGAAGAAATGGTCGGGGCCGAACCTGCTGCTCACTCCGAACCTGAGCAGGCGGCCCCTTCACCGGGCCCTTCAACTCCGCGAAGACCAGGCTGATGCCTTGGCCGGCGAGTTCGTCGTCAAGCTCCACGAGATCGTCCAACGCGGTGGTGTCCAGGTCCGTAATGGCCTCGGAAGCCACAATCACGCATTTCACCGGTCCGGGGGCATTGGCCACGAGGCTGCGGATGTGCTCAGCAAACACCTCGCCATTGGCGAAAAAGAGCGGTGCGTCAAAGCGAGCGATCACCAGTCCCGGGACGCGCTGGCCCTCCGGATGCCTGCTGATGTCGTGGTAGCCCCGGACGTCCTCCAGGCTGGCCAGCTCGGTCCGGTAGGGATCCCACGCCCGCCGGGTGAACGCGATCAGGGACAGCGCGATGGCGATGACGATGCCCTGCAGTACGCCCACGAAAGCGACGCCGAGGAACGTGGCCACAAGGAGCACCGTTTCCATCCGGCTCATCCGGACCAGCCGGAACAGGGTCTTGACGTCCACCAGCGAGGAGACCGCCACCATGACGACGCCGGCAAGCGTGGCGGTGGGGAGGAAGGCAGTAACGCCCGGGGTTACCAGCATGAACACGATCACCAGGGCCGCGGCCACGATGCCGCTGAACGGGGTGCGGGCACCGGCGTCGAGCGCTATGGGAGTCCGGGACGAGCTGCCGCAGACGGGGAAGCCGCCCAGCAGGCCGCTGGCCACGTTGGCAATCCCCAGTGCTCCCATTTCCTGGTTGCCGCTGGTGTGGATGCCACGGCGGCCTGCGAGGCTTTTGGATAAGGCTGAGGTATCGGCGAAGGCGATGAGCGCGATGCCGGCCGCCGGACCAACGAGTCCTGCAACATCATCCAGGGTGATGCCGCCCAGGGCGGGCGCGGGAAGCCCCTGGGGGAGGGCTCCGACCATGGGCATGGCATCCTTGAGGCCGAAGGCGGCGGCGGCCGCGATGGACGCTGCCACTGCCAGCAGCACGCCCGGCACCTTCCCGGGCAGGAACCGGCCGGCCACGATGATGATCACTGTGGCCGCTCCGAACAGCAGCGCCACAGGATTCACGGCTCCTTGGAGCACTGCCTCCGCCGTACCCGCGGCGGTTGCCTGCAACGAGCCGCCTGAAACCTGGATTCCAAGAAGCCGGGGCAATTGGCTGACCATGACCGCGAGCGCTATGCCGTTGAGGTATCCCACCCGGATCGGCTTCGACAGCAACCCGGTGACGAATCCCAGCCGGAAAAGCCGGCCGGCGATGAGGAACCCTCCGATCAGGATGGCCAGCAGCCCGGCCAGCGCCACGGCATGGTCCGGTTCCCGTCCGGCCAGCGGAAGCACCGCGGCGGCGATCATGGGCGCCAGCGACGAATCAGGTCCCACGATGAGGACGCGGGAAGGGCCGAAGACGGCATAGAACAGCATGGGAATCACCGAGGCGTACAGTCCCGTGACTGCCGGCAGACCGGCGGCCTCCGCGTAGGCCATGCCGGCGGGAATCAGTGCGGCACTGAGCGCCGCGCCGGCCGCAAGATCGGACCTGAGCCACGACCGCTGATAGGTCCGGGCCAGCTCGATGCCCGGTACGGCTTTCAGGATCCAATCGCGGCGCAAATGGTGCCTCCCGGGCTGGTGGTCGGCGTCAGGGCTAGGGCGTTCCCTGGATCGGTCCCGAATCCTGGCCATATTCGGCGGATACCAGGATGGGAAGGTGGTCCGACGCGCCGCGCGGCAGGGTCTCCACGTTCTCGATGTCCAGCCCGAGGGAGGTGGCAAAGTCGAAATGCCCCTTGAAGACCTTGTACCTCGTATAGGTCCGCCGGTCACTGAGCGAGAGTTCGTAGCCGGAATTCTTCATGTGTTCCGTGAGGTTCTTCGTGAAGAAGGGGTAGTTGAAGTCACCCACCATAAGAGTCATCAGTCCGCTGCCCATGCCGAGGAGCTCCGCGTGCGCCGCCTTGATCTGTTTCCGGCGCAACGAATTGGAAGCCGTCAGGGGCGCCGCGTGGAAGGAAGCGATCACCAGCTCATGGTCCGTCTCGTTGTCCACGACCCTCGTGCCGATCAGCCGCTCATGCGCCGGTGCCAGAACCCGGTCGTGCAGTGATTTCTTCAGGGCGAAAGTGTTGGTTTCGAAGGCCGTGAAGCGGTCCATCCGGTAGTAGATGGCAAGTCCCAGCCTGTTGCCCTTGGTCGAATCGGCCAGGTGCAGGGGCCCCAGCGTGTCCGGTAAATCCGTGGTGTCGCACTCCTGCAGGCACAAGGCATCTATCCCGAAGTTGCGGGCCAGATCGAGCAGTTCGCCGCGCGCCGCGTGCTTTCGAAGGTTGTAGCTGATGACCCGTATCAGGGGAATACCTCTTCCGCGCGTAGTTAGGAGAACCAGTTCCTGAGTCTACCCAGTTGAGGGTGCCGCGCACAGGAAGACGGCACCGGAAGACGGCACACGGGAACGGCGGGGGACGCGGCCAAGCCGTCGTCCCCCGCCGTTATCCTGCGGCGGGCCGTTATCCTGTGGCGGGCCGGTTAGCGGCCGCCGGGACCGCGGGCCGCCGTGTATTCGCCGGCGGTGACGGTGCCCTGTTCCTGTGCGCCGTCAAGAGTTCCGTCTCCGACGCCGGAGGTGACCTGGGCCGTCCCGCCGGTGTACACCGTGTATTCCTCACCGGCTGTGATGGCTGCCGAGGAGAAGACCAGCGAGGCTGCCTGCTTGGCCGTCACGAAGGTCGCCACCACTGCACCGCTGGAATCCGCCAGCTGGATGGTGGTGCCGGCCGGAAGGGCGGAGCCGAAGGTCAGCTGGACGCCGGACTGCGATGAGGACGTTCCGGGCGTCACCGCCATGCCGGAGCTCCCCGCGGCCGCGACGGTTCCGCCGTTCACCACGAGTTCGCCGTTGACGTCCAGCGCACCGTTGCCGTCGTTGGTGGGCCCGTTGACCACCACCGTGCCGCCGGTGATGGTGGCGTTGCCGTTGGAGTCCAGGCCGTCGCCCTGCGAATTGATGGTCAGCGAGCCGCCGGTGATTTCCACGGTGTAGTCGCCCGCGGCCATCTCACCGCCGCCCATTCCGCCCTGCGAATCGGTGCTGCCAGTGCTGCCGCCGGACGCGTTGACGCCGTCGTCGTTGGAGGTGACGGTGGCCGTGCCGTCGGAGATCATGATGTGCTGGGCTTCCAGGCCTTCTTCGGACTCTTCCACCGTGGCGGTGCCGGCGGCAACGGTGAGCGTGTTGAATGCCTTGATGCCGTCGTCACCGGCGCTTACGTTCAGGGTGCCGCCGTTGATGAGCACCCAGCCGCGGCCTTCATCTTCCTCGTTGTCCGACTTGAATCCGTCGTCGCCGGCCGTGACCTGGTAGGCGCCGTCAAGGAGCACGGCGTAGTCCTTGCCCACGATTCCGTCATCCGCGGCATCCACCTTCACGGTTCCGGCGGCCAGCACCAGGCCGTCCTTGGAGGAGATGCCGTCGCTGTAGTTCCCGTCCACGGTCAGCGAGCCGGTGCCGGCGATGGTGAGGTCGGCCTGCGAGTAAAGGGCCGCGTTCGGGGCGTCCTCCGCCGTGTCCGAATAGGTGGCAGCGTCGCTCAGGGTGTTGGACGTGCCGTCCTCAAGGAACACGATGGCTTCGTTGGCGCTCTGCACCACAAACGGGGAGCCGGTGGAGCTGTTTATATCGGCGCCGTCGAGGATGATGCGCACCACGTCTTCCTCGCCTGCGGCGACCACTACCTGCCCGTCCGACAGCGATCCGCTCAGGCGGTACGTGCCGGCCGTGCTGATGGTGGCGGTGTCACCGTCGACCTTCACAGCGTCCGACGACGTGCCGGAGGCCACAGTGCTGGCGCCGTCCGCCAGGGTCACGGCTACTTCGGACGCCGCGTCCCAGGTGAGGTCGTCGGCGTCGTAGTGGGTGTCCGCCGCGAGGGTGTCGAGGGAGACGGCCTCGGCGGTTCCGGACGACGCTGCCGTGCCCGAGGTTGTGGTGCCGGTGATGGAGGTGCCGGTGGACGCCGTGCCGGCGGCGGAGCAGCCTGCCAGTCCCGCGGCGAGGGCGAGGGCGGTGACGGACAGGGCGGTGCGGAAGCGTCTCATGGTGTGTTCCTTCTGTGAAGTATTCGGGGGAGCAGCAGGGTCAGGCGGCGGGGCGGAGAGCCAGGTTCCGGCGCAACGTCCGGTTCCAGCGGTTGGCCGGCAGGTCAGGGCAGAGCGCCGCCATGCCGGTGGCGAACTTGGAGATCCGGGAGGGCCGCACGCCGTGTGCCCAGAGGTGCCGGTCCAGCGGGCCGGCCGTCGATCCGGACTTGGTCTCGAGGATCACGGCGCCGTCCAGTACCCAGGCCTGCTGGCCGGGGCGCTGCCAGGTCACGTCCGTGTCGATGGTGGCCCGGCTGCCGGATTCGGGCAGGTACAGGGTGGTGCGGAAGTAGCGGGTTTCGAGCACGGGCCCCAAAGGTCCGGAGGGCACGTCGCCCACTGCGGCGGCGAGGGTTTCGTGGACGTAGTCCAGGCCTTCGGCCGTCAGCCGGGCGCGGTCGCTGAGGTCGTAGGGGATGCGTTCCTTGACCGTGGCCTCGCGGGCGCCTTTCGTCTTGACTTCCAGGAAGCTGATGGCGCTGTCCACATAGGTCCTGGTGCGGACCTTGTAGCGGCGACGGCGGCCGTGGGCTGCCAGTAGGTAGCTGTCCAGCTGCGCGGTGTCGAAGTATACCGAGTCGTAGGCGAAGCAGCGGGAGCCGTCCATCTCCAGCACCCGGACCTCGGCGTCGAACGTGGCCAGGAGCTGCTGTGCCAGCGTCTCGGGGACCACGTACTTGCGGTCCACCCGGGTCTGCAGTGCGGCTTCGGCGTTTAGTTCGTCCAGCCCGACCGGCGGCAGCAGGCGCAGGGTGCCCAGGATGCCGGCTTGCGCCGGGGCGCTCATGCCGCACCTGCCGAGGCATGGACGGGGTTGGCCGCGCGGCCGGAAGGCACAGCCGCCGCGGGGTCCGCGGGGAACTCCACCGAGGGCCGGTCCGCCGCGGGGCCCGCCGCGTGGCGGGCAGCCGCCGTCGGGAAGGGGGCGAGGACTGCCGGTTCCATTACGGGGGTCCCGGCCGATGGGATTTGCAGGGCGGCAGGGCCTGCGGGGAACGCTGCCGGAACGTAGGCGTAGCGCACATCGACGACCGTCTTGTCGTTGACGAGGTCCAGCTCCTGCACGGTGGCCGAGTGGACCTTGCCGTGGACCACCTCTTCGAGCCGGGCGTAGAGTTCCTCATCCACGGCGATGGCACGGTCCAGGATCACTGTCTGGTGGCGGTAGGCCGGCAGGACCCGTGAGTGGTCGCCCACGAACATCACCAGCAGGATCATGGTCATCAGCGCCAGCGGCAGCCACACAGGGTCGATGCCAAGGCCGGCGATCAGGCCAAGGGCCAGGGCCGAGAAGTAGTACGCAACCTCGTGCTGGGCAAGTTCGGTGGAGCGGAGCCGGATGATGGACAACACTCCGAAGAGGCCGAGTCCCAGGCCGACGCCGGCGGCCGATCCGGAGAGTGCGGCGGCAACGGCCATGACACCGACATTCATGCCGAGGTAGGACACCACCAGGTCGCGGCGCCGGTGCCGGCGCAGATAGAGGGCGAAGGTCAGGATGCTGATGGCGGCCAGGTCGGCGGCGATAAGGATGAGCGGTGTCATGGAATTCTCCGGAATCTGATTGGTGGATTGGTCGTTACAATCCACGGCCAAACTGTGCAGGTGCTGTGATGGAACCTAGGCCGGAATATGAGTGTCGGCTGAGCGTTCCTTGCGGGTTTCCTCCGCGGGTTTGACGGCGCCCTTGGCGAAGAGAAACCGCTGCTGGACCGCGTAGCTGATGGCCAGCAGGGCGACTTCAGCGAGGATCTTGGCGGCCAGCGGGGGCAGGGACACCGCGTCAAGGGCTGCGATGAGCGCGAAGTTGGCGGCAAGCAGCACCAGTACAAGGCTGAAATAGCGGACGCCGGTTTGCGCTGCAGGCTTCTCCCGGCCGTGCCGGAACACCACCCTGCGGTTGACGGCGAAGTTGACGGCGGAACTCACGGCCCGGGCGCCGACCACTGCAAGCAGCAGCGAGTCGGTGGCCGCGTTGAGGATCAGGAACATCACGGTGTCCACCAGGAACGCCGTGAACGAGGACGCCAGGAATTTCAGCAGTGGCGCATAGATCCGGGCGGAGTCCGCCAGCGGCCGGAAATGCGACCCGGCATTGTGATCCAGGTACACCGTGGCGATGTCCACGCTCCTGATCGCGTAGCCTGTCTGCCCGGCCTCGAGCAGGAGATTCAACTCGTACTCGTAGCGCTCGCCGGGGACGGACCGGAGCCAGGGGAGCATGGCGGCGGGGTAGCCGCGGAGGCCGGTCTGCGTGTCGGCAATGCGCTCGCCGGTGGCCAGGGTGAACAGCAGCCTGGTGGCGTTGTTGCCGAACCTGCTGCGGGCGGGGACGTTCCCGGTGAAGCTTCGGGTGCCCAGCACCATGGCCGTTGGGCCGTCCTGTACCGGGTCACTCGATACCGCGGCCGCCACGCGAAGGATGTCCACGATGGTGTGCTGGCCGTCGCTGTCGGCGCAGACCACGTTCCGGCCGGGCAGGTGGTCCGCAATGAAGCCGAAACCGGTCTTGAGGGCAAAGCCCTTTCCCCGGTTGCGGGAGTAGCCGATGACGTGGCACCCAAGCGCTCTGACGCCGTCGAACACCTCGCGGTAGGCGGGGCCGCTGCCGTCATCGACCACCACCACGGTGGCCCACGGTTCGGTCTCCCGGATGGAGCGGATCAGGGCGGGAAGATGCTGGTCCGGCTCATAGGCCGGGATCAGGATGATCATTGCCGGCCCCTACTGCGCAATGTAGAGGATGTCGGAGGTGTCGCGTTCCTTGTTGTCGCCCAGCGGGTTGTTGACCAGCTCCCCGTTGAAATACATGGTGGAGGATCCGCCGCCGTCAATGTTGTACGCCGTGGTGGCGCCGAGGTCCTTCATGATCTGCGCCAGCCCGGTCATGGTCACGCCAGAGCTGTAGCCGGGGCTGCGGCCGTCCACCACCACGAACACCAGGTGGTTCTCGTCAACGATGCCGACGGCGGTGCGGGGCTGCTCGCCCTGGATGGAGTGGTTGCCGAAGTTGGTGTCCACCTCCACGTCCTCGATGCCGTCGGCGATCTCGCCGTCGTTCAGCAGGGACGGGCCGAAGGAGAGGGTGTTCCAGACGCCGTCCGCCAGCAGCTGCTCTGCAGTGGTGGCGGTTTCGTCGTAGACCTTGACGGTGCCGTCGCGGTAGAAGGCCAGGCCCTGCCGGGCGCCCTCGTCGCGGAACACCACGCCGTTGCGGATCACGATGCCGGTGTCGCGGAAGCCGTAATAGTCGCCGTTGATGGCGAACACCGCGTTGTTGTCTTCGGCGATCGCGGAGGTGGTCTCGGTGATGTTCCCGCCGAAGCTGTTGTTGGCAAACGCGGACTGCACTGTAGTGGCGTCATCCAGCACGACGTCGGCAACGTAGTACGTGACGGTGCTGTCGCCGCTGCCGGTGGTCACCGTGGAGATATTGATGTCGGTGCTGTCCGAGGCGTAGGAAGTGTCCGTGGTGACGGCGGCGGTGCTGCCTGATTCGCTGGTGGACTCAGTGGCGGTGCCCGCCGTGGTCCCGGTCTGGCTTGCCTGGTAGGCGGAGACGTCCGAGATTTCCACGTGCTGTACCACAAAGCGGTCCAGCGCCCACGCAGTGGCCCCGCCGGCTGACAGGGTGAGGGCAACGGCCCCGGCGACGACGGCGCGGCGCACGCGGCCGCCTTTGCGGTGTTGGTTCTTGAGAGGAGTCATGCATTATTTCTAGGCTCCGGACTTATACCGGCCATGAGGTCAGGATAAGAGGAAGCTGTGAGACCCGCGGCAGTGCGATTGGGGCTGCATCCGGGGGTTAGCTGCAAGCGATAGTGTGTTCTGGGATCATCACCAGCCATGCGAAAGGGTCGACGTTGACTGCAGCACTTCCGGAACTTGCCGAGGGCGACTTCTACTACGAGTCACTGGGCGGCGGGCGTTTCCGTTCGACCATTCACGCCCAGGGTGCCTGGAACGAGCACGAACAGCACATGGCGCCGGCATCAGGGCTCATGGCGGATTGCCTGGAGCGGCACAACCCTCGGGACGATGTCCGGATGGCGCGCCTGAGCTACGAGATCCTGGGACTGATCCCGGGCGGCGAATTCGAGGTGGTCACCACCACGCTCCGGCCCGGACGCACCATCGAACTGCTGCAGGCCGAACTCGTTGCGGACGGCCGCGTGGCGATCCGCGCCACGGCCTGGCGGATGATTACGTCCGACACGGCGGACGTCGCAGCAATCGAAGACGCCCGAATTCCCGGGCCGCACGAGTGCTCACCGTACGATGGTGCCAGCGTCTGGCCGGGAGGCTACATCCGATCCCTGGAAATGCGCGTTGCGGACGGGCACCGTCCGGGCTCCGGGAAGGTGTGGCTTCGCACCGGACACCCGCTCACAAATACCGCGGACAGCGGGGACGTGGCACGGCTGATGGGGCTGGTGGATACCGCGAACGGAATAGCGGCCCGCGTCCCCCCGGGAAGGGACAGCTTCGCCTTCCCCAACCTGGACCTGCAGATCCATATGTACCGGAAACCCGTCGGCGACTGGCTCGGCCTGGACAACGCGGTCTCCTTCGGCGCAGACGGCATCGGGCTGACGTCCACGGTGCTCCACGACCTCAGCGGACCCTTTGGCCGGGCCGAACAGATCCTGACCATCCGCAGGACCTAGCTCCACGGAATGTGGTTCTGCGGCGCTCAGTTCCCGTGGAAGACGAGCCAGCCGGCCAGCGTGGCCAGGGCCGTCAATGCTGCGCCCCAGAGGATGTCCACGACAATGAGCTGCAGCGGCCAGGTCTTCAGCGTCGTGGCATTGGTGAGGTCGTACGTGGCGTAGGCGAACGCGCCCAGCGCGGCGCCGTAGCCCACCGCGCTGAGCCAGTTGCCGCCGTCGAGCGCGGGACGCAGGGCGAAAAACACAATGCCGGCAATGTAGATCACGTAGAACACCACCGCGTACCCTAGATTGGGCCGGTCGGCCAGCAGTTCACCAATCTGTCCGCGGTAAAACGGGTTCATCGTCTTGAGCCAGATGGCATCGATGACGGCGAACGCGGCGGCGACGACCAGGAATTGCAGAATGACCATAAGGGAGCTTAGCAAGATGCAGCACGCGGCCGGCGCACCAGCCACGCTGACCATCGTCCGGCAGGAAGAGTCGCTGGGGGCGGCCCGGGACCTGGAATTCGGCATTGAACTGCTGGGGATGGCCAAGACCGGCAGGACCGGCCCGACCCTGCGGTTGTACCGTCCGGCGCCCACAGTGGCCTTCGGCCAGCGGGACGCGCACCTCCCCGGCTTTGAGGCGGCGGCCAGGGCCTGCCGGGAGCTCGGTTTTGAGCCCTTGGTCCGGAAGGCCGGCGGCCGGGCGGCGGCCTACCACGAGGGAACACTGATCGTCGATCACGTGGAACCGCATGCCGACGCCATCGCCGGCGCCAAAGGGCGTTTCGCCTTCTTCGGGGAGATGCTGGCGGATGCCCTCCGCAGTGCAGGAGTCCACGCCGCCGTTGGTGAAATCCCGGGCGAGTACTGCCCGGGGGAGTTCAGCGTCCACGGCCAGGACCCGGCTGATCCGCAGCACAGGGTCAAACTGATCGGCACAGCCCAGCGCGTTGTGTCCGGCGGGTGGCTGTTCAGCTCGGTCATCGTGGTGGAAAACTCCGGGCCGATCCGCCGTGTCCTGGAAGCCAGCTATTCCGCCCTTGGACTGGAGTGGGATCCGGCCACTGCCGGCGCCGCCGACGACCTCGTCCCGGGACTCGACGTTGCGGCAGTCGAGGCGGCGGTTATTGACACGTACGCCGGGTACGCGCGGCTGGAGTATGCGGACTTCGCCAGCCTGCGCAGCTGACTGCATGTGCGTTGACGGACAGGCAAAAGGCCGGGCACCCAGGTGCCCGGCCTTGCTTTTTGAACAACTTTACGCCGGACGGGGCCTAGGCCGCGAGCCGGCTCTTTACTTCGGCCGCCGACGGGTTGGTGGCGGCGGTGCCGTCCGGGAAAAGGACGGTGGGAACGGTGCGGTTGCCTCCGTTGAGCTGCTCCACGAGATCGGCGGTACCTTCAACTTCTTCGATGTTGATCTCGGTGTAACCGATGCCCTGAGCGTCCAGCTGCTTCTTCAGCCGGTTGCAGTAACCGCACCAGGTGGTCGAAAACATGGTGATGGTGCCGGATTCGGGAGTGAAATCCACGGAGTTCTCCTCAAGCTCGTTGCTGCTCGTCGTTATCAAAGCAGATGTCCTTACCCTCAACCGTAACCCGTTGGCCGGTATTCCCGCGGCGGCAGCCCCCACCATGCCCCACGATGACGGCCGGTGACGCCGGGTGACACCGACTGCGGGCGGTGGCATGCTGGTGCCATGTGTGGACGCTACGTGATGGCCAGGGCGGTCGGGGACCTGCTGGCAGAGTTTGACGCTGAACTGGAAGAGGAGCTTGTGGTTCCGCCGTCGTGGAATGTGGCACCTACCGCTGATGTGCCCATCCTGCTTGAGCGGCTGGTGGACGGCAGCCCGGTCCGGCAGCTGCACGTGGCCCGCTGGGGACTCGTGCCCTCCTGGGCCAAGGATCCTTCCATCGGCTCGAAAATGATCAATGCGCGGAGCGAGAGCGTCCTGGAGAAACCGGCCTTCCGCAAGGCAACGAGGTCAAGACGCTGCGCAGTGCCGGCGGACGGCTATTACGAATGGAAGGGCGAGGGGCGCAGCAAGCAGCCCTATTACGTGCACCCGAAGGACGGCCTGACGCTGGTGTTCGCCGGGCTGTATGAGTGGTGGAAGGATCCGTCCAAGCCCGAGGGCGACCCGCACCGCTGGATGTTGTCCACTTCCATCATGACCACCGACTCGCCGCCCGAGGGCTATGCCGGCGGGATGCTCGCCGAGCTTACTGCCCTGCACGACAGGGTGCCGCTGCCCATGGACCGCACCACCATGCAGGCCTGGCTGGACCCCCAGGCGGATGACGCCGCCGGTCTGGTGGATCTGGTGAGGGCAGGGGCGCACGACGTAGCCGAAGGCTGGACGATCGATGCCGTTGGCACCGCCGTCGGGAACGTCAGGAATGATTCACCGGAACTCATCCAGCCGGTGGGAGGCCTGTTCTAGCCGGGTGACTTCTTGGGCGCGCCTCTATTTGGGCGGGCCTCAGACCGTGACTGTGCCGCCGGCGTCAACCGACCACGTGGGATTGAAGGCGATTTCCCAGCGGAAGCCGTCCGGATCCGCAAAGTACCCGGTGTAGCCGCCCCACGGCTGGGTTTTCGGCCGGCCCACGACCGTTGCCCCCGCGGCCTCGGCTTCTGCCATGACCCGGTCAACGTCCGCCGCGCTGCCAACGTTGTGGCTCAGGGTGATGCAGGGGATCCCGGTGGGGCTGTCCACGGAGGCCTCGGCCTGCATCTGGCCTGCATTCCAGAGGGAAAGAATGAGGCCGTGGTTTGCCTGGATGAACACCACGTCGCCGGGGACTTCCCGGTGCACCGGCCAACCCAGGCCGTTGACGTAGAACCTGCGTGCGGCGTCAACACTACGGACGCCAAGTGAAATGAAGTCGACTCGAGGCTGCATTCTTAGATACTGTCATGCACATGCCCACAAATCACGGACACGACAAAGACGCCCAGGCCGACAGGGAGCAGCTCGCCGCTGTCCGCGTGGCCGTCGATGAAGTTGATGAGCAGATCGTCACCCTGATTGCGCGCCGTGAACGCCTGATCCGGATTTCCGGCACCCTCAAGGGCGATGACGCAGAGGTCCGCGCCCCCGGCCGGGTGGAGAAGGTCATCGAGCATGTCCGTGCCGCCGCGCAGAAGAAGGACATCGATCCGGACATCGTGGAGAAGACCTACCGTGCCATGATCACGGCCTTCACTGAACTTGAGATGAAAGTGCACAACGCCAGCAGCTAGCGGCGTTGTGCGCGGGCGCTATCCCGGGCTGACGTCCGGGCGAATCTAGAGGGATTCCTCCACGGGCACGTTGGCTTGGAAGTCCCTGCCGTCGGCTTCGCTGAAAGCGGTCATGAGGTGACCCTTCTCCAGCCCCAGGACGGTACTCATGGGAAAGTTCCCGGTAATGGTGCTGCCTGAATGTTCCACGCCGCTGAGGTCAAAATTCTCCTCGGTGCCGTCATGGCTGAAGCAATAGAAGGACACGGCTTCGCCGTTCATGAACTCGATTCCCATTCGTCGCTGATGGGAATGATCCGGCGTAGCCGCCACAAGGCCCACCACGTAGGCGCCCGCCCCGGGGATATTCCCGTCTATAGCAAAAGTCGCCACCAAGGTGGAGTCCTTGGCGGCGATGGATACATGCTTCAGGAGTGCGTTATGGGAGCTCATGGCTCCATCCTTCCCCTTGCGCTGCCGTCCGTCCACCCCTGATCTAGGTTTTGTCACCGCCCCGGCGTAGACTTGATTTATTCGAAGATATATTCGAACAACTTATTTCAAGACTCTTCCTGCCACCCGAAACGGTCACCTGTTGCGGGGCGGGCAGGGTGTTTCCGGGAGGCGCCCATGGGCATGTTCAGCGAGGGTGTCGATGTCGTCTGCACGCCTGCCGGCCAGCCCCTGGAACTCACCTGGGCCGGAAGGCAATACACGGTCTGCGCCGAACCAGTGCGCTGGTATGAACGGCGCCAGTGGTGGGCAGAGGAAACCCGGGCGCCCCTTGGTACCGGCCCGGGTCTGGTGGATCACGAGATCTGGCGCGTCCAGGTCCGGCTTTCCGATGCCAAGGCCGCCCCTGGCCCGGAAAGCAGCCTCACCCTTGACCTGACACGGAGTATCAGCAGCGGACGCTGGAGGCTGCTGCGGATCCACGATGCCCTCCGGCCGCAATCAGCATGAGCTTCACCCATCTCCACGTGTCCACCGCTTTCAGCGCGCACTACGGCGTCTCCTGGCCCGATGAGCTGGCGCAGTCGGCCGCCGCAGACGGCGCCACGGCGTTGGCCTGCACCGACAGGGACGGACTGTACGGCACCGTCAAACACCTCAAAGCCTGCATGGCGGCGGGACTGGATCCCGTCGTCGGGGTTGACCTTGCGGTCTTCGACGACGACGGCGACCTCCGCACCCAGCTCGCGGGCCGCGTCGTCGTGCTCGCCCACGGAAACAACAAGGGTGCAGGCTACCGCGCCCTCTGCCGGCTGATTTCGGATGCCCATGCCCGCACCTCCGGCAAGGCCGGGGGAGCAGTACCCGTTGCGGTGACCCGCGCCGAACTCGCTTCCAGGACCCTGCATCCGGAAACACTGGAGCCGGTACTGACCGTCCTGATCGGGCCGGATTCCGACGTCGGGAGGGCAATGGGCGGCCGCCGGTACCTCCGTCCCCGCACCCTTTTCAAGCAGTGGCTGGACAGTATGCCCAAGGGCACAATGGCCGCGGAAGTGGTGTCACACCTCAGCGCCCCCGGTGAGCCGCTGAGCACCGCCCACGCCGTGCGCATGCTCAAGCTCGCTGCCGAGCACGGCGTACCCGCTGTGCTGACCAACGCCGTGCGGTACTGCGCGGAGGACGGGGCGGCGACGGCGGATGTCCTGGATTCAGCCCGCACCCTGAAGTCGCTGCCCGAGCTGACCGCGGAGCCGCTGCTGCAGCCGAACGGCCAGGGCTGGCTGAAATCGGCGGCCCAAATGCTCCAGCTCGGCAAGGAGATCATTCATTCGGCGGGCTACGGGGCCACCGACCTGACCAGGCTGCTCGGCCAAACCGAGGCGCTCGCGGACCGCTGCCGGATGGATCCGGTCACGGACATGGGATGGAAACAGCCCGTTGTTCCGGAGGCAGCTGTGATCGGCATCGACGGCGACCCGCTGGTTGAGCTGACCCAACGCTGCGAGGCGGGAATCGGCCGGCGGTTCCCAGGGATATCGGGTCGGGATGAAGTGCAAATGCGGGCACGGCTGGACCACGAACTGACGATCATCGCCAACCTTGGCTTTGCCTCATACTTCCTGACGGTCGCAGAGGTATCCCGAATGATCCTGGATATGGGGGTCAGGGCTGCCGCCAGGGGATCCGGCGCCTCCAGCCTGGTCAACTACCTGATCGACATCAGCCAGGTGAACCCCCTGCAGCACGATCTCATCTTCGAGCGGTTCCTCTCCCGTGACAGAGCCACCCTTCCGGACATCGACATCGACGTCGAAAGTGCCGAGCGGCACAACGTCTACCGCAGGATCTTTGACCGCTTCGGGGCGGAACGGGTCACCCTCATGAGTATGCAGAACGGGTACCGCGCTCGCGGTGCCGTGCGGGACGCCGGGCTGGCGCTGGGCATGGACGACGGCGACATCGGCGAAATCGCAAAGCAGCTGTGGCGCTTCTCGGCCAGGAATTTCCGTGAAGCCCTGGTGGAGAAGCCGGAGCTGAAGGAATTCGCGGGCCGTGTGGAGCAGCGCGATTTCGCCGAAAACCAGCAGCTGGACCTGCTCGTGGACCTGACCGAGAGGCTCGACCGCCTGCCAAGGCACATCTCCATGCATCCCTGTGGCGTGATCCTTGGCGACGCCACCCTGCTGGACCGGACACCCGTCCAGCCCAGCGGACTGGGCCTGCCCATGAGCCAGTTCGACAAACACGACATGGATCCGATGGGCATGCTCAAGCTGGACGTCCTCGGCGTCCGGATGCAGAGCGCCATGGCCTTCGCCGTCAGGGAGGTCATCCGGCTGCACCCCTCCAAGGCCGAGGTGGTGGCTGCAGGCGCCCATCCGGTGGGGCCTGAGGGTGCGGGGCCGGACTACATCGCCGCTGACGGGCACATCGACCTCAACGCCGTGCCCCTGGACGACGAACCAACCTATGAACTGATCCGCAGCACCCACACCCTGGGCTGTTTCCAGATCGAATCCCCCGGGCAGCGGGAACTGATCGGCAAAATGGCGCCGAGGGAGTTCAACGACCTCATCATCGACATTTCCCTGTTCCGGCCCGGACCCATGAAATCGGACATGGTTCGCCCCTTCCTGGAGCACCGCCACGGTTTTGCGCCTGAGGTCTATCCGCATCCGGACCTCAAGCCCGTGCTTCAGGAAACCCACGGAGTGACGGTCTTCCACGAGCAGATCCTGAAGACCTTCGATGTCATGACAAAGTGCGGGCTGGCCCGGGCTGATGAATTCCGCCGAGCCCTGGGGAACGAGCTCCTTGAACCCAAGGTGGAGGAATTCTTCCGCAAGGAAGCCCGGGCAGGGGGCTACACCCCCGAGGTGGTGGACAAGGTCTGGGGAACCCTGAAGGCCTTTGGCAGCTTTGGCTTCTGCAAGGCACACGGGGCAGCCTTCGCCGTGCCTACCTATCAGTCGGCCTGGCTGAAGGCCCACCACCCGGAGGCTTTCCTGGCCGGGTTGTGGGAACACGATCCGGGCATGTACCCCAAGAGGCTCCTTGTGGCCGAAGCCCGGCGGCTGGGGATCCCCATCCTGCCCCTCGACATCAACAGGAGCCAGGCGGAATACCGCGTGGAACGGGTGGAATCCGGTCCGGACCGCGGGAAGCTCGGCATCCGGCTGAGCTTGAACGGCATCTACGGACTTTCCGGTACTGAACTCAAAAGGATCGTGGCAGGGCAGCCCTATGACTCGCTGGCCGATCTCCGTGCCCGCTCCCGGCTGAGTAAGCCAAGCATCAAACGTCTTGCCCAGCTGGGAGCATTCGACTCACTGCATCGGGAGTCCGGGGGAGCAGCCAACAGGGCTGACCTCGTCCAACACCTGCAGTCCCTCCAGAACCGCCCTTCCAAGAAAGGCGTTGAGGTCATGGACGGCCAGCTTTCCCTGCCCCTGGGTGATGTTGAACTCAGGAACCTGAAAGCTGAACTTCCCGCACCCACCATGGTGGAGAACGTCAGGGCTGAACTTGACCTGATGGCGGTGGATGTCAGTGAACACCTGATGTCCAGCCACCGGCCCCTGCTGGACCGGCTGGGCGTCACCACGGCGGATAAGCTCCTGGGGCTCCGGAACGGCACTGAGGTGCTGGTCGCCGGTGTCCGGATCGCCACCCAGACCCCGCCTATGCGGGGAGGCCGCCGCGTGGTGTTCATCAGTATCGATGACGGCACCGGCTGCGTGGACTCAGTGTTTTTCCACGAAGCCCAGGAGCTGGCCGGCCCGTTGCTGTTCGGCACCCGGCTGCTCCTTATCCGGGGCAACACCCGCCGGACCGGACCCCGCGGAATTAGCATCAGTGCCACCATGGCCTGGGACCTCAGCCGCACCGAGACGCTGCCGTTCCCGGAAAAACAATCCACTGACCAGAGGGAACAGGACCTGCAGTTACAGGGGCCGCTGGATGGAATCAGCCGCAACCTGGCCATCACCGGACTGGGCAGCTGACCTGCACCCCGGGACAGTGAGCCTCACGGGCCGCTTTGGTCGCCCTATCTCCCAACCGATAGCATGGACGAGGCTGGCTGTGGTCCCCGTACGCCACAAGCTACGAAGCCTTAACTTTGAATAGGAGACACCCGTGTCAGATGCCCAGAAGATCACCCTCATCGTCGACGGCGAAGAGACCAAGGTGACTACCGGGACCACCGGCGCGGAACTCTTCTTTGAGCGCCGCGACGTCGTTGTTGCCCGTGTGAATGGCGAACTGAAAGACCTGGACCAGCCGCTCCCCGACGGAGCGGACATCGAAGGTGTCACCATCGATTCCCCGGACGGCCTCAATGTCCTCCGGCACTCGACTGCGCACGTCATGGCCCAGGCCGTGCAGCAGCTGCGCCCGGACGCCAAGCTGGGCATCGGCCCCTACATCACTGACGGCTTCTATTTCGACTTCGACGTCGCTGAGCCGTTCACCCCGGAAGACCTGAAGGCCCTGGAAAAGATGATGCTCAAGATCATCAACCAGAACCAGAAGTTCGTCCGCCGCGTGGTGTCCGAGGACGAGGCGCGCGAAGCGATGAAGGACGAGCCCTACAAGCTCGAACTGCTGGGCAGGAAGAACGACGCCGCCGACGCCGGCGAAGGGGTCAACGTCGAGGTCGGTGCCGGAGACATCACCATCTACGACAATGTGGACCGCAAGAGCGGCGACACCGTCTGGTGCGACCTGTGCCGCGGCCCGCACCTGCCCAACACCAAGCTCATCTCCAATGCCTTCGCCCTGACCCGGTCCTCGGCCGCCTACTGGCTGGGCAACCAGAACAACCAGCAGCTGCAGCGCATCTACGGCACTGCCTGGCCCACCAAGGACGCCCTCAAGGCCTACCAGGAGCGCATCGCCGAGGCCGAGCGCCGCGACCACCGCAAGCTGGGCGCCGAGCTGGACCTGTTCTCCTTCCCGGACGAGCTGGGTTCCGGCCTGCCGGTGTTCCACCCCAAGGGCGGCATCATCCGCAAGGCCATGGAGGACTACTCCCGCCAGCGCCACGTGGACGCCGGCTACGAGTTCGTCTACACCCCGCACATCACCAAGGGGCACCTCTACGAAGTCTCGGGCCACCTGGACTGGTACAAGGAGGGCATGTTCCCGGCGATGCACATCGACGCGGAACTGAACGAGGACGGCACCGTGCGCAAGCCCGGCCAGGACTACTACCTGAAGCCGATGAACTGCCCCATGCACAACCTGATCTTCCGCTCGCGGGGACGCTCCTACCGCGAACTGCCCCTGCGGCTGTTCGAATTCGGTTCGGTGTACCGGTACGAAAAGTCCGGCGTGGTGCACGGCCTGACCCGCGTGCGAGGCATGACACAGGACGACGCCCACATCTACTGCACCCGCGAGCAGATGAAGGACGAGCTCACCACCACGCTGAACTTCGTGCTGGGCCTGCTCAAGGACTACGGCCTGGATGACTTCTACCTGGAGCTCTCGACCAAGAACGAAGACAAGTTCGTGGGCGACGACGCCACTTGGGAGGAAGCCACCCGGACCCTCGCCGAAGTGGCCGAAGCCTCCGGCCTGGAGCTCATTCCGGATCCGGGCGGAGCCGCGTTCTACGGTCCCAAGATCTCGGTCCAGGCAAAGGACGCACTCGGCCGCACCTGGCAGATGTCCACCATCCAGCTGGACTTCAACCTGCCTGAGCGCTTCGAACTCGAATTCCAGGCCGCCGACGGCACCCGTCAGCGCCCGGTGATGATCCACCGCGCCCTGTTCGGTTCCGTGGAGCGTTTCATGGGTGTGCTGACCGAGCACTACGCCGGCGCCTTCCCGGCGTGGCTGGCACCCGTGCAGGTGGTGGGCATCCCGGTCGCCGAAGCGTTCAACGACTACATGTTCGACGTCGTCGGCCAGCTCAAGGCGGCCGGCATCCGGGCCGAGGTGGACATCTCCTCGGACCGTTTCCCGAAGAAGATCCGCACTGCCAGCAAGGACAAGATCCCGTTCGTCCTGATCGCCGGCGGCGAGGATGCCGAGGCCGGAGCTGTGTCGTTCCGGTTCCGCGACGGCAGCCAGGACAACGGTGTGCCGGTGGCCGAGGCAGTCCAGAGGATTGTCGAAGCCGTCCGCAACCGGACCAGCTAGCGGAAGCGGAAAGGCAAACGACGTGCAGGAAACCACAGGCGCTGGCGGAGGATATCCGGGCGACGGCGAGGCGACCGATGATTTCGGCCTGGCCGGAGTTCCGGACGCTTTCCAGCGCCTGTGGACTCCGCACCGCATGGCCTACATCAAGGGCGGGCAGCACCAGTTCAAGAATGAGGAAGACTGCCCTTTCTGCGTGGCCCCTGCACGCAGCGACGAGGACTCCCTGATCGTGTATCGCGGCCGAACGGCGTATGTGGTACTGAACCTGTTTCCCTACAACCCCGGCCACCTGCTGATCTGCCCGTACCGCCACGTGCCGGACTACACGGACCTGAAAGTGGAGGAAACGGCGGAGTTCGCGGCCCTGACGCAGACGTCCATGCGGGTCCTGCGGAAAGTGGCCAATCCCGGCGGCTTCAACCTCGGGATGAACCAGGGCGTTGTCGGCGGCGCCGGAATTGCCGGCCACCTGCACCAGCACGTGGTTCCGCGCTGGGGCGGGGACGGAAACTTCTTCCCCATCATCGCCCAGACGAAAGCCATCACCCAGACGCTCGGCGAGGTCCGCCAGCAGGTCGCCGAGGCCTGGCCCGAGGACGAACGTGCTTAACCGGCACGCCCGGGGGTTCTTCACCGCGCTGTTCTCCCCGCTTGCCCGCTGGCTCCTGAAAATCGGAGTCTCCCCGGATGCCATCACCATCGTGGGAACGGCCGGCGTGGTGGTGGGCGCCCTGGTGTTCTACCCTTTGGGCCAGCTGTGGTGGGGGACCCTTTTCATCACGGCCTTTATCTTCTCGGACGTCCTGGACGGCATCATGGCCCGTCTGCAGGAACGCGGCGGCCGGTGGGGCAACTTCCTGGACTCCACCCTGGACAGGGTTGCCGACGGCGCCCTGTTTGCGGGCCTTGCCATCTGGTACTTCACCGGAGGCGCGGACCGCGCCATAGCCATCGCCGCCGTCGTGTGCCTGGTGCTTGGCATGGTGGTTTCCTACGCGCGGGCCAAGGCCGAGGCCCTCGGGTTCCAGGCCAACGTGGGCATCGCCGAGCGCGCCGAACGGCTGGTATCGGTGCTGGTGGTGACGGGTTTCACCGGGATTGGGCTCCCCAGCGTGGTTCTGCTGGCGACGCTGATCCTGCTCGCTGCCGCAAGCCTGGTCACCGTTGTCCAGCGTATCGCCACCGTGTACCGGCAGTCGCTGGAAGAGCCGAACGGCACGGCCTCGCAGCAGCCTGCCTGATCGGTCCGGCAGGCTCCGGCGGCCGTCCGGCAGCGCCCATGGAGAGAGGCGGGACTGCCGGGGTAACCCGAATTCAGCAGCGTCGTAGCGTGGGACTAGTATTAGGAGTACCTGGTCATTGGATCCGGTAATCCGGTGTGCGCGCGGCGTGGCTTTTCCCGTCTGTGCCGACGCCTGCGCCGGGACCGAGAGACCGGATCTACGTAACATCTAGCTACCCATAGGGGTTTTTGTGTCTACACCTGATGTAAGCAGCGAAGCCGGCTCGTCCGCCAACAGCGTCACGGGCAGCAACCGCGTCAAGCGCGGCATGGCAGAGATGCTCAAGGGCGGCGTCATCATGGACGTCGTCAACGTCGAACAGGCCCGCATCGCCGAAGACGCCGGTGCCGTGGCCGTCATGGCGCTGGAACGTGTTCCGGCCGATATCCGGGCCCAGGGCGGCGTGTCGCGCATGTCCGATCCGGACATGATCGACAAGATCATCGAAGCCGTGTCCGTGCCGGTCATGGCCAAGGCCCGGATCGGCCACTTCGTCGAAGCCCAGGTCCTGCAGTCCCTCGGCGTGGACTACATCGACGAGTCCGAGGTCCTGACCCCGGCCGACTACGTCAACCACATCGACAAGTGGAACTTCAAGGTTCCCTTCGTCTGTGGCGCCACCAACCTCGGTGAGGCGCTGCGCCGCATCAACGAGGGTGCGGCCATGATCCGGTCCAAGGGCGAGGCCGGCACCGGCGATGTCTCCAACGCCACTGGCCACATGCGCCAGATCCGTGCGGAGATCAAGAAGCTCGCCGGCATGGCCGAGGACGAGCTGTACGTCGCGGCCAAGGAACTGCAGGCCCCGTACGAACTGGTCAAGGAAGTTGCTGCCGCCGGCAAGCTCCCCGTGGTGCTGTTCACCGCGGGCGGCATCGCCACCCCGGCCGACGCCGCGATGATGATGCAGCTTGGTGCTGACGGCGTGTTCGTCGGCTCGGGCATCTTCAAGTCCGGCAACCCGGCCCAGCGTGCCGCCGCCGTCGTGAAGGCCACCACCTTCTTCGATGACCCCGACGTGATCGCCAAGGCCTCCCGCGGCCTGGGCGAAGCCATGGTGGGCATCAACGTCGACGAGATCCCGCAGCCGCACCGCCTCGCCGAGCGCGGCTGGTAACAGCTCCAAAAGTAGTACGACGGCGGCGGGGGCGGAAGGGGGGGGGTACGCCCCCCCCCGACATAATAAAAAAAAAAA
>NZ_JBFBEY010000016.1:0-140433 GCF_040683875.1 Arthrobacter sp. NPDC093128
GGTGAGTGGGTTGGCCGGCCGCAGTCCGGCTTGTGGATTTAGCAGCTGTGAGAGTTTGTGTTTGGCGCGCGAGAGCCGCGACTTTACCGTGCCAGGCGGGATGCGCAGCAACTGGCTTACTTCAGTGGTACTCATTTCCTCGAGAACGCAGAGGGCGATGATTTCCTGGTCTTTTCGCCCGAGTGAACGGTAGGCGCGGTGCAGGAGCTGAGAGCGCCGGTCCTGGTCAACGGCGTCGGCCACGGAGTCGCCGTGATCCGGTGCCGTCTCGGCGCGGGGGAGTTTCCGGATGAGCTGCTCATACCGGAGGTTGGACCTGATGCGGTTCCGGGCCACGTTGGTGGTGGTGACCATCAGCCACCCGATTATTGAATCGTTGACCAGCCTGACACTTGATCTGCAGCGCCAGGCTTCGAGGAATACCATCGCGGTGATGTCTTCTGCTCATGGGAAGTTCTGACGAGGCGCAGGCTGTGACCGAAGACTCGGTCCCGGTGGAGAACGAAAAGTTCGGCGAAGGCAGGGCCGTCGCCCTCCAGGACCCGCGACCACAGCTCATTGTCCGTATGTGCCTTCCCTTGGTTCCCCATACCCATAAGTGTCCGGCAACCCCTTGGCAGTTCCATCAGGAATGAGCACAACTTTTTAGACGCCCCGCTGGACGCCAGCGGTACTGCAGATGGCCGCGGCCGCCAACCCAAACCGGGCCGAAAACTGGCGTCTGCCGACGGGAGCCGCTCGGGGTTAAGCTCGCACCATGAAGCCTCGCGGGTTACTTCTAGTCGGTCTTGGCGTCGGTGCCGCGGTTGTGGCCTTGGCACTCCTGCTGTTTAGCCGGCCAGGGAGCGGGGTGTGCCCGGCCATGGGTTACGCGTACGTCGGCCCAGTGGAGCTCCAGTTTTCCCATGAACCCACGTCGGTCGCAGCCTGCTTCGAGGAAGACTGCACTCCAGCGCCGGTGGCCAAAAGCCCTGATGGCAAGTGGATGGTGCCCCAGTCAGCGCCTTACCTCGTCCCACCCGCCAGCGTGAGAACTGTCTACGTTGAAGCCGCGCTCTCTTCGGGTTCCCGCATTGCCCACACATTTCGAATCGAAACGGAGCCCACCGGGGAGTATCCCTATGGCCGCGAGTGCGGAGGTCCGTACAGGTTCATGCCAGTTAAGGTACCGATCGGCTGAGCGACTCGATGGCCTCGGTTCCGGACACCCGTGCAGTACCCCGACGGCCGAGGTACCCTTCCGGGCACCCGTGCGGACCAGCCACCCCTCGAAACACAGCGAAACATTTCTCGCACACCCGCCCGCAGACGCCGTCCCGTAAGCATCGGTCGTTCAGCGGGAGCACATTGGCCGGGCCCTGGAGGACTCAACGGCGGCCGACAAAACGTCCCGTAAGACCGCTCCGATGAATTGTCCGGGGAAGGGCCTTATTGCAGCACAGCCCGGAAGGATCCAGCGGGAGCTGGTCGGTTGGACGGGGATGGCCGCGGGCGTTCTTCGCCATGGACGCACGCGGCGCCCTTCTTTCTCGTGTGAACATCAGGTTCGACTTCAACGACTCTTGGGAGCGGTTGTCCTTTAGTTCCTAGCCGGGTCCGGCAGATTGCGTGCCTGGCTGGCTGATGTTGCCGCGTGCCATACAGCAGCCCGTGCCACGGTGATGCCCGTCAGCCGGGCCAGGATGACCGGGGGCAGCTGCATTGCAAGTTGGCCCATGGCTGTACTGCGCGCGGGCGCGGGTTCCAGTCCGATCGCGCGGAGCCGCCGGTTCATGGTTGACGGTGTAACCGGCCGGCCGTGGATCGGCCCGGGGAATAGCCACTCGTGGTCTTCGCCGATGCCGCCAAATCGTGCCACAGAGCGTGCGGCCATCGTCGCCCGGGCGTGGATTTCGAGCGCCTCCGGAAGTTGGAGGGGCTCCGGACCGAAACGGATGTGGATGGTACTTTCCCCGGCGATGAAGTCCTGCAGGCGCAGGCCCGCGAGCTCGTGCGGCCTGGATCCATACACAAGTACCAGCCCTGCTGCCAGACGAAGGCCCGGGTCAAGTTCCACGGCCGGGTTGAGCACCTCACGCAGAAGCCTCTGCCTCTGGCTTTCTGCCAGCGCGGCGGTCTTCGGCAACGACGAGATGGGCAGGACTGGAAGGTGAGCTATGCGGATGATGGAGTTGTCCCGGCACCATTGAAGAAACGGGCGTATTCGTATGCGGTCCTTGGTCCCCGCGGCAAGCCAGGCATCAACGTGGGCCTGGCTGGCGGTTTGGAGGGTGCACGCGCTGGAGTGGAGCGAGTGCAGGAACCGTGAGACGAGGATGAGTTCACGTCGACGCCAACTTAGTTGGGACTCGGTGAGGGCCTTTAGGCGCGCCTGCCTCAGATGACGCCAGCGGGCGAATCGTAGGAAGGACCGCCGGTCTTCCGCACGGCCAATCTGCTCGGCTTTGTTGTTGACCCAGGTCTCGAGGGCGACAACCCGCTCGTCACGCACGGGCAGTGCCCCGGTCGTGACGAGGAAGGATCGAAGAATTTTGATCTGGTCCGGCGTCCCGTAGGAATTAAGGGATTCGTGAGTAATGACATCGCCGTCGGCGAGCATTCTCTTGAGAATCGGCCAGGTTGTCACTCCGGCGAAAAATCTGCTCCAGTGTGATGTGTCTGCGGCGAGGAGCACGTCCCGGGCACCGGCCAGGGAGGGTTGATTCCGCAGGACGTCCTGGCTGAACACCTCACGGATTTTGTCGTGGAACAGGCATTCACGGCAGAGCCGGGGACGGCCGGGTGCGCTCCGGTGGTCGACGTCGTCGCAGCGCGTGCAGGGCCGGAGCAGGGGCGGCAAGTTGGACCAGCAGTCCCCGCAGAGGGGGATGCCCTTTCGTCGGCCGCGGAGCTCTCTTGTGTTCAGGCACTGCCCGCAGACACCGTGGGTGGGTGAGCCGCGCAGCGAGATTGAGACTCCGGCGCGGCGCAACTGGTGGACGAGGGCGAGGAGCTTGAGGGGCCTTCGCCCTGTCTGGCCGTCCGGGATAAGACCACGGGTGTCGAGTTCAAACCAGACCCGCAGGCGGTCCTCCGGATCCGGAAGGGCTGCCTCCACAGCCTGTGCGACCACCGGGGCGGCGACCGGGTGGAGGTCCTCCAGCAGACCTTGGACCCGTTGGCACAGCCGTGTTGTTGCCGCTGGCAGTGCGATCTTCCAGCAGCCCGGGCACACGACACCGATCCCGGCTGAATGCCCGCCGCCCGCAGGCACTCCGCAGGCAAGACAGACATCTGCTGTTTCCCGGGAATCCGGGGCGGCCGGATCCGCTGACATGGTTTACTCGCCAGTTGGAGGCAGGACTGAGGCACGCCGCGGCAGAAACCCCTTCTCCTTCAGAACACCTACTCCGAATTCCGTCGGCGCCGAATGGTCAGTGCCTGTTCCTCGACGGCTGGCAGGTATTGCGATCTTGCCGATGAGATCATCGGCACTGCAGTCCAGAGCGTCCATCAGGGCCACCAGGACCTGAAGGTTGAGCCGCTCAGGCTTCTCCGCGGCCAGACGGTAAACCTGGCTCGCTGAGAGGTGGACGCCCCGCTCGTTGAGCAGAGGAATCAGCTTCGTGGTGCTGAATAAGCCCCTGGTGGCCATGACTTCCCGCAGCCGCCACTCGTAGTCCAAGGCGTTCATTCGATTTCCTTCCGATTCTGGGCTGCCTCAAGAACGCCAGAGATGGCGTTACGCATCATCTTGTTCGCGAAAGCGCCGCTGACGGCAGTGTAGAGGGCTGTAGTGGACTGGTAGACATGTCCGACCTGTCGTTGGATAAACACCGGGTCGACGCCGTCCTCGGTCAGATGAGTCACGTAGCTGTGCCGGAGGGCATGGGGAGACAGGACAGGATCCATCCCGAGCTCGTCGCGGTACTCAGCGAACCGCCGGTTCAGATGATCCGGGCTGACATGGCCTCCGCGCTCAGAGACCCACAAAGCATTCGATGACTCACTGCGCACGATCGGCCACACATTCTCAACGTAATCCTTCACCGCTTCGGCAGCCCACAAGTGAAGCGTTGCAACGGATCTGCGTTTGGGCGCCCCTCCCCTGGAAGACTTCCCGTTCCTGACGAGCAGCATGCCGAACTTCCCAAACTCGGGCGCGTGCGGATTCCGATAGAAGTCGGTCACCTCCAACAACGCTGCCTCCTGGGCTCGCAGACCCCAGGCATAGGCGACCTTGAACAGCGACGCATCCCGATAGGCGCCCAGCGCGCCCTTCCTTCCGGAGGCAAGCCTCATCTCGACCTGCTCGTCTGCGTAGTCAAGGAAGCGCTGCACCTCCGCCCTGGTCATCGGGCGCCTCCGAGGGCGACCCTCGAAATCCTGCAGATGGCGGGTCGTGTTCCACTCGGTGCACACCTGCATGGGATGCGTTCCAAACCGCTCCTCGCACTCGGCAACCCACCCATATAACGGAGAGCAAATGAACTCACAGAACTGTCCGACGGCGATCTGGTAGTTCCGCACTGTCGACGGGGCCCGCTGGCGGACGGACACTAAGTCCTCCATCCACTCATCAAACACCGCCGGCGTCCAATGCCACGGATACAGACCTGACGCTTCCCTGAACTGCTTGACGATTCCGAGCCCGGTCGCCACGGTGTGCTTGCGCAGATTACGGGCCCCGATGCGTTGAGCGCGCCACCCCTCGAGCATCGCTGCAAATACGGTCTCCTCCGCGTCAAGGTACGCCACGCCAGGAACGAGAAACAGTGACGCAGAGCCTTCGAAAGCTCTCCGGGAACCCATCCAGACAACCCCCTGTCGCATGTTTCATGCATTAAATGCAGGAAAATCTGATCCTGTCAACAATGACAGGGGTGACGGATAGCATCACGGAGCTATTAAAACTTCGGCACACGACTGGAATCCTGCATCTGATGCAATTCGCCGTGGAACCAGGTTTTGGGTGAGGGTGTCATTCGAATATATGTTCTATACTTATTCGGTGATCAAGCGTGGCACTCCCGACGACTCCGAGCGTATGTTTGCCCGGATTCAAGCCGAGGAGAGCCGACCGATTGATGACCCAGCTCCAATCCGAGAGTTCCCAAAGTATGGCCGGCCTCTGGTCTACGTGAGCGGGATCTACGGCAAGGCTGTGGGCTGGACGCACGCTTACGGCCTGGTTGAATGGCTGGACTCTTCAGGTAAGTACCATCTGGGCTGGGCACACTCATCGAGCATCAAGCGGGTGACACCGGAAGAGTGGAAAGGCGAGAGTGGACTGTAATAGTCCTCTGAGATCGACTCCAGCACCCAGAGATGACTGCGTGCGGATATTGTCTACTTTGCCCGTCGACATGTTAGCTGAGCTCACCCGTGCGGTTGGTCGACACGCAGCATCTCGACCGGCGTTCCGTACTCGCCCTCAAACTGAGAGGCGAGCGCCGGTGACCATGGGCGCGCAGGTCGTTTATCGCGCCCTGGGCTACGTCACCGACTCACTTGATCTCCTTGGGCAGCACGACCGGCTCGTCGAATCGCTCGAAGTTTCTCAGCCCCGCACCAGGACCCCAGCACCATAGCCGCGGTCGGGGGGGTGGGTAGCGAAAGTCCCTCTGAACAGCCGCTTTGCATAGGCACGCGGGCCGCCGGGGCCTCGACACCCAACCCCCAACCTTCAAACCGGGCCGCTTTGTAGCCACGATTGGCCCTTAGTCCGATTTGGTTGCGCAGCTACCTAGTTAGTGACACTATCTATCTGTGAGTGAGATCGACTTTGACCAGGAGCTGACCCGCGCAGCGCTTCCGCAGGCAGTGCTCGCGGTGCTCAGTCACGGCGAGAGTCACGGCTACGCGATCGCCGAGGTCCTTCGTCAGCACGGCTTCACGCGCATCAAAGGCGGGACGCTGTACCCGCTTTTGAAGAGACTGGAGGACCAGGGTTTCGTGGAGCACACATGGCAGCATGACCAGGCAGGTCCGGGCCGCAAGCAGTTCAGGCTCACCGAGCAGGGCCGCCAGGAACTGGAGCGCTCGGCGACAGCCTGGCGCCGAATGAGCCAGGCACTCACCGACATCCAGACGACACGACAGGAACGACCATGAGCTACGAGCGAAGCCTGACTTTCAATCTCAGAGTGCGTGGGCTCTCTGAGGTTGAAATAGCCGAAGCCCTCGATGAAGTCCGGGCACACGAGGCAGCCACCGGGACTCCTGCGGAAGCCGAATTCGGCACAGCCGAGGAGTATGCGAAGCAGTTCCCCAAGCAGAAGAGGCGGACGCGGGGGAAGACCATCAATGCAATCAGCACAGCCCTGGCTGTGGCTTATGTCCTGCTCGTGGTCGTCCTGATGCTCGTCTTCAGAGTGGACATCCGCGACTTCGTCGGGCCGGTCACGCTCCTGCCGGCCGCAGGACTTGTCCTGGTTGGTCTACTGGCTGGCTTTCTCACCGACTACTTCCAACCGGCGCAGAAGCGCGAAAAACCGACTGTAGTTGCAGGCCGTGAGTAGCAGGAGCCGCAAAGTAAGGCTCGGTGTGCTGGCTGGTATCGCCGTGTCTGTCACCGCCTTCTTCCTCTGGGCATCTTGGAGGAGCGATCAGATCGTCGCTGAGCTGAAGTCGATTGCCGACCGTCTTCAACCAGAGCCGGGGTGGGAGAACTTGGATACCCAGCCTCCGGTGGCTGCTGCACTGTGCATCCCACTTGATGGACCTTGTTCCCAGTACGCATACAGGTGGGACACTCACCGGAAGTACCGGGAAGGTGACCTGGAGCGATACGTTCAGCAAGTGGGTTTGATCCCTCAGGAGTTCGAGGCGTGCGAGCGGAACCCCCGCCTCAACGCAGGCGGACTGACCTGCCGGGGCATTGGGGTCATTGACGGCTGGAACGTACGCATCTCGATCACTGACTACGGCCAGGACGACGACACCAACATCGTGCAGATCGTGGTCAACAAGTACGGCCACTGAGGGCCCCACTGCCCATCCCGGGAAGGCGTCTGTGGGAAGATCATGCTGCTGAATACGGCAGCCGGATACGGGCACAAACTGAAGCAGGGACATGGACATAAGACGAGCCGACCGGGGTGACCAGGTGGCAATAGGCAACCTGATACTCCCCTGGGACCGGGACAACGGTCCGAGGTACAAGGATGGGCGTGGTCGGGTCAGCGAACGTGAGTTCGTCGCCGAGGACGCTGACGGGATAGTGGGCTGGATTTCGGGACAACACGACGCGAGGGTATGGCAGTTTCTCGCTGCGTACGAGGACCAGCCCGACAACTGGGCCTGCTCGCTTATTGTGAAGTTTTTCGTGCAAAAAGAGAGGCGGCGCCAGGACATCGGTGCCGACCTTCTGGCGTTCTTTGAAAGAGACGCCCAGGACGCAGGCCGCGATCTCGTTGTGGTGTCTCCCGACGAAAAGGGGGAGAAAGAGAGGCTTCTTAGCTTCTACCGTAAACACGGGTATGAGTACATGGACCCTTGCAGCGATTATTCGACGAGGCCGCCGTGGTTCATGGCGAAATCCTTGCCGGTCCTGCGGTAGGCAATGAAGGCTGGTTCAATGGACGATCTGACTCCTGACATGGAGATGAGTTCCAGGGAGGCTGCGGCATACCTGAGCGGACCGGTCGGATACACCTTGAGCGCGGAGTTTCTGCGAAGTCTGAGGTACGTCGGGCGGGGTCCGCTCGTTGAGAAGCGAGGGGCCAGGCTTGTCTACCGTAAGGCGACCCTGGATGCGTTCCTGCTGGAGCACGGCACTGATCCCGCTGCTTGGTATGCGGGTATCTGGCGGGACTTGGCGGCGGAGATCCGCGTAGTGTCCGCGGCTACCGGCGTGGGCGGTTTTGAACCTCTGATCGAGACGCTGGAGAAGCATGACCCGGAGGGCTGGGACCCAGACCAGGCGAAATAACAGTGTCGGTCCGCTTCTTCCAACACCCGACGCCATAACCCCACTGCCGCCAGGCTGATCTCGCGCCGGTCTTTTCCAGGGACTCAGCGAACTTCTCATGGTGTTCGGCCGAACCGTAGCCGGCGGCCGACGTGCTCTCGGCTTTGAGGCCCTGGTCTTTGTGACGGCATGAGTAGACCGTCCCTTCGATGCGACCGCCCATCCAGTTGTGATCCAGTCCTAACCAGACGGTGGACACACTTGGTAGCCATTGGATTAGGGGGCAGACGGGGCGGCTACCAACCAAAAGACCCCGCCTGCTCCCGGTCTAAGAGCGACGCAGGTACTGCTCGATGTCCGTGAGGTCGTGGCCAACGTCCCACAGCGCGTTCTGCATGTAGGCAAAGGCGTTTTGCAGGATCATCGTGCTGTCCTTGAAGCGGGCCAGTCCCGTGTTGCAGTTCCGGCAGAGCAGACCACGCACCTTCCCGGTGACGTGGCAGTGGTCGAGCAGGAGACGCTCGCCCGTATCCGCCTCCGCTGTACGGCAGATGGCGCACTCGTGGTCCTGCGCAGTGGCCATGGCTTCGTATGTGGGGATGTCGATGCCGTACTTGCGGAGGCTGTAGTGGAAATTCACCACCGGCTGGCACGTGCCGCAGTACCTCCTGCGGCTCCCGTTCCCAGCGACGAACTCCGTCGAGGGGTAGAACTCCTTGCATCTGGGGCACATCTCCATCACGCACCTGCCTCGGGGGCGACCAGCTTGTAGGCGGACGGGTCCTTGGCTACGGCCTTGGCCTTGGTGAGCGACATCATCACGCTTCACCAGCCTCGGGGAATGCCGATGCCGGGTGGTGGGGTGACGCAGCCTTGTCGATGCGGTTCTTCTTCTGCTGAAAGGTTTCCTCCGTCGCGCCTTCCCCGGTCGTAACGGCGGATGCGATCGTATCTGTTGCCATCTGTGGCTATCTCCTACTTGCGGGTGTTGCGTGGAGAAGCGAGAACAGGCCCTGCACGTGCGTCACCTCGTCGGCCTCACGGCCGTCCCGGTGTGTTTCCGAACCGCTCCCGCGCAGTTCGAGCGGACATGCCGAGGGCCGCACCGATAACCTCCCAGGAGTCTCCGTTCGCGCGGGCGGCGCTGACGGCGGCGTCGAGCTCGGCCTGGGCCTTCGCGGCAGCCGTCCGGGCAGCGGTGATCCGGCGGAAGTCCGCGGCGTCCCTATCAACGTGAGGCGCCGGGCTCAGGCGAAGGAGCGTACCATCCACCCGCAGCGGCGCGGCTAGGTGCTCGACGTGCAGGACGTAACCTTCATCGGGCTCGCGCTGTACGTAGACGGTGAGGACGGCCTTTCCCTCGCTGTCATCAAAGTCCACTTTCCCGTAGCTCTCACTCGGGCCAACAGGCCATGGCCGCGGCTTCAACCGCCCTCCAGCTTCGTACTGCGTCGGCTCGGGGACGGGCTTCCCAACCCGGAAGCCGGGGGCTTGCGCTTCGCGAGGGGTCATACTGACCGTTCTCCTTCAAGTTGTCTTCCCACTGCACCCCGATGCATAGGGGCCACAGCAAGGGCTCTGAGATGGGCGATACTGCTTCATATTCGATTCCCCCATCCACTTGATCACTTGATGTTCGCAGCGGCATGCGGGCAGCGCTCTAGTACAAATACCAGTACAAGTCACTGCGGGTTGAAGCGCACGAGTACCCGGTACTCGATTCTCCCCGCCAAGAGGAAAACGACCATGCAGGCCTCCGAAGCACTTAGCAGAGACGACGAGTATCCGAAGGGCTTCTATCTTCGCGTCGTAGACGGTCGAGCGTGGCTGCGTGGTTACCGATGCGATGACGGGCACAGTTGGTCACCCGACGACCGGTTCATCTTTCAGCTTCCGCCGCTGCCAATTCCTGGGGGACGAAATGGCTCGAACATACAACGCACCGGCTTTCTCACCGGAGTAATCCTGCTGCCCATTGGCTGGATACTCTTATTCCCGCTCGGGGGCCGGTCCGCCAACTCCGCATACCGCAGTGAGGATGACTGGTACACCTTCCTCTCGATATGCGGCGGCCTTCTGATCCTGGGAGGCTTCTTCCTGATGCTCGTCAGTATCTTCCTCGCTCTGCGCAAGATCGGCAGAGTGACTTCGACCGTGAACATCGTGCACGCCCGGAAACCGGTGTCGGACGAAGAACCAGCCGCAACCGCGTCAGTAGAGTGAGCCCATGATTACCTCTCGGTACACAGCGCCGGCCCGCATCGCCTTTGCTGGGCTGCTTCTCGCCGGCTGCGCAGCACCCGTGTCCCCGACAGCCGAAGAGACCATTGCTTCATGTTGACTTCGACGACCACCTGAGAAGCTTCTACTTTGATGCGTGTGGTTTCCGGCCCGCCAACGCTGGTCTCATCCAGCTGCGTTAGCATCGACGACGGCGACCGCCAGAGAGCCACAGACAACTTGCACGAAGGATTGTCACGTGAACAGCACCTTGCAGAACATCCAGAAGGCTGTGCTGAGTGCGCCGGCCGTTCATGGCATCAAGATCGTCGGAATCGATGGGCCTTCAGGGTCAAGCAAGAGCACATTGGCGGGGAAATTGGCCCCATTACTGAATGCCCCGATCATTCCGATTGACGATTTCGTTTCCTAGAACAACTTTGGCGGATGGTGGCCTAGGTTCGAGCAACAGGTCCTGGACCCCCTACTCAACGGATACCCGGCCCGCTTGGGAGGGCGACGAGTTCGGTGATTCCCTGGGACGCTGGACAACGGTGAACTGGAGTCCGGTGGTGCTCGTCGAAGGCGTTACGTGCACCAGACGAGAGAGCATCGGCAGGATTGCATTTGCGGTATGGGTGGAGGCTCAAAAGGATGAGCGTCTGCGACGTGGCATAGAGCGCGACGGAGAAGGTCATAGGGAACTGTGGCACCGCTGGATGGATGAGGAGGACAAGTTATTCGCTGCGGATAAAACGCGACTCCGGGCTGACCTCATAGTCCCTGGACATTAGGGCAAGCGAGACCGCCGTCCCCAAGTTCGCCTCAGGCCTGTATAAATTGTCAGCGCCTGGTGGGATCCTGAAGCATGGCTAGCAAGCGTCGCCGATCCAGCAAGGCGTCCGCAGCAGGCGCCGGTGCGCTCGGGTGTGGCCCCTTCGGCTTCTTCCTCGCACTCGCCGCGATCGGGCTTCTCATCCAGTATTGGTGGGTTCTCTTGATCGCATTTGGGGTGATCACGCTGACCGTGGCACTGGTGCATAACGCCAGGACCCCCGCCCCTCCTGCCACGGCACGGCCGCCCAATCCGGTCCGGATTCCTGAGCCCAAGGCCCTCGTCAACGATGACCTCGCGGCCCAGATGCGCGCCACCAAGCATGCCCGCCACGTGCAGGCGATGCAGGAGTGGGACTACGAGTGGATCCGGCTGACCTATCAAGAGAAAAGCCATCGGGAGATCAGTGAAATCGCCAACGCCTTCTTCGCGAGGGGAAGGTCCGTCGGCGTCAACAGTGAGGGACCCTCCGCCCGGCGAATCAATGACCCCAAGTCCGATTAGGGCTGACCTCAAGGCCGGTGTCGAACTTAGGCAGTTCCTTGTTCCAAGGGTGCTCGGGAGGCAGGCCGACTCTCGGGTCGGCGGCGAGCTCGCGGTACCACGGCGGGAGCATCACGGGCACTTCGTCGGTCGGCGTGCCGAGCAGATCCCAGCGGTCCTCATAAGCCTGGACTGTCTCAGTCCCGACATGAGCCTGATCCGGCCCGGCGTTGCGTGCCCCGGGAGTTGCGCTCTTGAAATCACCCGAGTCCCTTCGAAAATCACTCTTACTCCAAACCTTGACCGGTCCAGTCTCAATCATCAGTTCTTGTACGATTCCTGATCCAAACTTGAGCCAGTTCTCGGCATCAGGGGCGTAGCCTTCAAGGGCTGCTTAGGGAAAGCTCGGGAACAAGTGCATCGGGTCGAAATTGGTGCCCACGATCCAGGGGTTTTTGGTAGTACTACTCGAGCATTCACTCGAACAAATGGGGGCAAAATTGAAGAGAGCTGTTCCGGTCACCGCGCTGGCCACCGTCCTGGTACTGAGCGGCTGTGGCGGGGGTCCGTTCCCCCAGAACTCCGCCTCGGCGACACCGTCCGACACCGCCAACTCAAAAGAAACGACTTGTACTCAGCTCTTCTCTGGCGGGAAGGACAGCCGATTCATTAAGGCAACAGCATTCCTGAAGGACTTCAGCACCAACATCACGCCGGATGAATTGATGGAAGCCAAGACCATCTCCCAGGATCTCGACTCTGTTGCGCATGGCGCCAACGATGAGTTGAAGCATCAGGTGCAGGAACTCCGCAAACCGTTTACGGCCCTCCTCTCCGCTAATTCGGGGAGCCACACCATTGAAATTGATGGCTTCAAAGCCGCCGGCAACAAGATACTTGAGCTGTGTCCCGAGCAGGTAGCAGAGTCCAATGCAGAAATTGCAGCGCGGCCGCCGAGTAAGACTCCCACGACGACACTTACTCCTACACCGGCGCCGGCTGGCTCACCAAAGAGTGTTCGCGGCAATCTCGTTGTGCAAGCGGGTGACGTGCTCGAACTCCAGCACAACGGAGTCAGGACTGTTGCCATCACAGTGAAGGGCATCACCCCCAACGCGGAATGCTATTCGTCCCTGTTCAACCCCGATCAGGGGCAGTCAGTTGTGCTGGACATGGAGATCATCACCACGCCGGAACTGGGCCAAGCCCTTTACCCGACGTTCACCACAATTGTCGACTGGAAGGCAGTTACCGCCGACGGAATTACCGTGAACGGCCGACTCGATAACATCAACTGCATCGCGCCGGCGCAACGGGTCCCGTCAGAGATTGGTCCAAGCGAAAGGATCGTCGGCAAGATGGCGTTCGACGTGCCCCCAGGCGCGGGAACCCTCATCTGGCGCCCCTCCGGTGCCACCAGCGGCTGGGAATGGGCCTATCCCTCCCAATAGCGATGTATTGGATTATTGCCATTTTGAGGATGCGGGCGACGCAGGAGTGGGACTACGATCCGGCTGACCTATCCGGAGATGAGCAACCGGGAGCTCAGTGAAATCGCCAACGCTTTCTTCGCGAGAGGATGGTCCGGTCGGCGTCAACAGTGAGGGACCTTCCGACCGCCGCATAATGGCCCTAGGCCCGATTAGGGCTGACCTCAAGGCCGGCGTCGAACTTAGGACGTCAACGTTCGAGGGCATTAAGAGCACTTCCATGTCGTGCATGGGACCTCAGTACACGATCGCGAGATGGAAGGATCCACAGTCGGCTCCTGGTGGCCTACCACTCCGGCAATTCCTCCTTCCAAGGGTGATCCTCTGGCAGGCCGATTCTTGGGTCGACGGCGAGTTCGCGGTACCACGGCGGGAGCATGATGGGGACTTCGTCTGTCGGCATGCCGAGCAGGTCCCAGCGGTCCTCGTAGTCCGCGACAATGTCGGTGCCGACACGAGCCTGTTCCATCCCGGGATTGCGTCTCCCGGCAGGTACGCCCGGCTCGTTCTGCCAGTTCCTGTGTCCGATCCATGCTGCGGCCGCAATGTGGTCTCTCGGGACGATGAAGGTCCGGGGCGCCGCCGTCGGCACATCGGGGTCGAGCATGACCAGCGCGTACCACTCGTGCTGGGAGAGCGCCCGCTGCTGCGACTTCACGCCGAGCTGCCACCGGTTTTTGGCCTCCAACCGTTGTCTTCTCATCGACTTGACCTGCACCTCGATGGTCTGCCGCTTCCCTTCGGTCTGGACGGCGAGGATGTCGGTGCGCTCAAGCCCGTCCCGGGTGAGGGCCACGGCCCAGCCGTACCGTGACAGCACCGAACACACCCAGTGCTCCCCCGCGCTCTTGGTCATCTTCGTGTCGGCCATGTTCTGGAGCGTAACAGCGACCCTGAGTCGGGACGATCAGCGTTCGAGAAGTCTGCGTTCGTGGAGCGCGGCCGGGACGTCCGGCGCGTGGACCTCGCGGGAGCATCGCACGATTCTTGCGTCGTTGCGTTCGCCTCACCAATCGACCGCAGCCGCGTCAGTAGAGTGAGCCCATGATTACTTCTCGGTACACAGCGCCGGCCTGCATCGCCTTTGCCGGGCTGCTTCTCGCTGGCTGCGCAGCGCCCGCGTCCCCGACTGCCCAGGAGACTTCAACACCGTCGACTTCGACAGTGTCCACAGCATCAGCGGCTCCGGTCAGCACGCTGACTGACGCGGAGCGTGTGACCAAGGCGGAGGCCGAAGTCCAGGCCGAACTTCCCAACGCGCCCATCTGGAAGGGCATGACTTTCAAAGGCGTCGTCGTGGACGACTCCGAGATCTGCGTTGACCGCACCTGGGCTCCAGGAGGAGGCCCGGATCATGTCGGCGGGAACGCAGGCTACGTCGTAGTCAGCTTTCCTGCGGTCGCCCTCAGTAAGCCCAAAGACGGAACCTGCGCAGGTTATGCACCAGCAGCTGCCAAAGCACCCACCAAGGTTGAGGTGCCGTCAGAGATAGCCAAAGATCCGGGTCTTCTTGTCAGCACCGACTTCGGAGATAAGTGGCCGCTGACAGTTCCTTACGTTACGGCCCATTGTCAGGCCATCACCGTAGACGGCCGCCGCCTCAAGGCTGTCTTTCTCGATGCCCCCGGGGGTAAGACTTACGCAGGCAATGGCACGGCCAAGGACCACAGCAGCCATCCCGACATTGATCCAATCTGGGCACCGCATCCAGATGTCTCCGGCCTGAAAATCGACATCAGCCCGGTCAATGATGCCGCGCTTGGGCTGTGTAATTGACCCTCGCAGGGATACTTCTCGTTCGCACTGCGACGGGAACCCCTCCTATGGGTTCAGATCATGAGGGAAAGCGAGCGGGGTATCCGCACCGAACGACGGCATTCCTCGCTGGATTGCCACACTGGCTTTGGGGCAGGTTCCGGGGACACAGAGCGGTACGAGTTCGACTGCCCCTGCGGGAAGGGCATGTTATCGAGGAGCATGAGTTGGGTTGGAAGGAGCCGGTGGTTGGTAGCCTCATCTCGTGCGCACTCAGGCGCTAACTAAGGGGGCACCATGGATTCGTCTCGACCACCAGGCTGGTATCCGTGCCCGAGTTATCCGCACCTAGTCGACCTCGTCCAATGGTGGGACGGAAGTCGGTGGGAATTCCGCCTCGGGAACGTCGTCGATGACGTAGAGCGTGACGCTCGAAAAGCCGAGCTTGGCAGGCTGCAATCCGAAATTGAGACTGCCAAGGTGGCCCTACGGAATCTACAGGAAACGGTAGAGGCTACGCCGACCGATAACCTTCCAGCTGCCCTCGGCTTTCGCGATTACAAATCGATTGCGGACAACTCGGAGTCCGTCATGAGTGAAATCAAGTCGCTCCGCTCACGGGCGAAAACGGTTCTCCGCAGCAAAGCTGCAATATCGGATTTTCCCGCAGACATGACTTCCGCCGACGGGTTCTCCTTCGAGATGTCGAAGAAATTCATGGCCAATATCGGACCGCTCCTCCTCGGCATTATGAATCTTCAGGTCGAGATCGAAGCAACCCGCAGGACTGGCAGCTTCTGGGAGGGCAAGCGACGCCTCAACAAGACCTGGGACAAGCTCAACGAAGTTGCTAAGCAGTTCGGCGGCTACCTGGACTATGAGTACTTCTCACTGCGTGAAGAGGAACTCGCGCTCTTGGAGGTCCACAGGAACAGCGTCCTGAGGGAGAAGGAGGAAGAGCGTGAACGCCGCGCCGAGCTGCGGGAAGAACTCAAAGTCCAGCAGGAACTCGAGGCAGAGCGTGCAAAACTCCAGAAGGAGCTAGACCACTACTACAACGTCATGGTGGCGTTGGAGGCGCAGGGTGATACGTCCGGAATCGCCCGGGTGGAAGAGCAGATCCTCGCTCTTGAAGAGGAGCTGAAAGAAATCGACTTCCGTGCCGCGAATATCCGAGCTGGCTACGTCTACGTCATCTCCAACATTGGCGCCTTCGGTCCTGACATTGTCAAGATCGGTCTGACCAGGCGGCTGGAGCCACTGGACCGCATCCGGGAACTGAGCAGCGCCTCGGTGCCGTACAGATATGACGTCCATGCCCTGTTCTTCTCTGCTGATGCCGTGGGCATTGAGACCATGCTGCACGGCCACTTCGATGACCGCCGTGTGAACAAAGTGAACCGCCGCAAGGAATTCTTCCGGGTCCGACCTGACGAGGTTTTAGCCGCACTTCAGAAGCACGACGTGGAGCTGGTTGACTGGGTCGACGAAGCCGAGGCTGAGGAGTTCCGGCTCGGGCTCACCCTAAACTCCCCGCCGGCAGGATGAGCTTTTACTGAAGGCAGGCTTTACGAGCGCTAGCATCACTTCAGCCTTGCTTGGACAGGAGGATTGCTTTCTGCGTCTGGAACTCTTCGTCGTTGAGGATTCCCTTTGCGTGGAGTTCAGCGAGGCGTTCGAGCTGAGCGATGAAATCGTCCGCGGGAGCAGTAACCGGAGCGAAATCCGGCGCCGTCGGTTGATGTGCGGTGGCAGTCTGGGCATTGCGGATCGCCTTGGCGAGCGAGTCGCCCTGCCCATGTCCGAGGGCCGTGACCAATGCTTTGGTCCCGGAGTGGTTGATCGTCAGGGTTTCCCCTCCGATCGCTTTCTTCAGGTCGACGGCCTGGATAGCGCCGAGCGAAAAGGAAGTGAGGTCCTCTGATCCGATGCTTTTTTCGAGGAAAAGCAGGCGGCGGTCCGTGGCTGCAGCTATCCCGGCCTTGTTTTCCAGCCTCCCCACTCCAATCGCCTGCACGGTTTCGCCACGGTCCAGAACGTTGGCGAGGTGGGCAATTTCCTTCCGGCCAAAAATGCGCAACGCTACCTGGCTGGCCGCGGCCTGAACCCCATGATCGTCCAGCATGCCCTCCGGAAGCCCTTCGGAAATTTTGATCAGGTGCTTGTAGTGCTTGTTACCGAGGCCTTCGACGCGCCACTCAATGTGCGTCTTGTCAGCATCAGGAACGATTGACCCGGTGATCTTTGCGGCCCACTGATTGCTCAGCAGCGCCTGCGGAACGTCTACAGCAATCTCATCCGGGTTCAGAGACTTAACTTTGAATTTCGCTTGCTCAACAGCTAAAGGGAGCACCTTAAGGGCTGTCTCGTGGTCGGTGAGCAGGGTCCATTCAACTGTCCGGGAAATCGTCGCCATGCCAGAACTGTAGCCTGCCGAATGCCGGAAATCGCGTTTGGACGCACGTACCGCGTGGGGGCTGGCGGGGCGATTAGCCCACCGTAAGAGCGTTGGCCTCACCGATCGGCCGAAACCGCGTCAGTAGAGTGAACCCATGAACGGTGACAGAAAGCCGATGTCAGAGCCGAATAGCCGAGCCGACAAATCCGGGGGCCCGGCATTCCTCCAGCTCTGCATCGTCTTTTTCATACTGGGGGTGGTCCTGCTGATTATGGGAAATCTGGCGTGGATCGCCTTCCTCACGATGGGAGCAACGTTCCTCATCATTGGAATGCAGAAACGAGCCAAGAAGGACCAGCCCGGCGAGGGCACGCCCGACTGACCCCATCGGATGAGGCGTACCTTCGGCTTGTGCTCTCGGTTTCAGGAGAAGCAGCCAGGGTAGCCCTCTTTGAAGCTGCCTATGTCTGCGGCGGAGAGCGTTCCGTCTGGTTGGAACGGGATGGTCGCGTACGCGCAGGATAGGTGTGCCTCGTCGGTTGTCTGGCCTTTGTTGTTCGAGACGCAGAGGTCAGCGCTAATGTCGCCGCCCGCCCGCACGGTCCCGCCGAGCGGAGCACAGACTGTCTGTTCTTTGGCAAGCCGTTCTGCCCTGTCCTGCGCGGCCTTGGCTGACGCCTGGGCCTCCGCTGCGGCAGCGGAGGCCTTAGTTTGTGCTGATGCTGCGGCTGATGCCTGCGCTGCTTCTTGCTTCGAGAGGGACTCGTCGCATCGCTCAATGGCCTGGTCGGCAATCGCGCGAGCCTGGGGAACCGGGACGCCCACATGCTGCGAGAAGGCGGTATCCAGTTTAGGGTCGCCCTGGTTATCCCCTGTCGCGAGGTAGTGGAGGATCTTGCTTCCGAAATCGCATTGGTCGTGTACAGCTTGAATTAGTCCGGCGGAAGCAGAGCCGGGGTTCTCTGTCGCACGCCCCATGGCGGTATCGGTAGTCATGCTTTCGGGGCTGCCTGAACAGCCGGCCAAGATAACTGCTGCCGCGACTATGCCCAATAGCGCGGTGATCTGAGGCTTGGCACGGCGCGCGGGTGTCATGACGGCGGCTGGATCTCGGTGTTGGTGGCCAGGTCGATGAGAGAGCCGTCGGCATCAGTGATCGTGGCGATACCCTGCTTGAGAGCCGCCTTTGAGCACTTCTTGCAGCCGCTCAGGAGGAACCAGGCGCGGGCCACTCTTGCAGACTGCTGGCCGCACAATGTCGTGGCAAGCGCAGACTTCAAAGACAGATGCGTCGAGGTGCCACCGGCTGTGTTGACCACCATGACCTCCTGGGTGCGTTTCCAGTCGGGGCCGTACGCTTCATTGGCGAGGATGTTCGGCACGCTGTTGCGGATGGTGACCTGCTCGGGTTCAGACATGGGGTCATCCTATGCGGGTGTATTGAAGGACCTCCGGCGGCACGTCTTTCCCGAAGATGAGCTGTTCGACTTCCTCGGGTTCAATGCCGAGGTATTCTGCCCATTCGGCAGTGCATTCGGTGTACCGGCGGTAGCTACCGGCACTGTTCCAGTTGAGCCAGAGGGGACCGATCGCTTTGCAGTGTTCACGGAACCAATCGACAACGATGCTGTCCATGATCGTGGTTGTGGGCACCTGGTCGGAGACCTTAGTAGCGAAGCTGATGAACTTGGTCGCGAACGCCGGCCCCCACTGATCGAAGAACTTCCTGTTGCTTTGTCGCTTGCCAACGACATACTCGAAAGCTGCGTTCCCGCCCTTGGTCATCGCCAACTTGGCGAGCTCGTGCAACTCAGCGGCGAAATCCGGATCTGTGTTCAGCCGGATGACCCGCGCGGCCCGGTAGGGTCCAAAGTTGGCATTGGCATAACCCCAGAGGTAGCTGGCGATGTATGCATCAAGCGCAGAGTCCTGGTCATGGACGAGCTGGAACGGCTCCAGGACGCCAGCGCGGTCAATAGGCTTCGGAAGCGTTTCGAGAATGCTGCGGTTGCCGAGGTACTTTTGCCAGCTCGGTTTCTCCCATGCGAAGGCCTTCTGCGGTGGACGCCCCTCCGCGTCCCACCTCTCGAATCTCATCCTCAGGTTAGCTGGTACATCTGGCATGGTTTGTCTCCCCCAGGTAGATGGTCCCCTTACCTTCGCATATTGCACGATGCAACATGCCCGGACTTTTGTCCTCCGGGCGGACCCGGGACAATAAGCACTATTCACGACGGAGATGCTCAACGAAAGGTACAACCTAAATGGGGGTCAGCAAGCGGCACCACACGGTTCCGAAGTTCTATTTGAATGGCTTTGGATCCAAGGACAGCGCGGACAGCACGCCACAAATAGGCGCGGCTGGTCGCGACGGGAAGCGGTTGATCATACCTACTACTCACGCGACTGTCCGGAAGAACTTCTACGCCTTGGACGGCCATCCCGATGGAGCCGATGTCTTTGAGAAAGACCTGTCCCAGCTGGAAGGTGATGCAGCAACCGTCATCAAGAAGGCAGTTGATGGGACTTGGCCGCTGTCCCGTGACGACCGGGAGAACCTTGGCACCTTCCTTACCTTTCAGTTCCTCAGAGGACCGGACACCAGAACGTCGATGGACCAGATGCACGGGACAGTGTTCTCCAAGGTAATCGCCCAGATGGGTGCGGACGGTGTTCGGGACACGCTGAGTAAGGCAGGCAAGGAAGTCGATGACGACGTGGTGGATCGGCTGGTCCAGCAGGCGTCTCAGCCGGATGGAATAACCATGAAAACCACTCCTGTGGGCCATATCCAACACATACTCGGACTGGCTCCGGAGCTGTTGCTCTATTTTGTCGACGCCCTTGGGCTCTTCTCAGGTTCAACCGCAAGAAGTTGCTGACGTGCGATACCCCCGTTGCACTCGTGCGTGACCCCGAATTGAAAGACGTGTTTAGAGGGGTGGGGGTTGGCACTGCCTGGGGAATCACGGTCCCTCTCACCAGGGAAGTCGGACTCCTTCTGAGTCATCCTGGGCCAGTTTTCGAGGAGGCAGTTGACCAGCAACAGCAAAATCCGGAGCAGGTGGCCGAGGACATCGTTGCCGGAAGACATGATCACGAACAGACTGGTTCAACCAAGTGGGCATATCTGTTCAACAGCCATACAATCGCCAACGCCCGCAATTGGGTCTTTCACCATCCCGACGATGCAAAGCTAGTTCCGGATGACCTGCCCGGCCCCCGTGTCCGGGAGGTAGAGTCCGAGGTCATTTCGGGCTAGGGGCTGCCTGATACCTCAGTCGGCCAGGAACTCGTAAACCCTCTCAACGTCATCGCAACCAATCATGATTGGATCCGCTGCGAACATGCCGCGGTTCAGGGTTACTACGTAGTAGAGGTTTCGTAGCGAGGACGGCCCGTAGATCGCCATCACGATTCCTTCGCCGCGCGGTTCCGGCTGGCCGACTTCCGCGCGCAACGTCCTTCCTTCGTGCGGGTAGTCGAGTCGTTGGATTCGTGCTGCCGGTACCGCTTCGCCGTGAAGGTTCTTCGCAGCTCCTCCGTAGATAATCTCCGCTGCCTCTTCATCCAGGGAACCAGGGATGAAGAAGGGACGTGGTGTGAAGGGCCTACTGAGCAAATACGTATCGTTGTGTGTCATGGCTGCACTGTAGAACGCGGCGCATGTCCTTTGTGGGACGAGAGCTCTAAGCCATCCTTCTGTAGGCTCAAGGGCGTGACTGATGACAACGTCTGGGCCGCCTATGGGGCGCGCGCTGCTGAGTACACGAGTCTTTTCGGCTCCGTTGAAGACATGCACGAGCTCGACCGGCTCTGCATCAAACGATGGGCCGAACATATCGAGGGCCCGGTGATCGACGCTGGTTGCGGTCCCGGCCACTGGACTGATTTTCTGCACCGGCACGGCGTGGAAGCGCAGGGCATCGACCTCGTCCCAGAGTTCATCGACAGCGCCCAGGAACGCTTTTCCGGGCGTGCCATTCCGTGTTGCCTCGCTGCGGAACCTTGGCGTACCGGACGGCTTCCTGCACGGGGTGCTCGCCTGGTACTCCTTGGTCCACGTCCACCCCGACGATCTGCCTGCGGTGCTCTCGGTGATCGCACGCACTCTGAAGTTGTCTCTGTATTTCCATTAACCCAAAATCGAGACTTGCACAATCCTCGGTAAATGCTGCCCTTTTTCAGGGAGGTTTCCTCCCATCGGCGGGTAGCATCACGAGATAGGTGCATTCCATGGGGGAAAACAATGACCGAATCAACCGTCAAGCTGTTCGAAGAGTTCACACAGAGCCTGCGCCGAAACGTGGGTGAGGGCGATGAAGCACTAGAAGCCATCGACGATAACTACGCTCAGGGCCTGGCCACATCGGCTGGATTCCGTTGTCTGGTTGGAGTCGGCGCTGGCGTGGGCTCGATCAACCAAGGTGGACAGTAGGACATGAAGGGTTCGTGGATCGCAGCCTGCTCAGCCGCACTCGTCTTGTGTCTAAGCGGATGCGGTGGGAGTGCAGGGCCGACCGCGATCAATTCAGTCACATCGTCATCAACGACGAGCTCCTCGGCCACCCCCACACCAGTGTCAAAGGTGGTTCCAAACGTCGTGGGCAAGCCCGCTATCGATGCTCGGGCACTACTGAACAACGTGCCTCTAAACTCCACGCTGGTCGGGCCTGACGGGGTTGTATGGACGGGTGGCCCGAGCAATAGTGCCAAGGTGGTCTCGACCGATCCGCCCGCTGGCGCGACCACGACCAAGGGGACCGTCAAGCTTGTCTTGGACATGAAGCAGGCAGATGCCGAAGCGGCCGAGGTGAAGGCATCCGCTGACGCGAAGTTAGCCAACAGGTACACGATCAGCTGCGGCTCCGACTCTTCAAAGCCGAAGTTCAAGTCATACAAAGACGTGTGGTCCAGCCCGGAATTTGGTTCGTCCGACAAATGCTCCGTGCAAATCGACGGCCGGTATCCCAGCATCGGCGCGCTTGACAACCCAATCGCACTGTTGCCATCGGAGCAAGCAATCGTGAACATCGTCGGCCCCAACGGCAGCAGCGGCCACCCCGCCGAGACCTTCGCTAACGTAATGGCGCTCTGCGCCACAGTCCCGAAGGACTTCCCGGACACCATCATTGGCCGTTCCGGTGCCGCCCTGAAACAACGGATCCAAGGCGCCTTGGCGCTGTGCCCCGACGCACCGCACGCCGCATTGCTGCAGCAGGCACTCACTGTTGTGAAGTACGACAGCGGCCAAAGCTACACAGTGGGCAAAAGCATGGAGCCCGGCACCTACGGCACCAAGCCTGGGGTCAAGAACTGCTACTGGTCTCGAACTACCGGTGGCGGAGACATCATCGTCAACGACTTCATCGAGTTCGCCCCGAACGGCGCGACGGTCACCGTCTATGTCGGCGAGGGCTTCACGACGAACGACTGCGGGGTGTGGACCAAGGTCGGCTGATTTCCGCAGAGGAACCCGCGCTTCCACGCTATGGAAGCAAACGAGGCGGTCACCAAGGCCAGTAAGAGCATTGAAGATGCTGGGCGGCCAGCGCGGAGAGATTCGAGCCGACCGCTTTGCTTGACCAGCCAAAACTATGGGTCCCTCCGGCGGCAGGGGCTTTTTCGTGTCCTGTGGTTGGTGCAGACTCTAGACATGGCAACTAGTCCTATCCACCAGTACAGGGCTCTGGCTATCGACGCAATGGACAAGGTTGAGCAGGCCTGGGATCAGCAGAATCCTGTCGAGGCCGAGTGGTTGGATACCCTTCGGGAAGCTGTAGAGAAGTTCATCGTGCGTGCCGAAGTGTACGACTCGTGGCAGAAACGGCAGTACCTGCGTGAGCATTGATACGTGATCGTTGAGACGCGCTCAGTGAGACGTCTAAGGACTTTCGGTACTTAGAGGTGGCCTGCTTTGCCAGCCCCCCGGTCATAATGACGGACTTCGCTGCGCTCGGGCTGTAGAAGCATTTTTTTGTTTTCCTGCTGTCCTGTACAACTCAATCCCGGTGACCCACACCATCTACCCAGGCTGCGGCCATCGCGGCACGGCCCGAGCCGATGGGGTTAAGTCCGAACAGCGTCAGCCATCCCGCAGGGTCAACGGCGACCAGCCCTCAGCGTGTAGGTCTTCTCGATGACGCCGGAACCTTCCTGGCCACGAAGCTGCCAGCCCCACCAGTACGTCCCCACATGCTTCCCGAGCAGCGGCGCATCTTCGGTAAAGGTTTTGAAGTGACCGCGGGCCAGGTGGCGTCTGCCGGTACCGTCGGCCGCCTCTCCCCCGTTGCCGGCGGACCCTCGGGTGTTCCCGTCGATAACGACCTCGTGGAAGGCATCGCCCGTTTGGGCTGTACCTTTGAGCTTGCCCGCGCCGCGCTCCCGCAGGCTCACATTCCGGCAGTTCATCAGGGCCAGGGCGAAAAACACCCTGTTCATCGCCTCAACAGCTGGTGCGGTCGGCTGTTCCTGATCGTCGTAGTCGCTGGCGACCATGCTTTTTGCATCCTTCAAGAACGGATTCCCTGGTCGAAGAATGCTCCGGTACGACATAAGCTCCAGCCCGACCAGGAACCCCCGGTCATCCAGCCGGAACCGGAGATCCTGCTCCAGCCGGGTCGAGAGTCCGTCGGCGTCCCGGAGATAGGCTTCTATCCAGTGTTCGTGGTCCGCGCCAGTGAAAGGCTTCTCCATGAAGCTGGTCCGGGCCTTACTGTGGTGCACCATCGCCCCGATACGTCGAACGTTGGGGCGCGACGGCAAACCCTCGGGGACTTCAGCTTCAACCCATAGCGCTTCGGCGCCTGGCGTGACGGGGCCGATCTTCTCGACGAAGGACGCCTGGTCTACGCCTGCGGGCAGGAATTCCATCATCTCGGAAGCGTCCACCATGAGCGGAGTGCCGAAGTCCACGGTATCCAGATAGATGCTGATCTTGGCCCGGTAGATCTTGAAGTGACGCCGCCACTTTTCGGGCATTCGTTTGGTGTTGAACACCATGTCGTTCGTCTGCATATCTCCCCCATAGCCCTACAAGCTCAGACGCAGTCTACGAGACTGCAGAGACCAAACCGTCACCGCTACCCCGGGCCCCGCGCTTACGCCCGCGTTGCCGGCCCGCACGCCAGCCCGGTAGTGATTCATCCAGAGCCTGTGCCTTGGCCGGGTCCAGCTCACCGCGGCGGTGCTTGTACCGCTGGGTATGCAACCACACGCCCAGATCGTGCTCCTCACCGGTCACGGTCGCCTTGTGCCGGGGCCAGTCCTGCCCGGCCGCCCGGTGCGTCACCAGGGACGCCAGCCTGTCTTGCCACCTGGCTTCGTCGGTCGCCGCGCGCGGTGCGCCCTGCCAGCCCGGCAACACACCAAGTCCCTCGCGGTACTCAGCCGCCAGTGTTCCATGGGCGGCTTCGCGGCGTCGGCGATCCAGCCAGACGCCCAGGCTCCGTTCGGCCGCCGTCCCGGCCCGCGGGGATGGATACCGTCCCGTTTCCTGCACTACCGCCACAAGCTCCTGCATCCGCTCCAGCCCGTGCGCGCTGGCCCGGGGCGTCTTCCCGGCCACGGCTTCCTCGTGTGCGGTGGCAAGACCCGGATCCTCAGCCCTCGCGACCGCGAGGTGATAGCCGACGGTCGAGGCAGGAGCCCCGGTCAAAGCCGCGATCCGGGTACGGGTCAGGCCGCTCCGGTACATCAGCACCCACTCCGCCTTCGGCGCCGCAATCCTTTGAACAGTAGCCACGGGATTATCCTGCCATCTTCAACTGGAAGGGCATCCGACAACCGCCGGCTTCCGGGACGCGCCGATCTGTACCGTTGCTGCTGAAACCTCCGACGCCCATGTGCCCGCGTAGAATCGCCCAAAGATCAAAGAACTGGGGGACGGATGATCTTTGGGAAAAGGCACACGTGCGAAATGTGTGGCCTGAAGACAGCGGAACATGACAGGGATGTCCGGTTCCGCCTCCCGGAGCCGGTCCTGGAGAGTCCGGAGCAGCACCGCGCTGAAGACAGCTGGTTGAGCGACCCGGATCCCAACAAGGCCACTCTCATGCAGATCCCCAACATCAGCCCGTTCGTTCGGGCACTGCTCCCAGTGAAGCTCGAAGGCGGTCACGAATTCCGCTTCGGGGTCTGGATCGCCATTCACCCCGACGACTTACAACTGGCCTGTCGGGTCTGGAACGCCCCCGAGTACGGCGACCTGAAACTCACTGGCTACCTGGCCAACAGGATTGAGCCCTGGGGCCTGTTCGCTGTTCCGGTTGACCTCGCCGTGCTGGACACGAACCACACGCCGTATTGCGTGAGCAGCCCTAACGAGGAGCTGAACGACGTGCTCACTAAAGAATGGTCCCACGACATCCTCGCTTCGCTGCCATGAGATACCGCCGCTGAGTTCAGGCAGCCCGGTGGGTTTGAAACCAGCAGGTGAGGCAAGTAATTCAACCAGAGAGGCTACGGAATGGACCCGTACCAACAGCACCAGCCGCCGTATCCACCTCAACCGCCCCACTCTCGCCAGGGTCAGTATCCCCAACAGCCCTACTATGGACCACCACAGCCTCAGTGGCAGGTGACTCCGCCTCCACAAAAGAAGAATGAGAGCAAGTTCTGGTGGATACTCGGCAGCATTGTGATGGCCGTGACTCTGCTCTCCATCCTCGGCTTCGCTGGATGCTCTGCTCTCGCCCAGGAGATCAACGGTGGTGGAGGCTCCCAGCAGGAGAAGGCCAGTGAAATGATGGCCCGGGCTGACAACGTACCGGAGGATGATTGGGTTGAGGTTGCCCGCTACGACCCCAAGGTCGATCCCGGATGTCTCTCCATCGACACATCGTGCTTGCGTTTGACCGCTCGGTGGTCCGTGGATCACAAGGTCAGCCTGAAAGAGGCCGCAGACAGGTTCGGCGGGAAATCCAGGGTGGACGACCCGTCAACGGGACTGTATGTGGGTTGCATCAAGACCGAGTTTGACGGAGTGAGCGAAGAGTCGCTCTGCATAGAAGAGTCTCCAGAAGGCTCCGATTCCTACTGGGTCACCGTTCAGATGCGGCGTGATTAGGCACTGAACCCCCAAGCACGAATGAGCCCGGTGCAACCGAGAAGGGACCACCGTGCCTTTTATGTGGGATCAGAGCGTTACACAACCACATGAATCAGAGTCGCCAAGAGCTACTGCCTTCACGTGTTGCGCGCACTCGCCAGCAAATCACCAACTTGGCACCTCGGGGCCATGAGCGGCAGCGCCTTAAGGATTTCACGACTCCAATTGATCAGCGGCGCTATTCGATCGGCCGGTACCTGTCACCAAAGGCCGCGAGGGAGCTCTGGAGCAGCGTCATGCTGCCCAGTATGTCTACAGGCCGGGAACGGGATTCTGCCGGCAGTGGGCTGACCATCCAGGCGGCGAACACGTTGTGAGGAATCTTCAGCACCATGGCGTGGTCAAACAGCCGCAGCACCGGTTCGTGAAAGTGCCCGTCTTTGAGCTGGAAGCCCGGGCAGAATGTGTCCTCACCGATGATCTGTTTACCGGACTATGTCGATGGTTAACGGCGCGTGTCGCAGGCTTGGGACGAGCCCTGTCAGGGTCATGCTTTGGGCATGGATCTCTCGGATCGCAGTTTGGAGCGGCATCGGGCGGAGGGACTGACTGTCGCGAACGTCGGGAGGGTGATTCCTCGCTCAGGTGTTCCTGGATTCGTTGTCCTCGACGCGATGGGCGAGGAGTTCGCTCCGGCTACGGAGTATCTGCTTGAGCTGGCACCGACGGACCGTTCGCCTCAAACGGTACGAACCTACTCCCTGTCGTTGCTTCGGTTCCTTCGATTTTTGTGGGCTGTCGGGGTCAGCTGGAAATGCGCAGTTTCTGCCCATTTCCGCTTGACGGCGATTGCGCTTCTGATGTGCGCGTTTCCGGGACAAGAAAAAAGAAGCGGGAAAGTATGGCGCTTTCAGGCTTCTTCGTTTAATGTCCCGAGGGCTCACTGGCCTAAGTCATCAGGCGGCCACCTTTCCCGCTCTGTCCGAGATGCGGGTCGCGGAGAAGAATGGAACCACACATGGAGGAGGAGACATGAGCGACTTGAGGCACCTGCCGGTGGGCACCCGTGTCCGGGTGGGCTTCGCGCTGATCTACGAGAAGGTGCCTGGTGGCATGTGGCGCAGCCGCAGACTCAAGGCATTGCATAACTGGATCACTGACGAGCAGTTGGTCGAATTGCTCGTCGGGAAGCGCAAGGAGGCCGAGGAGATAAGAGCAAGAGCGGAAGCACAAGACCGAAGCGCCCTGGATCGGACAATCACGGGGAAAGCCGGACACGGCCGATGACGTGTCCGCGGAGCTGGCGGTACATTGCCTCGAACACCTCCCAGTCCAACCCGTCGGTCTGGCCACGTTCCTGGGCAGCCGCGAATGCGCGTCGGGTGAGGCCGTCCCAGTCACCGCGTTCGAGCAGGGCGGCGCACGCATCGTAGCTCTCCCAGTCGCCTACGTTCTGGCCGCCGGGTGGATAGTTCTTCCGCGGCCGCAGGCCACCCGCCGTGGCCGCTGAAGCTGAGACACGGGATTCTCAGCGCCAAACCACATTACAGATGGGCCTCACCGCGATCGCGGTCACCTCCCGCAGCGGCGCGGGCATGCATGGTTAAGGACATGTCCCGGGAGAACCGGACAGCGGGCGGTGGTGGGCGTCGCCGGCGGCCGCAAGGTCTACCGGTACGCTACAAGATCAAAGTAGGCAGTATCCGAATTCCAGGCAATTGGATGCAGCAACGTGCCCACCAAAGGATTGAGCGCGCTGTACATCATCCCGTCGCCGGCGTAGATGCCAACATGTCCCCAATTGTCCGGCCCTTGGGCGTTCTGAACGACCAAGTCTCCTGGCGTCGGATTGTTCGTCCGCTTACCAACCCTCCATTGCTCGACCCTCGGGAGGTTGATTCCGGCTTGCCGGTAGATCCACTGGACAAAGCCGGAGCAGTCCCACGCTTTGAAGGCCGTCCCGCCCCACACATAGGACCCACCGACACCGGCTTGGGTAAACCGCAGGATATCCATTCGGATGTGGCTCAGATCTGCCGACGTTGCTGTTGGCGCCGAGACGGGCGGTGGATCGACGCAAGTAGCAGGTGCTGTCCCGCCGTCGAGCGCATCAACGATGGCCGACGCTTCCGACTCCCATCGCGCATACAGCTCAGGAAACGCCGAGACCTGAACAGCCTGGGCAGCCTGGCCTTTGCTCATGGTTTGCCATCCGGGGATGTCCAGCAATCCGCGAGGGCTTCCCCTGTTGGGACCAGACGGTCCGCCATAGAAAGCCCGTACGTTATAGACGGGATCCATCAGCTCACCGACACTCCCCCAGCCGGCAGCTGGACGTTGCTGAGCGGTGCCAAGGGAGTCGTGGTCGCTTCCAACACCGTCGTGCGGATAGTTGAGAGATTCGGGGACGTTCACGTTGGCCAGCACTCTGAGGCTTGATTCCTGCAGAGCCATCATGATTGCGATGATCTGGGCGTCTCGCGGAACGCCCAACTGCTTGCCGACTGAAATATAGTCCCCCGCGAGGCTCAATTGCCGGGCCGTCAGGTTGACCGGCGCCTGGCTGCTATTGCCGATGTCCAAGGCACCACCCACATCGGCGCCTCGCTGACCACTCAACCTTGCTGAAGAGCAGATCGAGCCGGTGCTCGTCGCGTTGGCGCCGAGCACTGCAACGGCCGCGCAGAGCGCAAAAGCACCCGCCAGGATCGCGGTCGTGGCCGCGGCCACCAGAGCCCGGAGGATGATCCGGCGCCGTGCCAGGACAGCCAGCATCGCCGGAGCCGGCATTAGTAGACGATCCTGCTGGGCGCGGCGTAGAAGCCGACCACGACGCAATGATCCGAAGGAGCACTGGCGGCTGGCGGACAGTTGACCATGACGCTGACTGGGGCCGTATACGTGTTGTGGGCAGAAACTGACTGATCTAAGACATGAAGAGAGACCGTGCACACGTGGAGACCCGCCCAGGGCGCCGGTCGCTCTCGCACCTTGGCAAGCTCACTGTCACACATCATGGATTCCACCCTTGCCGAACGGTACGCCTGCTGCCCGGCCAGATACTGATAGGTTCCGGCATTGATCCCAGTCGCTTCGAACTCCTGGACAAACACGGCCAGAGGATTGGACCCGTCAGGGAGCACTTGCCACCAGTTGCGGAGGCCGGAGTACACCTCGGAGTACGAAGCCCCACGCGTGTCCCACGTATAGACAGCTGTCGCCGCCGCCGATGCCAGCTTGCGGAAGTCCGTTGTCCGAGGCGGGCCATACCTGTCGGGTCTTTCGACGGCGGGGGGAGCCGTCGTCAGCGCTTCTGACTGCGACCCAGTGGAGGAGGCCGCCGAACTCTGGGGAGTCGGCGCCATCGACAGCGCTGGACCTGGCTCAGGTGCGGGCCTCGGGGTAGGCCACGTCAAAGCCAACAACACGGTCGCCACACTCAAAACCACGAACACTAGGAACAACCATCGCCGTTGGCTGCTCGAGCCAGGCAATACAATTCTCCGGGTCAACGACATTCCAGCCTCCTCGCCAGTTCATTGCAGAATGAGCCGTTGAGGACATGACTTAGCGTGCAGGTCGCCTTGCACCCTGGAGAATCCGCCACGACGTTTGATACAGCCGCCGGGCGAATCCAATCTGCACGGCCACATAGCGCTCCGTGACTCCAAGCTCAGCGGCCAACGCCGCCAAAGCCCTGGCACGGTCTGGCCCTCGCAAATCGGGACGAACGATGGTTGCCGCAGTTTGACGGAGGACCGGCGTGGGCAGGCATTCTGCCGCACGCTGGCAAACGTCCCCTATATTGCGGATCTCTTTCGGTTCAACCTCCAGTGCGTTTTGAACAGTCCTCGCCGTTTGGCGCACTACCGTCGCCGCATGCCATCGGCGGCGGTCCTGTGGCGAAGGCGGGCCGTACTGGCGTGGCCCGGTCAGACTGTCAACGGCAAGTACCCAAACTCCGCCCGGCACGTTTGCCCGGGTCAGTTCGATAATCGTTCGCGCCCATTCCTGATCGACGATCTTCTCAGCACCACGATCCACTCCGTCGATACCCAGAATCGCGAGTGCATCGAGCGACGCCGATCCGTCCACATCCCCGGCTTCCATCAGCAACGGCAACGTAGGATGGCTCAGCTCCTTGCGGATATGCGCGGCGCACACGTTGGCGCACACTCCCTGGACCCAGGCCTCGAAAGGGACTCCCGGTAGTTGGCGATAGAGTCCTCGACTCACTCCATCCCAAACCGCTACCCGGATGTCCTGCATAACGTCGTCCACGTCGCAGGCCCGGCCGATCCGGGACAGATGCGAAACGACATATCGGCGCACACCGTCAACGGCGACCATGATCTGATCCACCGGGACTGCCAGCACTGTCGGCGCTGGCGGCCTGCGCAAGGAAACATCAACGGTAACTGCACTTGGTTCGTCATGTTGGGCCTGATTTGCTCTGGCTTCGACTCGCACGGGTCTTCACCGCTTCGACTAAACGCTTCCAATAGGACCGGTGACGGCACGCCCGACACCTCAAGAATGGCCGCTAAACCACGGCCGACCACGAATGCACTAAGGCTATGCAAACTATTCTCAAGGATAATTAAAGTATCGTCAAGACGACGAGTCTTACTTTTTGTCGAACTGTAGATAAGAATGGTTCCATGCCACGGATTACCCAGCCTCACGACGACGCATGGTCAGCCGACGTCGAAGCCGCCGTCGCGACCTTTGGCAACCGTTCACGGAATGAGATCCTCCGCTACCTATCGGCGCACGGCCCCGCCTCCCGTGGGGACATTGCAGCATCAGTCAGCGCCGGCGAACCAAGCGTGGCCAAGCACCTTCTGGCATTGGAGGAATCGGGCGCCATCGTAGTCGACGTGGAACCAGGCCGTCGCCACGGCCGGTCGCCGCGCTATTCAGCCAACCCGGCACGGATCAAGGAGTTGCTGGCGGCTCATCTTGACTATCTTCTGGAGGGCTAGCCGCCGCCCGCTCTGCTGCCGGGTGCCGCCCAATATCCTCGTTGAGATACTCAGAGATGGCCTGCAAAGTCTCGGGTGATACATCCCCAAGAGTTCGGGCGGCGAAGGTCTTCACACGGGCCGCGCGGAGCGACTTGACGAACTCAAGCTGCGAATCGATTCGCTCCGGCAAGGTAGCGTCATCGCCAATCAGATAGGACGGGTCAACCTTGAAGATGTCGCAGAGGCCAGCCAGCAACACAGGATCGCTGACCAAGCGGCCAGTCCCCTCTTTCATATAGAACCATCGTGCGCGCGACAGCTTGATGCCCTTGACGGCAAGGTCCGCTTGAACTTCCCTGAACGTGACCGGTTTCCCGCGCTCGGCGACGACGACGTCGAGGAGGAGATTCAGACGACGGGCAAGTTGCGCCTGAGGCGACAGCCCCTCACCATGCCCTGTCTCGTCAATCCGCATTACCGCCCCTTGATCAGCCACTTCAACACCGGCGGACCGGCAAGCTACTCTCGGCCACCCTACCGCCCAGTATTCCGCGAGTCTTACGGCTCGGCAATCAGGGTCCCGGCGCCTTGGAAGATTCATGGGCGGAAATAAGCCCTTCCATCATGACCACAGTAGGCGTAACCTGCTGCTGTAGACCCGTCTACAGCAGCACGCTCCCTTTCATTCTTTAGGTTCCGGTCTCCATGTCGAACATCCTGATGAACCGAACGCGAAGCCAAATTGTCCGCTTCTTACTCAAGAACGGTCCATCAACGTGCAGCGAAATCGGAGCCGGGCTGCAGGCCTCGCCGTCGACCATCCGCCGGCAGCTCAACTTCCTTGGTGACGCAGGCCTCGTGCAGCGCGCCTCGAGCCAGTTCACGGCTTCTCCGGAGCGAGTGCAACGCCAGACCGATGACTTTGCTGCGACTTTCTGCAACGCGGTCATGCAGCCGGATGGCCCAGCTCCGATGAACTAGGGCAGGACTCAGCACGGAGCACTGCCGCAGCGAAATCACGAAAGGATCGAAGAAGGCATGAAACTCGAATTCTTCGAGCCGGCCGAGGCGGCCTCGGTCCTCAAGTGCTCAGAGGCGTGGCTCCGTGAAGGGGCCGCCAAGGGAGAGTTCCCGCATTCCGTCTGGGGCAAGGGAAAGATCGTCTTTACGTCTGTCCATTTGAAGGAGATTGCCCAGCTGCGCGAAGTCCGGTCAACGAGTACATCCCCGACCTCCGTCCGAATGATCGGGACCCGGGCCCAGGCACGCCAGAAATACTCCTAGCTTTGGCGAGTGCCGCAGCTAACCACGCCAGACAACGGCAGACCGCTCAACGGCATCCGCGGCATCTTGGAGGGCCTGAGGCATCAGATGGCCATACACCTGCTCCGTTGTACGAGTGGACGCATGCCCCAGGCGCCTGGAGATAGTGAATAGGGAAACGCCGTCTTGGATCAGCCATGATGCATGGGTATGGCGCAGATCGTGAATTCGGGGCGACTTGGTCAGCCCGCGCGCTTGCGCCGCTTTCACTGCCGGAACCCAGTAGTGATGCCAATACAGCTTATGGATGATCCGTTCACCCTTTGGCGTCGTAAACAAGAGAGCCGAGCCAGGGCGGCTGGCCACCAGCGGAATGAGGACCTCCACTAAATGCGGGTTCAGGGAGACTGTCCTCTTGCCGGCGCCCGTCTTGGTGGCACCGATGTAGTACTCGGAATCCGCGCCTCGCTTCCATGCCTTATTTATCCTCATTGTGGCCGGCTTGGACATGAGGTCGACGTCTGCAACGGTCACGGCAGTTGCCTCGCCAAAGCGGGTTCCGGTCATGACCAGGAACTCGGTGAAAGCCCGGTACCGCTCCCCCATACCCTCAAGGATCATGCCGAATTCAGCGTGCGTCAGGAACCGGGCCTCGTCCTCAGCCTTTTCACCTGATGGGAGCTGAACGTGCCGGCAGGGATTGTCTTTCCGGTAGCGCAGCATGACGGCGGTCTCCATGGCCGCGAAGATCAGGCCATGGTTGTTCTTGATGGTCTTCGGAGACCTGCCCTTCTTCTGCATCGTCTTGATCCAGTAGGTCAGGTGCCGGTAGTCGAGCTTGTCCACGGGAATGTGGCCGATGACGTCCGCGATGTGCAGCTTCAACATCGTCTGGTACGTGTGGACCGTCCCGGCGGAAGGGCGCACCAAGAGGTCGATGTGTTCCTGGATCACTGCCGCAACTGTAGGGAACCTGGTCTGGTTCTTGACCATCGCATGCTGGGCGATTTCGAAGGACTGCTTGTTGGCATCAAGGAGTCGCTTGAGCGTGACGGCTTCTGCCTCGTTGGCAAATGTAATGCCTTGTTCTTTAGTGGTGGCCGGGTCCCGCCAGCAGACCATGTAGGACGTAGTTCCGTCCTTTTTTGTGCGCTTTCGAATGCTGGCCATAGGAAAAATGCTACGCCGCTGTCCACACTTTTTGGAGATTTGTCCACAGTCAACGGCCCATTAGGCCGCTGACCTGCGGAAACACTGTGCCCGAGGTGGGACTCGAACCCACACACCTTTCGATACCGCATTTTGAGTGCGGCGCGTCTGCCAATTCCGCCACTCGGGCGCGGATTACACCGAAGTAACAATCTTAAGCTCAGAGCTCCGTTGTGAGCAACGCGATCGCTTCCAGTGCGCGAAATTACTCTACATGCAGATAGGCTGAATTCCAGAATCGCGCCAGTGCCGCCGCAACGAACCCAAGCAGTTCCAAGTACAACAGCGGGCACAACTAAGATGGACTAGTTCCCGCCGTACCTTTCAAGGAGTCCCCGTGTCAGAACAGACGGAGTCAAACCCCAACACCCAGCCGGCCCGCCGCGTGATTGTCGCCGAGGACGAAACCCTTATCCGCCTGGACATTATCGAAATCCTGCGGGGCGAAGGTTATGACGTCATCGGCGAAGCGGACAACGGCGAGAAGGCCGTGCAGCTCGCCGAGGAACTCAAGCCCGACCTCGTCCTGATGGACGTCAAGATGCCCGTCATGGACGGCATCACGGCCGCCGAAAAGATCGTCAAGGCCCGCATCGCCCCCGTCGTGCTCCTCACGGCCTTCAGCCAGAAGGAACTCGTGGAGCGCGCCCGCGACGCCGGCGCCATGGCCTACGTCGTCAAGCCCTTCACCCCCGCGGACCTGATCCCCGCCCTGGAGATCGCACTCTCGCGCCACGAAGAAATCAAGGCCCTCGAAAACGAGGTCTCGGACCTGCAGGAGCAGTTCGCCACACGCAAGCTCGTGGAGCGCGCCAAGAGCCTGCTGACCACCAAGATGGGCCTCACCGAGCCCGAGGCCTTCCGGTGGATCCAGAAGACCTCCATGGACCGCCGCCTCAGCATGCGCGAGGTCGCCGAAACCATCATCAACCAGGTCAACTAACCACACCGGCCCGGCAGGCACCGCACGACGGCGGCCTGCCTACCGGCAGCCCGGCCCGGCCCGCCATCCGGTAGGCAGAGACAAAAAAGGAAGGATCCCCGCCAACTGGCGGGGATCCTTCCTTTTGTCTAGAAGACTAGGCCTTCTTCTTCTTTTCCGGCCACGGTCCGAGCTTTTCCTTGTTGCTGGCAGCTTCGCCCACGAACGTGGTGTCGGCCAGATCCCCAACCTTGTGGACCTTCAGGGAGTTCGTGGAACCGGCCCTTCCGGGAGGGGAACCGGCGGCGATGACCACCAGGTCACCGTCTTCCACCAGGTTCAGTTCCAGGAGGCTGCGGTCCACCTGTGCGGTCATTTCATCCGTGTGGTCCACCATGGGGACCAGGACCGGCTGAATACCCCAGGTCAGCGCGAGCTGGTTCCAGACGTGCTCCACCGGGGTGAAGGCGAAGACCGGCTTGATCGGGCGCAGGCGCGAGAGCCGGCGCGCGGAGTCACCGGACTGCGTGAACGCACAGATGTACTTCGCGTCCAGCTGGTCGGCGATTTCGACGGCGGCGCGGGTGATGGCGCCGCCGCGGGTCTTGGGCTTGGTGCCCAGCGGAGGAACGCGCTCAAGGCCGTGGACTTCGGTGGACTCGATGATCCGGGCCATGACCTTGACAGTTTCGATCGGGTACTTGCCCACGCTGGTCTCGCCCGAGAGCATCACTGCGTCGGCGCCGTCGAGCACCGCGTTGGCGCAGTCGGAGGCCTCAGCGCGGGTGGGGCGCGGGTTGTCGATCATGGACTCGAGCACCTGGGTGGCGACGATGACCGGCTTGGCCCAGCGGCGGGCCAGTTCGATGGCGCGCTTCTGGACGATCGGAACCTCTTCGAGGGGAAGCTCCACACCGAGGTCGCCACGGGCCACCATGATGGCGTCGAAGGCGTCGATGATCTCGTGCAACTGCTCCACGGCCTGCGGCTTTTCGATCTTGGCGATCACCGGCACGCGGCTGCCTTCTTCGTCCATGATTTCGTGGACGCGCTTGATGTCCGTGGCGTCACGGACGAAGGACAGGGCCACCATGTCCACGCCGCGGCGCATGGCCCAGCGCAGATCGTCCTCGTCCTTTTCGCTCAGCGCGGGAACGTTGACGGCAACACCGGGCAGGTTGATGCCCTTGTTGTTGGAAACCATGCCGCCGACGGTCACCTGGGCGACCACCTTGACGTCGTCGACCTCGAGGGCCCGAAGGGCCACCTTGCCGTCGTCGATCAGCAGCGCGTCGCCGACGTTGACGTCGTCGGTGAGGCTCTTGAGCGTGGTGGAGCAGATCTCCTTGGTGCCCGGGACGTCTTCGGTGGTGATGGTGAAGATGTCGCCGACTGCCAGCAGGTGCGGGCCGTCAACAAAGCGACCCAGACGGATCTTGGGGCCCTGAAGGTCGGCCATGATGGCAACCGGCTTGCCGAGTTGCTTCGAGGCCCGACGAACGTTCTCGTAAGTCACGTCGTGCACGGAGTAGTCTCCGTGGCTCATGTTCATGCGGGCAACATCGACGCCGGCTTCAATAACTGCGAGGGTGTTCTCGAAGCTGGAAATAGCCGGTCCGAATGTTGCCACGATCTTAGCGCGTCTCATATACCTACCCTATTGGTCTGTTGCTGGATTGGAGTTGTACCGCAGGTGAACTTCCGGGTCCCCCGTTTGTGACTAGAGAACTGCGATCGCCCGGTCGGTTGGGGCAACCGGGGCAGGCAGGATCGTTGTTCCCATCAGGAATTTGTCAACAGCCGCCGCACAGGCACGGCCTTCGGCGATGGCCCACACAATGAGCGACTGCCCGCGGCCCGCGTCACCGGCAACGAACACACCCTCGGTGTTCGTCATGTAGTAGCCGTCGCGCGCCACGTTGCCGCGGCCGTCGAATTCAGCGTGGACCTGCTCGGTGATGCCCGCAGGCTCTGCACCGGTGAAGCCCAGGGACAGGAATACGAGGTCCGCGGGAATGATCCGCTCGGTGCCGGTCTTGGGGAGCCGCTTACCGTCCACGAATTCAGTCTCGGCAACCTTCACGCCGGTGAGCTTGCCGTTTTCGCCGACGAACTCCACGGTGGAGGCAAGGTATGTACGCTCGCCGCCTTCTTCGTGCGCACTCGCAACCTCGAAGAGGGTGGGGAAGGTGGGCCAGGGCTGGTTCGGGGTGCGCTCCACGGACGGCTGCTTGCCGATCGCGAGAGTGGTCACGGAGGCGGCGCCGTGGCGGTGGGCGGTTCCGAGGCAGTCGGCCCCGGTGTCGCCGCCACCCAGGATTACAACGTGCTTGCCCTTGGCGTGGATCTGGTTCTCCACCTGTTCCCCCGCCACCACGCGGTTTGCCGGAACGAGGTAGTCCATGGCGTAGTGGACGCCTTCGAGCCCGCGGCCCGGGATGGGCAGGTCGCGCGGCACGGTGGCGCCGGTGGCAACAACCACGGAGTCGTAACGGCGGCGCAGCTGCTCCCACGTCACGTCGGTACCGACAGCGACTCCGGTCCGGAAGCGGGTGCCTTCAGCCTTCATCTGCTCAAGACGGCGGTCGACCTGCTCCTTTTCCATCTTGAAGTCGGGGATGCCGTACCGCAGGAGCCCGCCGATCTTGTCGTCGCGTTCGTAAACAGCGACGGTGTGGCCCACCCGGGTCAGCTGCTGGGCAACGGCCAGGCCTGCAGGGCCCGAGCCCACCACTGCCACGGTCTTACCGGTCAGGCGGGTCGGCGGCAGCGGGTTGACCCAGCCGTTGTCGAAGGCTTCATCGATGATGGAGACCTCAACCTGCTTGATGGTCACTGCGGGCTGGTTGATCCCCAGCACGCAGGAGGCCTCACACGGAGCCGGGCACAGCCGGCCGGTGAATTCGGGGAAGTTGTTGGTGGCATGCAGCCGCTCAATCGCTTCCTCGCCCTTGTCCCGCCACACGAGGTCGTTCCACTCGGGAATCAGGTTACCCAGCGGGCAGCCCTGGTGGCAGAACGGCACGCCGCAGTCCATGCAGCGGCCGGCCTGGCTTTTCAGGACACCCTTTTCCTGGGCCTCATAGACTTCCTTCCAGTCCATGATGCGGACGGGAACGGGACGGCGCGGCTGGGTTTCACGCTGACGTACTTTCAGAAATCCGCGTGGATCAGCCACCGGTCACCTCCAGGATTCGAGACCATACTTCTTCGCCATCGGGGTCCAGGCCCTCTTCGATCGCGTCAAGACGGGTTTGCAATACGGCCGCGTAGTCGCGCGGCAGGACTTTGGTAATGCGGGCAGCGGTGTCATCGAAGTTCTCGAGCAGCCGTGCCGCGAGCTGCGATTCGGTTTCCTCGACGTGCTTGACCAACAGGCCGTGCACAATGTCGCGGTCTTCGGCATCCAGTTCGCGGAGCTGCAGTTCGCCGGACTCCAGCGCCTGCTTGTTCACGCGGGTGGTCCGCAGGTCCAGCACATAGGCCGTTCCGCCGGACATGCCCGCGCCGAAGTTGCGGCCCGTGCGGCCGATGATCAGGGTCTGGCCACCGGTCATGTACTCACAGCCGTGGTCGCCGATGCCTTCGACAACCGCCGTTGCGCCGGAATTCCGGACCAGGAAGCGTTCGCCCACCTGGCCGCGCAGGAACATCTCACCGCTGGTGGCACCGTAACCGATCACGTTGCCGGCGATCACGTTGCTCTCGGCCTGGAACACGTTGGTGCGGTCCGGGCGGACGATGATGCGGCCGCCGGAGAGGCCCTTGCCCACGTAGTCGTTGGAGTCGCCGTACATGCGCAGGGTGATGCCGGCGGGCAGGAAGGCGCCCAGCGACTGGCCTGCGGTACCGGTCAGCGTGATGTCGATCGTGTCCGTGGCGAGGACGTCCGTGCTGAACGTCTTGGTGACGACGTGGCCCAGCATGGTGCCGACGGAGCGGTCCGTGTTGATGACGTCCACGGCAATCTTCACCGGGCTGCGGTCCGTCAGCGCCTCGGCGGCCATGGTGATGAGCCGCTGGTCGAAGTGCTTGTCCAGCTCGTGGTTCTGGCCGGTCAGGTTGCGCAGCGGGGCGTCGTCGTCGAACTCGAGTCCGTGCAGGATCGGATCCAGGTCCAGCCCTTCGGCCTTCCAGTGGTTGATCGCTTCACGGGTGTCCAGCATTTCGGCGTGGCCGATGGCCTCTTCGATGCTGCGGAAACCGAGCTCCGACAGGATTTCACGGACTTCCTCGGCCAGGAACTCGAAGAAGTTGACCACGAACTCCGGCTTGCCGCTGAAGCGGGCGCGCAGTTCGGGGTTCTGCGTCGCGACGCCCACCGGGCAGGTGTCCAGGTGGCAGACGCGCATCATGATGCAGCCTTCCACCACCAACGGTGCCGTGGCGAAGCCGAATTCCTCGCCGCCGAGCAGCGCAGCGATGACCACGTCGCGTCCGGTCTTGAGCTGGCCGTCCACCTGCACCACCACACGGTCGCGCAGGCCGTTGAGCATCAGGGTCTGCTGGGTCTCTGCGAGACCCAGCTCCCACGGAACACCGGCGTGCTTGAGCGAGTTCAGCGGCGAGGCGCCGGTTCCGCCGTCGTGACCGGAAACCAGTACGACGTCGGCCTTCGCCTTCGTGACACCGGCGGCAACCGTGCCGATTCCCACCTCGGAAACGAGCTTGACGTGCACCCGGGCCGAAGGATTGGCACGCTTCGCGTCATAAATGAGCTGGGCGAGGTCTTCGATCGAGTAGATGTCGTGGTGCGGGGGCGGGGAGATAAGTCCGACGCCGGGGGTCGAGTGGCGCGTCCGGGCAACCCAGGGGTACACCTTCTGCGCCATCAGCTGGCCGCCTTCGCCGGGCTTGGCGCCCTGCGCCATCTTGATCTGGATGTCGTCGGCGTTGGTCAGGTACAGGCTCGTGACGCCGAAGCGGCCCGAGGCGATCTGCTTGACGGCCGAGCGGCGCTCGGGATCCAGCAGGCGGTCCACGTCCTCGCCGCCTTCACCGGTGTTGGACTTGCCGCCCAGCCGGTTCATGGCGATTGCCAGGGTCTCGTGGGCTTCCTTCGAGATGGATCCGTAGCTCATGGCGCCGGTGGAGAAGCGCTTCACGATGCTGGAGACGGGCTCCACTTCCTCAAGCGGCACCGCGGGACGCGCATCGGTCTTGAACTTCAGCAGCCCGCGGAGGGTCATGAGGTTCTCGGACTGGTCGTCCACGCCCCGGGTGTAGGACTTGAAGATGTCGTAGCGGCGTTCACGCGTGGCGTGCTGCAGCCGGAAGACCGTCTCCGGGTTGAACAGGTGGGGTTCACCGTCACGGCGCCACTGGTACTCGCCGCCGCCGAGCAGCGGGCGGTGCGGCTGCTCGATGCCGCCTTCGGGGTAGGCCATCTGGTGCCGGGCGGAGACTTCAGCGGCGATGACGTCGAGTCCGACGCCGCCGAGCTGAGAGTGGGTTCCGGCGAAGAATTCGTCCACCAGTTCCTGGCCGAGGCCAAGGGCTTCAAACGTCTGCGCACCGGTGTAGGAGGCAACCGTGGAGATGCCCATCTTGGACATGATCTTCAGGACACCCTTGCCGAGGCCCTTGATCAGGTTGTAGACGCCGTCCTGGGCAGTCACGCCAACAACGTCGCCGCTGCTGATGAGCTGTTCCACGGATTCCATGGCCAGGTACGGGTTGACGGCGGACGCGCCGTAGCCGATCAGGACGGCCACGTGGTGCGTTTCGCGGACGTCGCCGGCCTCGACCACGAGGGCTGTCTTGGTGCGGTTGGCGCTGCGCAGCAGGTGGTGGTGCACGGCGCTGACCAGCAGCAGCGACGGGATGGGCGCCCATTGGGCGTTCGAGTCGCGGTCGGAGAGCACCACGTACTGCACGCCGCGGTTGATGGCACCGGAAACCTGCTCGCAGATTTCGGTCAGGCGGGCACGCAGGGCGTTTTCGCCGCCTTCGGGGCGGTACAGGCCGCGGACCTTCATGGCGATCCTGTCGCCGTCCGGGCTTTCGATGTTGGCGATCTTGGCAAGCTGGTCGTTGTTGATCACCGGGAACGGCAGCGAAACCTGCGGCTGCCGGACCTGCTTGGTGTCCAGCAGGTTGCCGTTCGGGCCGATGGCACACATCAGGGACGTGACCAGCTCTTCGCGGATGGCGTCCAGCGGCGGGTTGGTCACCTGCGCGAAGGACTGCACGAAGTAGTCGAAGAGGAGCCGGGGACGCTTGGACAGCACGGCCACCGGAGTATCGGACCCCATGGCGCCGAGGGGCTCGGCACCGGTGCGGGCCATCGGGCCCAGCAGGATCTTCAGTTCCTCGGTGGTGTAGCCGAAGGTCCGCTGGCGGATGTTCACGGACGCGGCCGTGTGCACCACATGCTCGCGTTCCGGCAGCTCGTCGAGGTCGATCAGGTTGTCCTTGACCCACTCCGCCCACGGGTTGGCGGCGGCGACTTCGGCCTTGACCTCTTCGTCGTCGATGATCCGGCCGGCTTCGGTGTCCACCAGGAACATCTTGCCCGGGGAGACGCGGCCCTTTTTGACCACCTTGGAAGGTTCGACGTCGATGACGCCCACCTCGGAGGCGAAGACCACCAGTCCGTCCTCGGTGATCCAGTAGCGTCCCGGGCGCAGCCCGTTGCGGTCAAGGGTTGCGCCCACCAGGCTGCCGTCGGTGAAGGACACGGCGGCCGGGCCGTCCCACGGTTCCATCAGCAGGGAGTGGTATTCGTAGAAGGCCTTGCGGGCCGGATCCATCGTGGCGTGGTTTTCCCAGGCCTCGGGGATCATCATCATGATCGAGTGAGTGATGGGCCGGCCGGACAGCCAGAGCAGCTCGGCCACTTCGTCGAACGACGCCGAGTCGGAGGCACCCGGGGTGCAGATGGGGTACAGCTCCTCGGGGGAATCCCCCAGCAGCGGGTTGGCCAGCTGTGACTGGCGGGCACGCATCCAGTTCCGGTTTCCCTTGACGGTGTTGATTTCACCGTTGTGGGCGATGGTCCGGAACGGCTGCGCGAGCGGCCAGGACGGGAAAGTGTTGGTGGAGAAGCGCGAGTGGACAATCGCGAGCTTGGTCTTGAAACGCTTGTCCGAGAGGTCCGGGTAGAACGGCTCCAGCTGCGCGGTGGTCAGCATGCCCTTGTAGACGATGGTCCGGGAGGACAGCGACGGGAAGTACACGCCGAATTTGTTCTGGGCGCGCTTGCGGATGCGCCAGGCCCGTGAGTCGAGTTCGTTGCGCTCCAGCACTTCCCCGGTGCTGGAGGCAAAGAACGGCTGGGAGAAGTACGGCATGCAGGCCCGGGCCATGGCACCGACAAGGTCGGCCACGATCGGGACTTCACGCCAGCCCAGGACGGTCAGGCCCTCATCGGCTGCGAGGCCCTCGATGCCCGCCTTGGCGGCATCGGCTTCGCGCTGCTCGGCCGGAAGGAAGGCCGTACCGGCGACGTACTGTCCGGGCGCCGGAAGCTCGAATTCGGTGACGGCACGGAAGAACTCGTCCGGGATCTGCATCAGCAGCCCGGCGCCGTCGCCCGTTCCTTCGTCGGCGCCCACGGCACCGCGGTGCTCCAGGTTGCGCAGGGCGGTCAGGGCGGCGTCGACGATGTCATATCCGGGCTCACCACGGAGTGTTGCGATGATGGCGAGGCCGCAGGCGTCCTTCTCCTGCTCCGGGTTGTACAGTCCTGCGGCCTCCGGCAGCGCCGCGAACCGTTTGAACGGTGACATGGCGGCAGCCGGCTGGTTCGGCTCGGACCAACTGGGGCTGTGAAGAGTTTGGGTCATGGGAGACGTCCTTCCTCCTGATCGTGCGTATGGAAGGGACAACGTTGGCCCCACTCGCGATGCCGGTGTGACGGGCACAACAAAGTGTTACTTACTGGAAATTGTAGGTCAGCCCGGCCTGCTGAACTAACAGTTACGCAGGCCCCTGACCCGGGCTTGACCCGTCGGCAGCTCTGTGCTGACGGGTACGGGGCCCTGGTGCCACGACGCTGTGGGAACGGGCGCTGCGAGCGGTAGCTCTGCGGCCCGGTTGCCGGAACTGACTACTTGGTGCCGTCAGTGCCCGGCGCGGATCCGGAGTCCTGGTGATCGGGGTTTCCGGCTGCCGGCGAGCCCTTGACGGGCTTGGTGCCGACAGACGAATCCGTCACCGCTTCAGTTGGGGCGGAAGTGTGCCCCGGACCGCTTTGGTTATCTGGGAGATTACCACGGGACTCACTATCTGAGACACTCTTGTCCGAATGCCGGATGCTTTTGCCGTGCGCCGGAACGGCCTCCAATTCGGCGTCCTCACGGTTCCCGGACTCAGTTTCGCCGTCCTTCTCCGCCGGAATGTGACCGGCAAGGTACGGAGTATCCGGCTCATCGCGCTTGCGGAGACCCAGCACCACGAACACGATCAGGGCCGCCAGGAACACCACGATGCTGGTCCAGACGTTGAGCCGGGTGGTGATGCCGAACAGGTTGATCTGTTCGGCGTCGTCGATCCGCATGGCTTCGATCCAGACCCGGCCCAGGGTGTAGTACATGGCGTAGATCCAGAACAGCCGTCCGCGGCGGAAGTTGAACTTCCGGTCCAGGGCCAGCAGGATCACCACACCCGCAATGTTCCACAGGGATTCATAGAGGAACGTGGGGTGGAACAGCGTATCGGCCGGCATTCCGGCCGGGAAGTTCGCGTTGTCGGCGTCGATCTGCAGGCCCCAGGGAAGGGTGGTGGGTCCGCCGAAGAGTTCCTGGTTGAAGTAGTTTCCCCAGCGCCCGACGGCTTGGGCCAGCAGCAGCCCTGGGGCGGCGGCGTCCAGGAACGCGGTGAGCTTCACCCCCGCACGGCGGCAGCCGATCCAGGCGCCCACGGCGCCGAGGAGGACAGCACCCCAGATTCCCAATCCCCCGCGCTGGATCTGCGGGATCAGGGAAAGGTCACCCGTGCCGTCGAAGCCGGGGCCGAAGTATGCGTCCGGTGACGAGAACACGTGGTAGAGGCGGCCGCCGATGATACCGAACGGGATCGCCCAGATGGCGATGTCCCACAGGCTGCCCTCCGGCGTGCCGCGCTTGTTCCAGCGGACCGACGTCAGCCAGAGGCCAACGACGATTCCGGCCAGGATGCACAGCGCGTACGCGTGGATCCGCAGTGACCCCCACGGCAGCGGAATGTCGAACCCGGACCAGTCCGGACTCGGAATACTGGCGGGGAGCATGGCCGCCGCGTGGAGGACAGTCTGCATTGTTTAGGCTTCTTCCCTGGTCAGGCCGGCGCTGAGGTCTTTGGTAAGGGCAGCCACAGCCTCCACGCCGCCGTCGCGGATGGCGGCGACGAGCGCCGTCCCCACGATCACGCCGTCAGCGTAGGCCGCGATCTCGCGGACCTGGCCGGCATTTGAGACGCCGAGCCCCACACAGACGCGTTCCGCTCCCGCCGCGTGGGCTGCAGCTACGACGCCTTGGGCAGCGCTGCTGACGGATTCGCGGGCACCGGTGACGCCCATGATGGACACGGCGTAGACGAAGCCGCGGCTGGCATCCACCGTGCGCTTCATCCGTTCCGGCGAGGAGGACGGCGCCACGAGGAAAACGCGGTCCAGTCCGTACTTGTCCGAGGCGGCCATCCATTCGGCGGCTTCGTCGGGAATCAGGTCGGGGGTGATGAGTCCGGCTCCCCCGGCCTCGGCCAGGAGACGGGAGAATTCATCCACGCCCATCCGGATGACGGGGTTCCAGTAGGTCATCACCAATACGGCGGCGTCGGTCTTGCTGGTGATGCCGCGGACGACGTCGAAGACCTGGCGGACGTGGAATCCCTTGGCGAGGGCCTCGGTGGTGGCGGCCTGGATGACCACCCCGTCCATGACGGGGTCGGAGTACGGGATCCCGATCTCGATCAGGTCGGCGCCGTTCTCTGCCAGCGCGATGCCGGCGGCGATGGTCTGCTCCACGTCGGGGTAGCCGGCGGGCAGGTAGCCGATGAGGGCTGCCCGTCCTTCAGCGCGTGCCTTGTCGATGGCGGCTGCCGATTTGCTGGTGCTGGTGATGTCCTGAACGCCGGTCACAGCTGCTCCCCCTCTTTGCCGATCTCGGCCTCTACAGAACCCTTGTCCAGCAGGTCGAACCATTCAGCGGCCGTGGCCACGTCCTTGTCGCCGCGGCCGGAAAGGTTCACGATCACGATCTTGTCGGCTGCGGCTTCGCCTGCCCTGCCGGCCTCGGCCGCGAGGCGCTGGCCCACCTTGATGGCGCCGGCAAGTGCGTGGGCGGACTCGATCGCGGGGATGATGCCCTCGGTGCGGCAAAGCAGCCGGAAGGCGTCCATTGCCTCCGAGTCCGTGATGGGCTCATAGCTGACGCGGCCGATGTCCGCGAGGTAGGAGTGTTCCGGGCCGACGCCGGGGTAGTCCAGCCCCGCCGAGATGGAGTGCGACTCGATGGTCTGGCCGTCGTCGTCCTGCATCAGGTACGAGCGTGCGCCGTGGAGGACGCCCGGCTTGCCCAGCGTGATGGTGGCGGCGTGGCGTCCGGTGTCCACACCGTCGCCGCCGGCTTCGAAGCCGTAGATCCTGACGGAGGGATCGTCCAGGAAGCCGTGGAAGATGCCGATGGCGTTGGAGCCGCCGCCGATGCAGGCGCAGACGGCGTCAGGCAGCCGGCCGGCCTGGTCCAGGATCTGGGCGCGGGCTTCCTCGCCGATGACCTCGTGGAAGTACCGCACCATGGCCGGGAACGGGTGGGCTCCGGCGGCGGTGCCGAGGAGGTAGTGGGTGTGGCCGACATTTGCCACCCAGTCGCGGAGTGCCTCGTTGATGGCATCCTTGAGGGTCTGCGAGCCGCTGGTCACCGGAATGACAGTGGCACCCAGAAGTTCCATGCGGGCCACGTTCAGCGCCTGGCGGCGGCAGTCCTCGGCGCCCATGTACACCACGCACTCGAGGCCCAGCAGGGCCGCGGCGGTGGCACTGGCCACGCCGTGCTGGCCGGCGCCGGTCTCGGCAATCACGCGGGTCTTGCCCATGCGCTTGGCGAGCAGGGCCTGGCCGATGACGTTGTTGATCTTGTGCGAGCCCGTGTGGTTGAGGTCCTCGCGCTTGAGGAAAATGCGGACTCCCCCGGCGTGCTCGGCGAAGCGCTTGGCCTCGGTGAGCAGGGACGGGCGCCCGGAGTAGTTCTTGTTCAGGTCCGCGATCTGGGCGACGAAGTCCGGGTCGGCCTTCGCCTTTTCGAACGTGTCCTCCAGCTCATCCAGGGCCGCGATGAGGGATTCGGGCATCCAGCGCCCGCCGTAGGAGCCGAAATAGGGACCTGGCGCGTGGCGCAGGGACCGGTCTCCTTGAAGAAATGCGTCCGCGGTGCCCTCGTCAGAGCCGGTTGTTGGCGCGTCGACCATCGGTCTCACCATCCTGTTCCACTGTTCTTAAGAAATATCGGGTGGCTCCCGCCCGCAGCTTCCTGCGGGCGGGAGCCCCGGTCGTCAGACCCTTGCCGCGATGGCTTCCGCCCCGGCAGCAGTAAATTCGGCAATCCGCTCGCGCGGCGTTGCGTCGCTCACGAGCGCTTCGCCCACCAGCACGGCGTTGGCGCCGTTCGCGGCGTAGTGCCGGACATCGTCCGCGCCGCGGACTCCGGACTCCGCAACGATGACAGCTTCCGGTGGGATGCTGCCGGCGAGGGAGGCGAAAACGGAACGGTCGACGTCGAGCGTCTTGAGGTTGCGCACGTTGACGCCGATGATCCGGGCCTCCGCAGCGACGGCACGCTCAATCTCCCCGGCCGTGTGCGTCTCCACCAGGGCGTTCATGCCCAGTTCACGGGTGAGCTGGCTGAAGTCGCGCAGCTCCGCGTCGCTCAGTGACGCCACGATCAGCAGGATCACGTCGGCGCCGTGGGCACGGGCTTCCCAGATCTGGTATTCGTCAACGGTGAAGTCCTTGCGCAGGAGCGGAACATCCACCGCTTTACGGACGGCGTCGAAGTCGGCGAGGGACCCGTTGAAGCGGCGCTGTTCGGTGAGCACGCTGATGACGGAAGCTCCGCCGTCGGCGTACTGGACAGCCAGGTCGGCCGGATCGGCGATGCTCGCGAGGTCGCCCTTGGACGGGCTGCGCCGCTTGATCTCGGCGATGACCTTCAGCTGGTTCCGTGGCGAGGAATCTCCGCCGAGGGCAGCCCATGCGTCACGCGCCGGGGCGGCCGCTGCGGCGCGTTCCTTCAGCTCGGCGAGGGACACCAGGCGCCGGCGGGCCTCCAGGTCTTCCCGTGCGCCGGCATTGATGTCGTCGAGGACAGTCACTGCTAGTGGCCGGAGTTCTTCAGCTTGCTGCCGTCCACGCCGTAGCCGGCCTTGCGCATGATCCAGCCGGCAAGCAGGCCGATGACCATCACGGCTGCGCCGGCAATGAAGATGGGCGTGCTGGCAATGACAAAGGCGATGGACGCGATGAGTGCGCCGATCAGCATAACGATCACGCACGTCCAGGCTGCCGGGCTGTTGCCGTGGCCGAGGTCTGCGCTGTGGTCGACGCCGGTGTTGACGTTTTCCGCAGCAGCGGATTTGGATGCGGAAACAGTGGCTTTGCTCATGGAAATCTCCTCAGGATGAATACTGCTTACATTCTGCCATTTTTTGGCCGTACCTTGGACATCGGCCGGGGACATCGGCGGGCCCGGCCTACGTGGGATCGTCGCCCCGGGACAGCCTGTCCCAGCTGTCGATCTCGTCCGCCGGGCCCTCGGCTGCGCCGGCCGCTGCGGCGTCATACTTGGTCCGGGTCTTCCAGTAGCGTCCCGCCGGGATAATCAGCAGGGCACCCAGCCCCAGCAGGATTCCGGTGACGACGGCGAGTGCAGGAAACGCGGAAACGTTCACCTGCACGCTGCTCCCGGTGATCCCGGTCGCTGCCGCGATGGAGCCCTGGGCCGCAGCGAGCGGGTCCACCATTACCGTGACGGCCGCGGTGACGATGCCGGCCGAGGCCAGGACGATGATCGCGGTGATGATCCAGCGGGCAATCCGGCCGGCGATCGAGGCGGCCAGGCCGCCCGCCAGCGCCACCAGGGCCAGCGCGGTGACAGTGGTGGCGGCCTTGCTGCCCTGCACCTGGAGGCCGTCCTGGCTGTTGACCGCCTGGCCCAGCTGGGCCGGGTCAAGGTGGACGGTCAGCCAGGTCTGGGTGGTGCTGCCGAAGGCCGCGAGGGCCATGGCCGCAATGATCAGCACCAGCGAGGACTTCCGCGCCCACACCGGGGCCCCGGTGCGCTTGGCGGCCGGTTGGCTGGCCCCGTCTTCCTGCACGGCGCCATTCTGGGTACCGTCTTCCCGGACACCCATCAGCGGTCCGAGCTTTGGCTTGGTGTGCCGCCGGCGTCTCCGCCGGCTGTCTGTCCCGGCTCCGGAACGGACTCGGCGGTGATGTTGTGCAGGGATCCGGCAGTGTGCACGGCCCGCAGCGGCGCGGCTGCCTTGTTGACGGTTTCCAGGGCTTCCGTCGGGTTGACCGAGTCGGCCACGATGCCGCCGCCGGCCTGTACGTAGGCCCGGCCTTCGCGGAGCAGCGCTGAACGGATGGCGATGGCCATGTCCATGTCGCCGGCGAAGTCCAGGTAGCCCACCACCCCGCCGTAGATGCCGCGGCGGTGCGGTTCCAGCTCGTCCAGGAGCCGGAGCGCGCGGGGCTTGGGGGCTCCGGAGAGCGTGCCGGCGGGGAACGTGGCCTTCAGGACGTCGTAGGCCTTGGCGGCGGGGGCGAGCCTGCCCACCACCGTGGAGACCAGGTGCATGATGTGGCTGAACCGCTCCACTTCCATGAACTGCGTGACATCCACCGTGCCGGCAACGCACACCTTGGAGAGGTCGTTGCGGGACAGGTCCACCAGCATGAGGTGTTCGGCGCGTTCCTTCTGGTCGGCCAGGAGCTCTTCGGCGAACACCTTGTCCGCCTCCACGGTCTTGCCCCGCGGACGGGAACCGGCGATGGGGTGCGTGATGACTTCCTCGCCCGTGACCGTCACGAGGGCCTCCGGGGAAGAACCCACGATGGAGTACTCCCGGCCGGCGGCGTCCTCCAGGCTGAAGATGTACATGTACGGGCTGGGGTTGGTGTTCCGCAGGACCCGGTACACATCCAGCGGATCGGCCCCGCACTCCATCTCGAAGCGGCGTGAGATGACCACCTGGAACACTTCGCCGTCAACGATCGCTTCCTTGCCGCGGTCCAGCGCAGCGAGGTAGTCGGGCTCGTTCCAGCGCTCCTGCACGCTGGAGGCAAAGTCCAGCGCGGCGGGTTCCAGGACCGAAATCGGCTGTTCCACGGGCGTGCTGACCTTGGCCAGGAGTGCCTTGACCCGGGCCACGGCGTCGTGCCATGCCTCATCCACGCGCTCGGAGCTGTTGTCGAAGTTGATGGCATTGGCGATCAGCAGGACCGTGCCGTCCATGTTGTCGTGCACTGCCATGTCGGTGACCAGGTTCAGGGCCAGTTCCGGCAGCTGCAGGTCGTCTTCGGGCGGGCTGGTGAGCTTTTCCCAGTGCCGCACGGTTTCCCAGCCGAGGAAGCCAACCAGGCCGGAGGTGAACGGCGGCAGCCCGTCGAAGCGGTCAGTGCGCAGCGCCTCCACAGTGTCCCTTAAGGCATCCACAGGGTTGCCGTCGACGGGTACGCCGGCCGGCGGCTGGCCCAGCCAGTGCGCCTGGCCGTCCTTGGTGGTCAGGGTGGCACGGGATTTGGCGCCGATAAAGGAATAGCGGGACCAGGCCCCGCCCACGGCGGCGGATTCCATCAGGAAGGTGCCGGGCTGGCCGTTTGCCAGCTTCCGGTAGAGCCCGATGGGCGTCTCCGCGTCGGCCAGTACCTTGAGCCGGACGGGGATGACGCGGCTGTGGCTGGCGAGTTCCCGGAATTCCTCGAGGCCCGGGCTGATGATTCCAAGGTCCTGCATGGCTATGGTTGTCCGCCTCTTCGTAAGTGGTGCCTGAATCTTGTGGGTGGGAGCCCGCGACTGCGCCGCTCCCGGCCTGGAAAGTCCTAGCTGGCGTTTCCGGTGACGCTGGCTTCGCCGGCAACAACGGACAGCCCGCGGCCGTCGAAGCAGGTCCGCGTGCCCGTGTGGCAGGCTGCGCCAACCTGGTCGACGCGGACCAGCAGGGCGTCGCCGTCGCAGTCCAATGCAACCGACTTGACCCATTGCACGTGGCCGGACGTATCGCCCTTGCGCCAGTACTCCTGGCGGGAGCGGGAGTAGAACGTCACGCGCCCGGTAGTCATGGTGCGCCGCAGCGCCTCGTCGTCCATCCAGCCCAGCATAAGGACCTCGTTGGTGTCGAACTGCTGGACGATGGCGGCCACCAGGCCGGCACCGTCGCGCTTCAGGGCGGCAGCTACGTCGGCAGGGAGAACGCTGCCGTTGTGGGCAGCAGCGCGTGCAGTATCGGGTGCCGAAACGGGCACTGCAGAAGGTACTGGGGCGGGGGCGGGCTGCTCAGACATCAGACCAAGTCTAGTGCCTCACTGCAGTGTGACGATCAGCTCGAAATTCGCAACGCTTCCACTGCGCAACTCGCCGCCTCTCGTGCTAGTTTCACAAGTGATGCATTTCGTCGATCCGTCCCGAGAAGTCCTGGCCGAAACCCTGTTAGCGGCCGGTCCTGACTCCCCCACGCTCTGCCGGGGCTGGCGCACGCGTGACCTCGCCGCGCACCTTTACCTGCGTGAGCGGAAGGCCGGCGTCGGACTTGGCCTGGTCATCAAGAGCCTGGCCAAGGCCTCCGATGAGGCCACCGCGAAGCTGGCCGCCAAGGTCAAGACGTCCGAGGACTACGCCCGCCTGGTCAACACCTTCCGCGGCGGCCCTCCTGCGCTGTCGCCGTTGCGGATCAAAGCCCTGGCCGAAAGCTCCAACCTCATTGAGTACTTCGTACACACCGAAGACGTCCGCCGTGCGGTGGACCGCTGGGCGCCGCGGGCCCTCGACGAGGAATACTCAGACGCGCTGTGGGACGAACTCGTCAAGCGCGCAGCCATCCTGTACCGCGGAGTGGACCTGGGCATCGTGCTGGTGCGTCCGTCCGGTCCGCGCCACGTCGCCAAGCGCGCCCCCGTGTCGGTGGCCATTGTCGGCGAACCCGGCGAACTGCTGATGCACGCCCACGGGCGCACCCGCCACGCGCTGGTCACCTTCGAAGGCCAGCCGGATGCCGTCGCGCTGCTGCAGTCAGCCGAAGTCGGCCTCTAACAAATCCCTCTTAACGGGACACGCGGGGCCACGTTGCGCCATCCGATCAAAGGATGACGGCGCACGTGGCCCCGCGTTGTCGTTAAGGCTGTCGGCTAGCGGACTTCGAAGCCCGCCGCACGGATGGCGGTCTTGACCTGCGAAATCATGTCGTCGGGTCCGAAGTGGAAGATCGACGCCGCCAGGACGGCGTCCGCCCCGGCCGCGACAGCAGGCGGAAAATGTTCAGGCTTGCCCGCGCCGCCGGAGGCGATAATGGGCACCTTGACTGCAGCGCGGACCAGGCGGATGAGTTCGATGTCGAAGCCATCCTTGGTGCCATCCGCATCGATGGAGTTGAGCAGGATTTCGCCGACGCCGCGCTCCGCGGCCTCGCGTGCCCACGCAATGGCGTCAATACCGGTCCCTTGCCGGCCGCCGTGCGTCGTCACTTCAAAACCCGACGCCGTCGGCTCGGATCCGGGGCGGGTGCGCCGGGCGTCCACCGAGAGCACCAGGACCTGCGAGCCAAAGTGCCGGGTTATTTCGTCAATGACGTCAGGCCGGGCGACGGCAGCCGTGTTGATGGAGGCCTTATCCGCCCCGAAGCGCAGGAGCTTGTCCACTTCGGCGACGCCGCGGACACCGCCGCCGACTGTCAGCGGAATGAAGACTTCCTCGGCGGTGCGGCGGACCACGTCGAAGGTGGTCTCGCGGTTGCCCGATGACGCGGTCACGTCCAGGAACGTCAGTTCGTCGGCTCCGCCGTTGTCGTAGCGGTGCGCGAGCTCAACGGGGTCCCCGGCGTCCCGGAGGCCCTCGAAGTTGATGCCTTTGACCACGCGGCCGGCGTCAACGTCCAGGCACGGAATGACGCGCACTGCTACAGCCATGATTACTCCTGAGGATTCGCTGGAGGGGATTCGGTGAGGGCCGTTGGACGGGCCCGGATCAGATCCGGCAGGCGTGGATACTGCTGACCAGGATGGCGCGTGCGCCCAGGTCGTAGAGCTCATCCATGATCCGGTTGGTTTCCTTCTTGGGAACCATGGACCGGACGGCAACCCATTCCGAATCGCGCAGCGGCGAGACCGTGGGTGATTCCAGGCCGGGCGTCAGCGCCGCGGCCTGCTCCACGAGTTCCTTGCGGATGTCGTAGTCCATCAGGACATACTGCCGGGCCACCAGCACGCCCTGCAGGCGGCGGATCAGCACCTCGATCTCCTTGGCCGTGCCGTTCGCCGTGCCTTGGCCGGTGCGGCGGATCAGCACCGCCTCCGATTTGAGGATCGGTTCGCCGAAGATCTCCATCCCGGCTGCCTTCAGCGTGTTGCCGGTTTCGACGACGTCGGCAATCGCGTCGGCGACGCCGAGGCGCACCGATGATTCAACGGCGCCGTCCAGGCGGACCACTTTGGCGTTGATGCCGCGCTCGGCGAGGTAGCCGCGCAGGAGGCCGTCATAGCTGGTGGCCAGGCGCTTGCCTTCCAGTTGGTCAGCTGCGGTGAAATCGCCCACCGGGCCGGCGAAGCGGAACGTTGAGGCAGCAAAGCCCAGCGGCAGCAGCTCTTCGGCTTCCACCTCGGCGTCGAGGAGCAGGTCGCGGCCGGTGATGCCGACGTCGAGGGTGCCCCGGCCGACGTAGACAGCAATGTCCCGCGGGCGGAGGAAGAAGAATTCAATGTCGTTGTCCGGGTCCACCATGACCAGTTCGCGGGTATCGCGGCGCTGGCGGTAGCCGGCTTCGGACAGCATGGCCGAAGCCGCTTCGGACAGGGATCCCTTGTTGGGGACGGCAACTCGCAGCATGAGGGGTCTTTCTGGGTTAGGAAGTCTTGGTTACAGGCAATCGGCCACGCTCAGCATGGCTACAGATGCTTGTAGACGTCTTCCAGGGTCAGGCCTTTGGCGAGCATCAGGACCTGCAGGTGGTACAGGAGCTGGGAGATTTCCTCGGCTGCGGCCTCATCGGATTCGTACTCGGCTGCCATCCAGACTTCGGCGGCTTCCTCCACGACCTTCTTGCCGATGCCGTGGACTCCGGACTCCAATTCTGCGACGGTGCGGGAGCCTGCCGGACGGGTGGCTGCCTTCTCACTCAGTTCTGCGAACAGCGTCTCGAAATTCTTCACGCCCTCCAGCCTACTTGCTCCGGGCCTGACCCCGCCTGTCGGGCCGTTCCGTGACGGCGCGGATGTGAGGCAACACACAACAAACACGGCACCGGAGCAAGCAAGGCGGGACGCCTACCGGTACTGCTTGAGGGTGACGGCGGTGGCCAGCGCAGCGGTGACGGCCTCGTGGCCCTTGTCCTCGGAGGAGCCGGGAAGGCCCGCACGGTCCAGGCCCTGCTGTTCGGTATCGCACGTGAGCACGCCGAAGCCAACGGGTACGCCGGTGTTGACGCTGACGTCGGTCAGGCCCATCGTGGCTGCCTCGCAGACGTATTCGAAGTGCGGCGTGCCGCCTCGGATCACGACGCCGAGCGCCACAACGGCGTCGAAGTGCTTGGCAAGCCGGGCGGCGGCCACGGGAAGCTCGAAGCTGCCCGGCACCCGCAGGACAGTGGGTTCATTGATGCCGGCGTCCTTCGCGGCGCGGAGGGCGCCGTCCAGCAGCCCATCCATGATCTGGGTGTGCCAGCTGGCGGCCACGATGGCCAGCTTCAGCTGCGACGTCTCCGCCGGGTCGAGGGTGGTGAGGTCAATCTCCGGTGCGCCGTGTCCACTCATTAAAGTCTCCTGGTTCGTTTCTGTATCTGGTCAGACGTGTTGGGGTCAGTCGTGTTCGGGTCAGTCTTGCTCGTGCTGGAAGGTGCCCTGGCCGGCCGCCGGCAGTGCCGTCACCGGCTCCGCCGTCTGGGTGTCCAGGACCAGCCGGTGGTCCATCCGGTCCTTCTTGGTCTGCAGGTAACGGATGTTCTGCTCGCGCGACGGAACCTCCGTGGGGACCATTTCCACCACGTTGACGCCGGCATCCGCCAGGCGGTTCTGCTTGTCCGGGTTGTTGCTCAGCAACCGCACATCGTGGAGGCCCATCTCCGCCAGGATCTGCGCGGCAGCGTTGTATCGCCGGGCGTCAACAGGCAGGCCCAGGTGCTCGTTGGCTTCCACGGTGTCGAAGCCGGCCTCCTGCAGGGCGTAAGCCTTGATCTTGTTGGCCAGGCCAATGCCGCGGCCTTCCTGGCCCCGCAGGTACAGCAGGGTCCCGCCCTCTTCATTGATCTTTTCGAGCGCGTACGCCAGCTGTTCACCGCAGTCGCAGCGGTAGGAGCCAAAGACGTCTCCGGTCAGGCACTCCGAGTGCAGCCGCACCAGCGGCGGCTTTCCGTCGACGGGCGGGAGGGGGGAGCTGATCGCGAGATGCTCCGCGCCGGTCACCAGGTCTGTCCAGGCCTGTGCCACGAATTCCCCGAATTCGCTGGGCAGCTGGACAATGGGACCCCCGCTCACCGGGTGGGTACCGCGCTCGGCCCTGACCTCATGTCGTGCCTCTGAAGCCGTCATCGTATCTCCTCTTTCCCTGCCGGTACCGCTGCCTGTCCGCCGGGCTGTGCTGCGTCCAGGTAGGCCACCAGATCCTCGATCGAGATCAGGGGGCAACCGTGTTCTGCAGCGAAGCCGCGAAGTCCGTCCAGGCGCATCATTTCTCCGTCGTCGTATACAACCTCCGCGATCACGCCCACCGGTTCCAGACCGGCAAGCCGGCACAAATCCACGGCCGCCTCGGTATGGCCCGGACGTTCACGCACTCCACCGTTAACGGCGCGCAACGGAAAAACATGCCCGGGACGGGTGATTGATCCCGGACTGCTCCCGGGGTCCGCCAGCACCCGGGCCGTGAGTGCCCGGTCCGTTGCGGAGATTCCGGTGCTGACGCCGACGGCGGCATCGCAGGACACCGTGTAGGCAGTGCCCTTGGAGTCCTCGTTGACCTCCACCATGGGCGGCAGCAGCAGGGCGTCGGCGCGGGCGCCGTCGAGCGGTACGCAGATCACCCCGGAGCTGTACCGGACGGTCCAACCCATCAGGGCGGGAGTGGCGTGCTGGGCGGCAAAAATGATGTCGCCTTCATTTTCACGGTCCTCGTTGTCCACTACCAGGACCGGACGGCCGGCAGCCATCGCACGCACGGCGACTTCGATCGGGTCCAGCCCGGTCCTCGCTCCCAGGTCCTCGGTGCGCAGTTCTCCGGTGCGCAGTTCTTCGCTGCGCAGTTCGGGGGTGTGCTTGACCTGGTTCACTTTGAGTCCCCCGATCCGGCAGCCACGTTGCCGGCTCCGGTGCCGCCGGCGAAGGCGAGCAGGCGCTCGGTGTACTTGGCGAGCACATCAACTTCGAGGTTGACCCTGCCGCCAAGGCTCTTCGCCCCCAGCCCGGTTTCGGCGAGGGTGGTGGGGATGAGGCCCACCTCGAACCACGGAGCCGGTTCCGGAGCGTCGCTGACGGCCGTGACCGTGAGGGAGACGCCGTCGACGGCGATGGAGCCCTTTTCGGCGATGTAGCGCGCCAGCCGCACAGGCACGCCGAACCGCAGCCGGTCCCAATTGCCCAGGCCCTCGCGTTCGAGGAGTTCGCCGACTCCGTCCACGTGTCCCTGGACAACGTGTCCGTCCAGGCGTCCGCCGGCAGGAACGCAGCGTTCCAGGTTGACGGTGTCGCCGGCGTCGAGCTCTCCGATGGTGCTCCGCACCAGGGTCTCGCCCATGACGTCGACGCTGAAGTCCTTGCCGTCAATGGCGGTGGCGGTCAGGCACACCCCGTTGACGGCCACGGAACCGCCAAGTGCCAGGCCCTCGGTGCTGCCGGGCGCATGCAGGCGCACTGTGGCGCTGACGTCGCCGTTGCGTTGAACGGACAGGACCTTGCCCTGTTCGGCAATAATTCCGGTAAACATCAGTGGCCTCCTGTGGCGGTGCCCGCGCCGGTGCGGTGCGGTAAGGGTTCGGGTGGGTGGATTTCGGATGGGAAAAGTTCGGTGCCGGCATCGACTGCCAGGCCGGCAGGTTCGGAATGCCCCGGGAAAAGGTGCAGCCTCAGGTCCCGGCCGAGGGTCTGCACGGCTCCCCCGGACGCCGCATCCCAATCCCAGCACTGGGCCTCCGCCAGGGTGGTGATGCCGAGTTCGCCGAGGGCTGCCGTACCGGATCCGAGCAGGGTGGGTGCCAGGTAGACGATCAGTTCGTCCACGAGTCCTGCGGCGAGGAAGGCGCTCAGGATCCGGGAACCGCCTTCGACCATGACGTGCCGGACGCCGGCGGAGAAGAGCTGCTCCAAGGCCTCGTTCGGGTCGCGGGTGGGCAGGTGCAGCACGCGGCCGTCGTCCCCGTGGATGGCGGCGTCGTCGGGAATTCCGCGGAGCCCCATGACCGCCCGCAGCGGCTGGCTGCCGGTCGTCTCGCCCGAGGCGTCCCTGGCGGTGAGCCGGGGATTGTCCACCAGGAGTGTTTGGGTACCCACCAGGATCGCATCAACCCGGCTGCGGAGTCCGTGGTTGTCAGCCAGGGATTCCGGGCTGGAGATCCACTGGCTGGTGCCGTCCGCTGCCGCGATGCGGCTGTCCAGGGTCTGGGCAATGTGGAGGGTGACGAAGGGGCGCTTGGCGATGACGGCTTCAAACCACCGTCGGTTCAGCTCGAACGCAGCCCGGGCGGACAGCCCGGAACGGACGTCGACGCCGGCGGCCCGCAGCGTTGCGGCTCCGCCCGCGGCAGGATCATGGGGGTCGTCGACGGCGTACACCACGGACGCGATGCCCGCGTCGATGATTGCCTGGGCACACGGCCCGGTCCGTCCGCAGTGGTTGCAGGGTTCCAGGCTGACCACCATGGTGGACCCGGCCAGGTCGATGCCTTTCATGCCTGCCTGGGCAATGGCGTCTGCCTCCGCGTGGGCGGTCCCGGCGCCGCGGTGGTATCCGGTCACCAGCCGCTGGCCGTCGGATCCGACGACGACAGCGCCCACCAGCGGGTTCGCCCCGCGGGGACCCTGGAGGGCCGCGTCGAGGGCGGCCTCCATGGCATCGATCTCGGCAGCGCTGAACAAGGCTGTTGTCTGCGGCGTCAAAGCGTTCGTCGTTCCTTCCCTCAAGAACCGCGTTGGCTCCGGGGGTATACGACAGCGCAATACCGCACCGCCTGAAGGGCGCTGCAGTAACAGCTGTACGTGCTTCTCTCATCCAGACTTTAACTGTCGGTACCGGAATTTCACCGGTTCAACCGTCCGCCGGAACAGCTCCTGGATAGGACCTGTGCCGGCTCGCGGGTCGCGGACTGTCACCGCCGGTTCGGACTTACACCGACCCCGGAGCACGTATGTGTGTTGTTATTCTGTCACAACTGAATGACTGGTCCTGCTATTCCCGTCAGACTCCGTCATGATTCCGGGACGGCATGCGCCCCGGAAGAAACCGGGCGCGAGCCGGCGGCCCTGAGGCGGTCAATCGCCGTTGCGGGGTCGTCCGCGCCGTACACGGCGGACCCAGCGACGAAGACGTTGGCGCCCGCCTCGGCTGCCCGGACGATCGTCTCCTCGGTGATGCCGCCGTCCACCTGCAGCGCCACGCCGGTGCCGGAACCATCGATGGCTGCCCGGGCGCGCCTGATCTTGGGGAGTGTGAGGTCAAGGAATGACTGGCCGCCGAAACCCGGCTCCACGGTCATGATCAGGAGCAGGTCCAGTTCGGAAAGCATGTCCAGGTACGGCTCCACCGGGGTGCCGGGGCGCAGCGCCATTCCGGCCTTGGCCCCTCGCGCCCGGAGTTCGCGCGCCAGCTTGATGGGCGCGATCGAGGCTTCGACGTGGAATGTCACGGAGGCGACGCCGGCATCGGCGTAGGCCGGTGCCCAGCGGTCCGCGTCGGCGATCATCAGGTGCGCATCCAGCGGCACCGGGCTGACGGCCTGGATGCGCTGGACCACAGGCAGGCCGAGGGTCAGGTTCGGCACAAAGTGGTTGTCCATGACGTCGACATGGACGGCATCGGCGTTGCTGATTCTGCGCAGCTCCGCCTCGAGGTTGACGAAGTCGGCGGAGAGGATGCTGGGGTTGATGCAGCACTGAGCCATGTCGGCTCCTTTCACAAAAGGCGGAGGGATCAGGGTTTCTTGTGGATGAGAGCCAGGAACATGGCGTCGGTCCGGTGCACATGGGGCCACAGCTGGGCCGTCAGTTCATGCCCGGCTTCAAGGTGGCCGGGCAGGCTCACCTTGTCCAGGGCGGCGCCGGCGTCGAGCAGTTCGAGGTCATCGCGCTTGCGCAGCGCATCGGTGACGACGGCGGTTGTTTCGGCGGGGTGCGGCGAGCAGGTCACGTAGGCCACCACGCCGCCAGGCCGGACGGCATCCAGTGCCGACTTGAGCAGTTCGCGCTGGAGCGGGCCAAGGTCCGCGAGGTCCTTGGGGGTGCGCCGCCATCTCGACTCGGGCCGGCGCCGCAGGGCACCGAGCCCGCTGCAGGGGACGTCCACCAGCACGCGGTCGAAAGTCTCCGCCATTTCCGTTCCCACGTCGCGGCCGTCCCCGGTCCGGACATGCCAGACCTCGTGCGGAACCGCGGAAAGTGCCTGCCGCACCAGCTTGGCACGGTGTGGTGCGGGTTCATTGGCCAGCAGGGTGGCGCCTTGCTCCCGGGCGAGGGCACCCAGCAGCGCCGCCTTGCCGCCCGGTCCGGCGCAGAGGTCCAGCCATTTTTCGCCGGCCTGGCCGGTGGCCGCAAGGTCCGCACGCTCCCCATCGACGGCCGCCAGGTCCACGGCGGCCATGGCGCGGGCCACCAGCTGCGAGCCCACATCCTGGACCCTGGTGCTGCCTTCGCGCACCGACGCCAGCCGGCCGAGGTCTCCTCCGCTGGAGAGCGCCGATCCTTCCACGAGCTCGCCTGCGGTTGCTCCGCCTTCCAGCGCCTCGTCCAGGCTGCCCAGCCCGGGCAGCGCCACGAGGTTAACCACCGGGGCTGCGTTGTCCGCCTCGAGGAGTTCGTTGATTTCGGTGACGGAGCGGCCGTGTGCCACGAGGGACTGCCTCAACGCGCGGACAATCCACTCCGGGTGGGCGTAGCGGATGGAGGCGATCCGGGTCTCGTCCGTCTCGTCGCTGAGGAGCAGCTCCAGCCACTCCTCGAGGGTGCGGGCGGAGACTTTGCGGAGTACCGCGTTGATGAGTGCCGAGGGCCCGGCGCCAATGACGGCGCGGGCCAGCCCCACGGTCTGGTCCAGGGCGGCGTGGGCGGGGACGCGCATGGCCAGCAGCTGGTGGGCGCCGATCCGCAGGGCGTCCAGGATGGCGGGGTCCAGTTGGTCCAGCGGGCGGTCGACGCAGCGGGCCAGGACGGCGTCATACGTCCCCTGGCCGCGCAGGGCCCCGTAGCTCAGCTCCGTGGCGAAACCTGCGTCCCGCTTGTCCAGCCCGTGGTGGCGGATGCGGGCCGGCAACACGAGGTTCGCGTATGCATCGTCCGAGGCGACGGCACGCAGCACTTCAAATGCCACCAGGCGGGCCGGATCAGCCCGGCGGGTGCGCTGGGAGGGGGCGTTCTCGGTGAAGTTCCGCTTCGGGCCGCGGTTGCGCTCCCGGCCCTGGGCGTCCCGCTGGCTGCCATGGCGGCTGCCGGCGGACTGCCCTCCGCCGCTTGATTTCCCGTGCCGGGGATCCCTGCCGCGGCTGCTGCCGCCCGTTCCGGACTCACTCATTCGAATACCACGCCTTCCAGTGCTGCTTGTCCGCGCGCCCAATCAGCGGCGGCCATCATCTTTTTGCCCGAGGGCTGTATCCGCGTCAGCTCAACAGGGTGGGACCCCGTCCCTACCAGCACGCTTTTTCCGTCCAGCAGCACCTGCCCCGGCTTCAGTTCCGGGCCCTCGGCGCGGAGCACCACCGGTTCGAGTTTGACGCGCTGCCCTTCAAGCGTGGTCCATGCGCCGGGTTCGGGCGTGACTCCGCGGGCCCTGCGCCCAATCGCGAGGGCAGGTTCGTGCCAGTCAATCCGGCCGTCGTCGATGCCCAGTTTGGGCGCCAGGGACACGTCCCCTGCCTGGGGGACGGCTGCCGCCCGCCCGGACTCAATTGCAGAAAGAGTCTGGGCCAGCAGGACCGCGCCGCTGTGCGAGAGGCGCTCCAGGAGGTCACCGGCGGTGTCCTCCGGGCGAACGGCCTCGGTGAGGGTGCCGAACACGGGGCCGGTGTCCAGCCCTTCCTCGAGGAGGAACGTGACAGCGCCGGTGATGTCATCGCCGGCGATGACGGCGCGCTGCACCGGGGCGGCACCGCGCCAGGCGGGCAGCAGGGAGAAATGCAGGTTGATCCAGCCGTGCCGTGGAACGTCCAGGGCTGGGCGCGGGATCAGGCCGCCGTACGCGACGATCGCCGCGACGTCCGGCGCGACTGCGGCGATCCTTGCCGTGACATCCGCATCCACTTTGGCGGCGTGGATCACTTCAATACCCAGTTCGGCGGCGCGGGCGGCAACGGGCGACGGCGTCAGCACGCGTTTGCGCCCAATCGGCGCATCCGGCCGGGTCAGGACGGCAACGACGTCAAAGCCGGCCCGAAGCAATGCGTCGAGGGACGGTACCGCGACAGCCGGGGTGCCGGCAAAGAGTACCCTCACTCGCCGGCGCCGAAACTGCCGCTGCCAAAGCTTCCGCCGCCGAAGCTGGAGCCCACGGTCTTCGCCCGCTTCGACGTCGTCTTTTCGGTGATGGCGTCGTAGTTGGCATTGCGGATGGAGCGCAGCGCGGCCTTGCGGTCTTCGCCTTCGAGCCTGTCGGTAAAGAGAATGCCGTCGAGGTGGTCCGTTTCATGCTGGAAGCAGCGGGCAAGCATGCCCTCGCCGTCCACGGAGACGGGGTTGCCGTGCAGGTCGACGCCGGTCACGCGGGTGGCCCGGCGGCGGCGTACGGGGAAGCCAAGGCCCGGGATGGACAGGCAGCCTTCCACCTCATCGGGCTGGAAGTCGTCGCTGTTCTCCAGCACGGGGTTGATGACGTGCCCCTCCACGCCGCCGATGCGGTAGGTGAAAACCCTCTTGCTGACCCCGACCTGCGGCGCGGCCAGGCCTGCGCCGTCAACGTCCTCCATGGTTTCCGTCATGTCGGCAACCAGTTTTGCGAGTTCCGGCCCGAATTCCGTCACGGGATCGGCCACTGTGCGCAGCACGGGGTCGCCGATGATGCGGATACTCAAAATGGCCATGTGCAATCTGTCCTTCGGTGGGCGCTACGGGATCCAGTCCAGTTTAGTTGGCCCGCTACCTTCCGGGCACAGCCTGCAGTGCGGGCGCTGGCACGGGCAGCGACGGCGGCGCCACCGGAAGCAGTGCCGTGCCGGCGCTGACCGTGTCGGCAGACATCTCCCAGACCCGGCGGAGGGAGCAGAACTTCCACCAGTGGTGCTTGAGCACATCCGGGTTGGCCCGCATCGGCCGGACCTCGGTTTCGCCCACGGCTACCGCCAGCAGCACCGGGGAATCACCGTGCTTCCACGGCTCCCACTCCCCCGCGACGGGATCAACCAGGCTTTCCTCGGCTTTCATCCCTGCCACCAGCTGCATCACCACTTTGTCGTCCAGCGGCTTGACGGTGCCGTCGCGGGTGGTGCCCTTGGTCTTGTAGTCGATGATGCAGGTCCTGCCGTTGATCTTTGCCACAAGGTCAAGGGTGCCCGCATAGCCCACTGTTTTGTTCCAGACCGTGACTTCCGGGGCGATGGGCTCCACACCAAAGAGTTCCCACCACTCATCGAAGCGGGCAGCAAAGGCTTCCTCGCCGTTGGCCGTCAGCGCCTCCCGCATTTCCTTCATCTGGTGGGGCCGGCCGAGGGCCCTGAGCGCAACCTGTTCGCAGTAGTTGTGCACCCGGTCCCCGCGCTTGGCGGCGTCGTCGCGGTAGGTTTCTGCTGCTTTGGCTGCCCGGCTGACCGCCTGGCGGACTTTGGCCGGACTTCCCAGGATGGCGGGGAGCGCCGGATCGTTGGCAAGGCTGTTCGCCCCCATGTACCCGAACCAGCCGTCAAGGCCGTGCGGCTGCTGGCCGATGACCGTCGTAATGGACGGAACGGAGAATGCGTCGGATGTTGAGCGTGCATACATCCGCCCGTATTCCGTGGCGTGGGCGAGGAGTGGATCAGTCATGCAAATACTCTTTCATGGAGGGCTGACAGGAATACGTGCGTGAAGTGCCGACGGGACCGGGCCGCCCGAAAAGCGAAATGGCCCGTCCCGCTGATTCAGCGGAACGGGCCATTCATTGGTGGGCGATACTGGGTTCGAACCAGTGACCTCTTCGGTGTGAACGAAGCGCGCTACCACTGCGCCAATCGCCCCAATGCCATTGAATGCTAGCCCACCCCGGCGGCATTTGGAAATCGGGCCGTTCGATGCCGGCGCAGCGTCCGATTGCGTCGCCTAAGCATGAGTGACACCAGTCGGGGCGCCCGCTCTAATTACACCCCTGTAATTAGTAAAATCCGCTAGATTTCAAGGAAGCGGAGCCATCGCACGTCGTCGGCGCGCTCCCGATTTGTAAGTTCCCTGAACCTCCTATAGAGTTCTTACTCGTTGGAACGCGAGGAAATGCCGAATGCGGCACGGAAATGCTGACAATAATGCGGACGTAGCTCAGCTGGTAGAGCACCACCTTGCCAAGGTGGATGTCGCGAGTTCGAATCTCGTCGTCCGCTCGCAGGACACTGTCAAGGCAAAGATTCCCAGGAATCTGGCTTACACGGTGGGTTGGCCGAGAGGCGAGGCAGCGGCCTGCAAAGCCGTATACACGGGTTCGAATCCCGTACCCACCTCGGTGAAAACCTTGGTTTCCGGTTAACCCCGGAGAACATTTGGGCGATTGGCGCAGCGGTAGCGCGCTTCCCTGACACGGAAGAGGTCACTGGTTCGATCCCAGTATCGCCCACCAGAGCAAGGAAACTTGCTTGTTGTTGAACGGCCGGTCGCACCGGTACGTGCTTCATGTGCGGACGTAGCTCAGCTGGTAGAGCACCACCTTGCCAAGGTGGATGTCGCGAGTTCGAATCTCGTCGTCCGCTCTCTTTTCTTTAATGTCGCAACACCCCGGCCACGCCGGATGTTCCCGCCGGATTCTTCCGGGCGCGGGCGATTGGCGCAGCGGTAGCGCGCTTCCCTGACACGGAAGAGGTCACTGGTTCGATCCCAGTATCGCCCACCACAAAGCAGCTCTCCGGAGCTGCTTTTTTGTTGCCCGAATCCGCCGCCCCAACCCTGATTAGGGCATCAAGGCCCTGGACGGGCCCTTGTCCTGCCGTCGGCCCTGCCGCTGGCCCTGCCCTTGGCACACCCAGGGTACGGGGCTAGGATCGAAGGCGGAGGAGCGATCTGGCTCCGCGACAGAAGGGAGGTGCCCGTGGGTATTCTTGACGATCTGAAGGGCAAGGCTCAGCGACTGGTCGGTGGCAATGAACAGGCCATCAAGGACGGCATCGATAAAGCCGGTGATTTCATCGACTCAAAGACCGGCGGAAAGTACGCCGACAAGATCGATACCGTCCAGAAGGGCGCAACCGGCCTCGTGGACAAGGTCGACCCGAAGCCGGACACGGCTCCTGTCGAAGAACCTCCCGTCGCCGGAGAGCCACCTGTAGCCGGGGAACCCCGGCAGCAGGGCCTCTAACCCAGGAACGTCAGCGAGGTGCCGGTCCCGCCGTGAGGCGGCGCCGGCACCTTTGGCGTTTAAAGGATGTGCCTAGGCGCGGCGTTCAAGGGCGGGTTCAAGGGCCGTATTCAACGGCCGCGTTCAACGGCTAGGACGGTTCGTGGTTCTGCCCCTCGCGGGCCAGTGCCGTCAGCCGGGAAACCGCCCGGTAGTACTTCTTGGTGTAGCCGCCGGTCATCATCTCGTCGGTGAAGAGCTGGTCAAAGGGGACGCCGCTGGCAAGGATGGGGACATCCTTGTCATAGAGCCGGTCCGCCAGCACCACGAACCGCAGGGCAACGGCCTGCTCGGTAATGGTTTCGACGTCACGCCACACCACGCCTTCGATCCCGGCCAGGAGCTGCCGGTACCGGCTGGGGTGGACACCAGCAAGATGGTTGATCAGGGTCTTGAAGTCATCCCGGGCCACCGTCTTGCCGTGGAACTCCGCCTGCATGTGGTGCGTCAGGTCTTCGTTCTTCAGGGGCGCCGGCGCTGCCGGGAGTCCGCGGTGGCGGAAATCCTCGCCGTCGATCCTGACGACGTCGAACTGGTCTGCCAGCACCTGGATCTCGCGCTGGAAGTCGACGGCGGCGAAACGTCCGTCGCCGAGCGACCCTGGAAGCGTGTTCGAGGTCGCGGCGAGCTTGACGCCGGCGTCGGCCAGTTCCCGCATCAGCCGGGACATCAGGACCGTGTCGCCCGGATCGTCGAGCTCGAACTCATCGATGCACACCAGCTTGTAGTGGCTGAGGGCTTCCACCGTCTTGCGGAACGAGAGCGCGCCGACGAGGTTGGTGTATTCAACGAACGTGCCGAAAGCCTTGGGGCCCGGGGACGCGTGCCACAGGGACGCCAGGAGGTGGGTCTTGCCCACGCCAAAACCGCCGTCGAGGTAGATGCCCGCGCGGGAATTGTCCTTCTTCGCAAACAGCTTCTTGAACAGACCGGAACTGCCGTTGGCTCCGACACCGTCCGCGAAGGACGACAGCGCGGTCACTGCTCCGGCCTGGCTGGGCTGTGAGGGGTCCGGCCGGTAGCTGCCGAAGGAAACCTCCCCGAAGCGCGACGAGGGATAAAAGCCCTTGAGGAGTTCATCCACGGAAACCGCCGGTGTCCGCGCGGAGAGCTGTTCGATCTGTACCAAGGTGGTCCGTTCTGCTGGTCTCGTGTCCCCAGAAAGGATACCGGCAATGCGGCGCCGGCTTCATAGGGCGGAGAGTCCACGTGACGAAGGCCATATTTCCCTCTGTGAACGCAGGGGAGCAATACCGCCGGGGCGTGGCTAGTGTTGGAACTGGCCCGGCCGCAGCGACGCCTCCCGGCGGCATGGGTCCCCTGACCGTTTCAGTGAAAGGCCATCCCTATGTCCTACCCCGTTGAACAGAATGAAAAGTTCGCCGAGTACGCGAACCCGGAACGCCTTGTGTCCACCGAATGGCTCGCAGAGGCCATTGAAAACGGCGCCGTCGCCGACGGCAAACTCGTGGTGGTCGAGTCCGATGAGGATGTCCTGCTCTACGAAACCGGCCATATCCCGGGCGCCGTCAAGATCGACTGGCACACCGACCTGAACGACGAGGTCACCCGCGACTATGTTGACGGCAAGGCGTTTGCGGCCCTTGCGGCTGCCAAGGGCATCTCCCGTGACTCCACCGTGGTCATCTACGGCGACAAGTCCAACTGGTGGGCCGCCTACGCCCTTTGGGTCTTCACGCTCTTCGGCCACGAGGACGTCCGCCTGCTTGACGGCGGCCGTGACAAGTGGATCGCCGAAGGCCACAAGCTGACCACGGACGTCACTCTCCCCTCCCCCGCCGAATACCCTGAGGTGGAGCGCAACGATGCCCCGATCCGCGCTTTCAAGGAAGACGTGCTGGCGCACTTCGGCAAGCCGCTGATCGACGTCCGCTCCCCCGAGGAATACACCGGCCAACGCACCCACATGCCTGCGTACCCCGAGGAGGGCGCCCTGCGCGGCGGCCACATCCCGACGGCTGCCTCGATACCCTGGGCCCGCGCGGCGGCCGGCGACGGCACATACCGCAACCGGGGCGAACTGGAAGCCCTCTACCTCGGCGAAGCCGGCCTCACAGCGGGCGACGACGTCGTGGCGTACTGCCGCATCGGCGAGCGTTCCAGCCACACCTGGTTCGCCCTGAAGTACCTGCTGGGCTTCGACACCGTGCGTAACTATGACGGCTCATGGACCGAGTGGGGTAACGCCGTTCGCGTGCCGATCGCCAAGGGTACCGAGCGCGGCACGGTACCGGCGTAAACTGGACTCGATGAGTAACCAAGCCCTTCCCGCCGCACTGGCGGAAATAGTTGACGACTTCCAGGCCCTTACCGAACCCGAGCGGCTGCAATTGCTGCTGGAGTTCTCGCAGGGGCTCCCTGAGCTTCCGGACCGGTTGAAGGACCATCCGGAACTGCTGGAGCAGGTCGTGGAGTGCCAGTCGCCCCTGTTCCTGACCATTGAGACGGAACGGCCGGATGCCGGTTCACCGGAAAACTTCCGGCTGTTCTTCAAGGCGCCGCCGGAAGCCCCCACCACCCGCGGCTTCGCCGGTGTCCTGCACGAGGGACTCGACGGCCTGACGGCCCCCGAGATCCTGGCGGTCCCGGACGACATGCCTGAGCTCCTGGGGCTCACGCGTGCCATCACTCCCCTGCGTATGCGGGGCATGACAGCCATGCTGGGTCGAATCAAGCGCAAGGTCGCGGCCTCCGCCGCACTTAAAGCCTGAGCCGGAAGGCCCAGGCAGCGTGGCACGCAAACAGGTGTCCCAGGGAACGCCGGCTACAGCAGCACTCGCTGCAGCCGGCGTTCCTTTTGTGCTGCATCCGTACGCCCACGACCCCTCAGCCGCCAGCTACGGCTTGGAGGCCGCCGAGGTACTGGGCGTGGATCCGGCCAAGGTCTTCAAGACGCTCATGGTGGAGGTCGACGGCAGGCTCGCGGTGGGGATCGTCCCGGTCAACGGAAACCTTGACCTGAAAGCCATAGCCGCTGCTCTCGGCGGCAAGAAGGCCGCCATGGCGGATCCGGCCACGGCCCAGCGCAGGACCGGCTATGTGCTGGGCGGGATTTCCCCGCTGGGCCAGCGCCAGCCTTCCCCCACGGTCCTGGATGAGAGCGCCGTGGGCCAGGACAGCATCCTGGTCTCCGGCGGCCGGCGCGGCCTGGACATAGAGCTGGGTCCGGACCACCTGGTGCGGCTCACCGGTGCAGTTACGGCCCGCATCGGGACCGGGCCGAAAGCTACTCCGGACCGTTAGCGGCAGGGCCGGCGGTTGTCCCGGGGGCGTCCGTTGCGGGGCGCGGTCCGGCGTCATCGCTCTCCCGGGAGCGGGAACCCGGATTGGCCCGCGGGGCCAGCTGCCGCCGCAGCCACGCGGTGACCAGGCCTTCCCAGCGCTCCGGATCGACATTCCATTCCTTGGTGTGCCGGGCGTCCCGGAAGGTCTCGAAGGTGACCATCTCCGGGTTTTTCTCCGCGATGGTTGCTGAAGGTCCGTAGGGGACATATTCGTCGTCGACACTATGCAGGATCAGCGTGGGGGTCCTGAGTTCCACGGCCCGGGAGATCCAGTCCATCGACTTCAGGTCCACCGGTGCCGCCAGCCCGGTCAGGCGGCGGCCCAGCGGGTGGCTCATCATCAGCTGCCCGTAGCGTCCCACCGCGGACGGGATGCGGTTCAGCTGCGCATGGTGCGCCAGGACATTGACCCAGTCCACCACCGGCGCGTCCAGCACCATGGCCCGGATACGCTGGTGGTGCCGGGAGAGGTCGGCCGTCTGCAAACAGATCGCGCCTCCCATGGACCAGCCAAACAGCACCACTTCCTTTGCGCCATTGGCGACGGCGAAGCTGATCGCTGCCTCGACGTCGCGCCATTCGGTGGAGCCCAGGCCGTAGCGCCCGTCGGGGGCCGACGGCGCCAGGCCGTCGTTGCGGTAAGAGATAACCAGGCTTGTCATGCCAAGCTCCTGTGCCGGCCGCAGGGCGCGCAGGCATTCCTGCCGGCTGGCGCCGCGGCCGTGGACCATGATGGCCCAGATGTCCGACGACGGCGCCCCGCGCACCAGCCAGGCCGGCGCGGTCCCGCCTTCAACGTCAATCTGTACATCCTCGGCCGACAGTCCGATGGAAGCCGCATCCGGGTAGGCGGCGCCGCTCCAGTAGCCGCGGCGGGCGGTGGTGAGGTCGCCGGCATAGACCGCTTCGACCTCGCGCAGGACGGTGCGTTCCGCAGGTGAGTACGAAATGATCCTGCCGATCCGTGCGTGGCCGCGGCCGCCGTCGAAAAACAGCCCGTAGACGCCCTGCACGGTGGCGTCATCTGTCGCAGCAAGGATGACCTGGAGGCCGCCGGGGGCACGGATGACAGCCAGCACCTCCTGGTTCTCGTCCCGGACCCGCACCGGAGTGATGACCCGCCGGGCAAAGTAAAGGGCGAGCGCCGAGGATCCGGCACCCAGCAGGCCAGCGGCGGCTCCTCCTGCGATGACGCCCCCCAGGGCCCACTTGGCGCTCGAGGACATGCCGGCTTCAGGGGTGGCCGGTGCCTTACCCGTTGCCAGGGGCGGATTCGCTGTGGTGGCCGGGCGCAGCCCCGGAATGGATGCCATGGATCCATTCTTACTGCTGCGGGCCCTCCCGGACGAAATCCGTGCGGGAAGGTCAGGCCGGGACTAGGCTGAGGACATGAGCGATCCAATCGTCATTCTGACAGAAGAGCCGCTGGGTGCGGACGACCGCGTGAACATCGAACGCCTGGTGGACGGGGGTGACGCGCCCCTGGTCGTGCTGGTGCCGGCCAACACCGAACGGCACCTCCTGGTGGACTTCCTCGAAAACCTGTCCCTGTTGGACGTCGCGAAGGCGTTCCGGGAGCTGAGCTCGCATTCCCCGGACCCTGCATCCGAACGGGCCGCCGCCGCCGAGACCCTGGCGGTGTCGCTCAACGCGCTGGCCGGGATCGGCAGCGGGGTTACCGGCGAAGTAGTGGACGGGGGCGCCGTCCAGGGCCTGGTGGCCAAGGTCAAGGAACTCGGAGCAGGCCAGGCTGTCGTTATTACCCGCCCGCACGCCATCGCGGACACCTTCCACACCGACTGGGCCAACAAGGCCCAGGACCAGCTGGGACTGCCCGTGCTGCACCTGTACGCAGGTTCGGGATTTATCGGGGACTCCTGAGCGTTGTTGAAGCTATGAGCATCTTTAGCAACAGGCCAAAAGTCGCGCCCGTCCCGTCCCCCGACGCCGCATCCGGAACCGAAAACGCCACTCCGCCGGTTGAAAAGACAGACGAGGAATGGCGCCGGGAGCTAACTCCGGAGGAATACCGGGTGCTCCGCCAGGCCGGGACCGAGCGTCCCTACACGGGCGAATACTGGGATACGCACACGGCGGGTGTCTACAACTGCCGCGCCTGCGGTGCGGAACTGTTCACCAGCAATGAAAAGTTTGATTCCCACTGTGGCTGGCCGTCATTCTGGGCCCCGCTTGCAGACGGCACCGTCCGCTACATCCATGACCGGACCATGGGCATGGACCGGGTGGAGGTCCGCTGCGCCAACTGCGATTCCCATCTGGGCCACGTGTTCGAGGGCGAGGGTTACGGCACCCCCACAGACCAGCGCTTCTGCATCAACTCCGTCTCGCTGAAGCTGGTTACGGCGGACGACTCCGCCAAGTAGTCCGTTCCGCCAGGCAGCCACGCCCACCGCTGTAGCTGGGGCGGGCTTCATGAGCCACTTGCCCAAGACTTACTTATGCTCAGGCATATTTTGCATTAGAGGATCTGTTTGCTTGCTACGCTCGCCGTAGAAGCTCCAAGCAACCAGAAAGGCGATCGCCGACGATGACTACGACCGCTCTCACCGCCCCCGCCCCGCTCACCGAAAACCACCCGGAGTGGGTGCGGCTCAAGGCCGCCGCCACCGCCCTGCAGGCTCTCCAGGCCCAGGACGGGTCGGTGCCCGACGCCGCTGAGCATGTGGCCGCAGCCGGACATGTCAGCACTATCACCGCAGCGGTGGAGGCCCTCTCCCCTGAGTTCCCGCACGACGCCCGGTACCTTGAACTCCTCGTCCGCGACTTCGGCCGGTGGGCCGCCGGCGGCTTCGGCGTGCCGGATTTCCTGGATTCGCTGCTCGCCTTCCAGCCGCAGCAGCACCGGATCAACGGACTGCGGCACCTGGTCGTTTTCCCCATGTACACGCAGAACGGCAGCAGCAGCCGCCTCGTCGAGGCCGTCCTCATCGAGGTCATCTGGCCGGAGTTCATAGCCGGCCTCGAGGAGGGCGAATACTCCAACAAGCTGTTCGTTCCGATCCGGTTCCTGGACTTCACCCCGGGCTACAACACCAACTCGGCCGTGCTGTTCCCGGAAACCGTCGCGGTCCGGGAAACGCCCACCTTCACGTGGGGCGCCATCTTTGCGGACCGCGAGGCCGCCCGCTTCCGCCGGGTCCTCCGGGCGGCCGCCGACATCACCCGCCTGGAACTGCCGGCCGAAGCCGCGGAGCTCCTCGAAAACCAGAAGCTCACCCAGGAAACCTTCGTGATGTGGGACCTCATCCACGACCGCACGCACATGCGCGGCGACCTGCCGTTTGATCCCTTCATGATCAAGCAGCGCATGCCCTTCTTCCTGTACTCCCTGGAGGAACTCCGCTGCGACCTGACGGCCTTCCGGGAATCCGTGAAGATCGAAAAGGACGAAGACGCCGACCCGGAAGCGCGCCGACACGCCAAGCTGGTCCAGTACGCCGTCATCTTCGACCGGATCTTCCGCTTCGCCATCACCGGCAGCCGGGTCCGCAACTATGACGGCCTCGGCGGACAGCTGCTGTTTGCCTGGATGCACCAGCACCGTGTCCTGCACTGGACCGACAGCAAGCTCAGCATCGACTGGGATGAGGCTGCCGACGTGGTGGTGGAGCTCGGCGCCCGGATCGAGGAGCTGTACTGGCGCTCGATCGACCGCCCCAAGGCGGCCCACTGGCTCGCGGCCTACGAGCTGATTTCCGGAACAGTCACACCCCACCCGGCCTCCGTCTGGGCCAAGGGGCCCGCTGCCCTCCCGCTGGACGGACCGCCGCGCGGCCTGACGGACCAGGTGCTCGACGACGAATTCCCGCTGTCCATGTTCTACGAGGCACTCGAAAAGAAGATGCGCCCGGTCATCGAATCCACGGCCGGCATCACAGGGACGTCGGACACCGGAGCAGCGACGGACGACGGCGGCTCCACCCGGGCACTGAACGCCGGATGAGTGCCGGACGCCCATTAAACGTTGTGGTCACCGGCGGCAGCGGACCGTCCGGGATCGCCACTGCACGTGCATTGCGCGAAGCCGGCCATACGGTCTTCACGGTCGGTTCGGACGGGCCCCGGATCGGGGCTGCCGCTGCGGAAGCAGGTGACGGCGTCGTTCCGCTGCCCTGCGACCTCGCCAGCCTGCCGGATGTCAGGGCACTGCACGCCACGATTTCCGGCAGGGCCGGAAGGGTCGACGGCGTCATCCACCTCGTGGGCGGCTGGCGCGGCGCCAGCGGCATCACGGACCAGACTGACGAGGACTGGGACTTCCTGGAACGCGGCGCCATCACCACCCTGAGGAATGTGACGCGGGTGTTCTACGACGACCTAGCGGCCTCCGACACCGGCCGTTTTGCCATGGTTACCTCCACGGCAGTAGCCACCCCGACGGCGGCCGGCGCCAGCTACGTTGCGGCCAAGGCCGCCGCCGAAGCCTGGACCCTGGCGGTGGCCGAGGGCTTCAGCACGGAATCCCGCAGCGGGAGCGGCGAACAGCACGGCGCCGCGGTCATCTTTGTCGTCAGAGGCCTCGTGGACCCCGGAATGCGCGCGAAGTCCCCCGGCCGCAGCTTCCCCGGCTATACCGACGTTGCGGACCTGGCCGCCGCCGCCGTCGGACTCTTCACCGCCCCCGCGGCGGAACTGAACGGCCAGCGGCTGCTCCTTAGCCGTTGACCGCGGACATCCCTAGACTGAAAGCGTGACCAAAGCGATGACAACCACAGTTGAAACTGCCCCTGCCGCCACCGCGGCACGGCTCCATGACCCCGCCGTCCGGGGCTTCGCCTCCGACAACTACTCAGGCGTCCACCCCGAAGTCCTGACGGCCCTGGCAGCAGCCAACGAGGGGCACCAGGTCTCCTACGGCGAAGACGATTACACCGCACGGCTGCAGGTTCTGATGGAAGGGCACTTCGGCGCAGGCATCGAATGCTTCCCGGTCTTCAACGGAACCGGAGCCAACGTACTCTCCCTCCAGTCCCTGCTTCCCCGCTGGGGCGCAGTGATCTGCGCGTCGACGGCGCACATCAACATGGACGAGAACGGAGCGCCCGAACGGATCGGCGGCATCAAGCTGCTCCAGGTCCCCACCGCCGACGGCAAGCTCACGCCGGAGCTGATCGACAGGGAAGCCTGGGGCTGGGGCGACGAACACCGCGCGCAGCCACTGGCCGTATCCATCACCCAGACCACCGAGCTTGGCACCTGCTACACACCCGAAGAGGTCCGCGCGATCGCCGACCACGTCCATGCCAAGGGCATGAAGCTCCACATGGACGGCGCCCGGCTGGCGAACGCAGCAGCCCACCTCGACGTGCCGCTGCGGGCGTTCACGCGCGACGCCGGTGTGGACATCCTCTCGTTCGGCGGCACCAAGAACGGGCTGCTGTTCGGCGAGGTGGTGGTGGCACTGAACCCGGAGGCCGCCAACGGCCTGGTGTACCTGCGCAAGATGAACATGCAGCTGGCCTCCAAAATGAGGTTCATGTCCGCCCAGTTCATCGCGCTGCTCGAGGGCGACCTGTGGCTGCGGTCAGCCAGGCACGCCAACGCCATGGCTGCCCGGCTGCGCGCTGCCGTGGACGCGATCGACGGCGTGGAGCCCACCCAGAAGACGGAATCCAACGGAGTGTTCGCCATCCTGCCCGAGGGCGTTGCGGACCGGCTGCGGGAATCCTTCCGCTTCTACGACTGGAACGAAGCCGCCCGGGAAGTGCGCTGGATGTGCTCGTTCGACACGAGCGAAGAGGACGTGGATTCGTTCGTCGCCGCCATCAAGCGGGAGCTGGCGGCCGGTTGAGCGGGTGTCCGGGGCGGCGAGCCTGCCGGGATCGGCGCCACATCTTGCGTAACCTGCGAATGTGAACGCACTCGACCAGGTTCCCGCGGAGTTCCTTACCGCGTTGGGATCCCTTCGAAAAGCACGGTGCCGCAGTGAGCTGCACCTGGACGAGATCCCCGCGCCCTCAAGGCTGGCACCCTTTGCGGTGGCCCTTGGCGCTGAGGTCATCGGGCCAGTCCCGCACCCGGCCCCGGCAGCAGTGCACGGGCCGGTTTCCGCGGCGCTCGTCCGCGCCGCCGGCACCGTCGACGATGACAACGAAGAACTCGCTACCGGCCGCTTCATCCTCCTCTACGACCCCGACGGATCAGCGGTGTGGGACGGGGAGTTCCGGATCGTGACCTACATCCGCGCCCAGCTGGAGCCGGAAATGGGAAACGACGAAATGCTCGGCTCGGTGGCGTGGGCCTGGCTCGTCGAAGCGCTGGAGAACCACCGGGCACCCTACCGGGCGGCGGGCGGAACGGCCACCAGGGTCCTGTCAGAGAGCTTCGGCACCCTCTCGGACCGGCCTGGTTCGATCGACATCGAATTGCGGGCCTCCTGGACGCCGGCCGGACCGGATATCCGGTCCCATTTGGAAGCGTGGTCGGACATGGTCTGCACCTTCGCCGGGCTCCCCCCACTGCCGGAGGGCGTGACCGCCCTGCCCCGCAGGCGGCGCAACTGACCATGGCTGGCCACGGCGGGACGCCCTTCAGCGCGATGTCGGTAAACTGAAGGCATCATGACCCCTCAAAATCCGGAACACACCACGGCCGGCGTCCCGGCTGCTGACATTACTCCCCACATCACGGTTGAAGGCTTCGACAGCCTGGTCCCCGAGGTCATCGACCTCGATGCCCCCCGCGACGGAGTGCCGCTCGTTATTGAAACCCCTGCCGGCCTGGAACGCTGCGCAGCCGCCATCGCCGCCGGGACAGGTCCGGCCGGCGTGGACGCGGAACGTGCCTCCGGCTTCCGCTACGGACAGCGTGCCTTCCTGGTCCAGATCCGGCGCGAAGGCTCAGGAACCTGGCTCATCGATCCGGAACCCTTCGGGGACCTGCAGATCATTAACGATGCCCTTGACGGCGTCGAATGGATCCTGCACGCAGCGAGCCAGGACCTTCCGTGCCTTTCCGAGCTGGGCATGTGGCCGCACAAACTGTTCGATACAGAACTGGCTGCCCGGCTGGCCGGGCTGCCGCGGGTAGGCCTCGCGGCCGTCATCGAGCAGCTGCTCGGCTTCGGACTCGCGAAGGAACATTCCGCTGCCGACTGGTCCACGCGCCCGCTGCCCGAACCCTGGCTGCGGTACGCGGCCCTGGACGTCGAGGTCCTCACGGAACTGCGCGAGGAGCTCATCGAGCTGCTCCAGGCCGACGGAAAGCTTGAATACGCCGAACAGGAGTTTGCGGCCATCCTCGCGGCCGGGCTTGCCCCTCCCCGGGTGGATCCCTGGCGCAAGACCTCCGGGCTACACCAGATCCGGGACCGCCGCCAGCTGGCCGCGGTCCGCGAACTGTGGCTGGAACGCGATTCCCTGGCCCGCAAGCGCGACGTTGCCCCCGGCCGGCTCATCCCGGATTCTTCGCTTGTGGCCGCCGCCAAGGCCATGCCCGCCACCGTGCCGCAGCTGCTGGGCACCAAAGGCTTCCACGGCCGGGCCGCACAACGGGAGGCGCCCCGCTGGCTGCGGTGTATCGCCACTGCCCGGACTATGGAGGAACTGCCGCCGCTGCATCTGCCCACGAACGCGCCGCCACCGCCGCGCGTCTGGGCCGACCGGGACGCGGCGGCTGCCGAACGGCTGTCGACTGCCAGGCCGCTGCTGCAGGACAAAGCCGATGAACTGAACCTTCCCGTCGAGAACCTGCTCACGCCCGACTTCCTGCGTCGCGTGGCCTGGCGTCCGCCCGTGGAGCTCAGCGAAGAAGCAATCGCCGAAGAGCTCAGTGAACTCGGCGCCCGCCCGTGGCAGATCGACCTGACGGCGCCCCTGATCACCTCGGCGTTCCTCAATCCGCAGCCGCTGCCTCCGAAGGAACCCAAGGCCGCTCCCGCCGCCGGGAGTTAGCCGCGGGCGTTAGCCGCGGGGCGTCAGGCCAGCTCGCCCTCATCGCATGATTTTCAAGGGCAGGACAGAACGGCAGCAGGGGTCCTTGCCAGCTAAGTTACTCACGAGTAACATTGGGCTTAATGTCGCCCGGACCGCTGCTGCCACTGGCGTGCGTCCGGCATCAATGTCTCGATGAGGAGTATCACGTGAGCCAAGCCCGGAGCAGCGGAACAAACAGCGGAAACCACAGCAGCGGAAACACCCGCACCGTCCGCGACGTCGTCTTTGTGGACGGTGTCCGAACGCCGTTCGGCCGTGCGGGCGAGAAGGGCATCTACGCCGGAACCCGCGCCGATGACCTCGTGGTCAAGTGCATCCGCGAACTGATGCGCCGCAATCCTTCCCTTCCCGCCGACCGCGTCGATGAAGTAGCAATTGCCGCCACCACCCAGACCGGCGACCAGGGCCTCACCATCGGCCGCACGGCGGCACTGCTGGCCGGGCTCCCCCGCACCGTCCCGGGATTCGCCGTGGACCGTATGTGCGCCGGCGCAATGACCGCAGTGACAACCACCGCCAGCGGCATCGCCTTCGGGGCCTACGACGTCGTCATCGCCGGCGGAGTGGAACACATGGGCAACCACCCCATGGGCGAGGGCGCTGATCCCAACCCGCGGTTCATGTCCGAGCGTTTGGTGGATCCCGCAGCACTCAATATGGGCAATACCGCCGAAAACCTGCACGACCGCTTTCCGGCCATCACCAAGGACCGCACCGACGCCTACGCCGTAGCCTCCCAGGACAAGCTGGCAGCGGCCTACGGAAAAGGCCAGATCCAGCCGGACCTTGCGCCGGTGGCCACCATGAAACCGGGCCAGGGCTGGACGGTCAACACCGTGGACGAACCGCCCCGGCCGGGAACCTCCCTCGAGGACCTCGCCGCTCTGCGCACCCCCTTCCGGCCCCACGGCCGGGTCACCGCCGGCAACGCCGCCGGACTGAACGACGGCGCGACGGCGGCCCTGCTCGCCTCCGCCGACGCTGCAGCGGAACTGGGCCTGCCGGTGAAGATGCGCCTGGTCAGCTACGCCTTTGCCGGCGTCGAGCCCGAAGTCATGGGCATCGGGCCGGTCCCGGCCACGGAAAAGGCGCTCAGGAACGCCGGCCTCGGCGTCGGGGACATCGGGCTCTTCGAAATCAACGAGGCGTTCGCCGTCCAGGTGCTGAGCTTCCTGGACCACTTCGGTATTTCCGACGACGATCCCCGCGTCAACCGCTACGGCGGCGCGATCGCCGTGGGGCATCCGCTGGCCTCGTCCGGAGTGCGGCTGATGAACCAGCTGGCACGCCAGTTCGAAGAGGACCCCTCGGTCCGTTACGGCATGACCACCATGTGCATCGGCCTGGGCATGGGCGCCACCGTCATCTGGGAAAACCCGCGTCACTCGGAATACACAGGCTACAGCGGGGCCGTGTTCCCGGCCGACAATTCCACCGCCGAAACTGCCACCACCGAACCTGCCACCACAGAAACCGAAGGAGCCGCAGCATGAGCGCCGCAGATTTCCGCAAGCTTGCCGATCTCTTCCCCGACGAGACCGTCACGCATTCCTACGTCCAGGACATCCAGCTGCCCGCCGCAGGCGGGAAGCCCAGCGCCGGAACCTTCGCCCTGATCACCCTGGACAACGGCCTGGACCACTCCAAGCCCACCACGCTCGGTCCCAACACCCTCGTGGAACTGGGCACGGTCCTCGAAGGCCTCAAGGACCGTGCGGCCCGTGGCGAAATCGTGGGCGTCGGCGTCACCGGCAAGCCGTACTTCCTGGTGGCCGGCGCGGACCTGTCCGCCGTGAAATCCCTCAACAACCGGGACCACGGCCTCTGGATGGCGCAGCTCGGCCACGACGTTTACGCCACGCTGGCCAACCTCGGCGTTCCGAGCTTCGCGTTCATCAACGGCGTCGCCCTCGGCGGCGGCCTGGAGATCGCCCTGCAGTCCACCTACCGCACGGTGTCGACCGGCGCGGGCGCGCTGGCCCTTCCTGAAGCCTTCATCGGCCTGGTGCCCGGCTGGGGCGGCGTTTACATCCTGCCCCGGCTGATCGGGCCGGAGAACGCGGTCAAGGTGATGATCGAAAATCCGCTCAGCAATAACCGCACGCTCACCGGCTCCCAGGCCTTCGGCCTGGGAATGGCAGACGCCATGTTTGAACCCGCCGACTTCGTGGAACAGTCCCTCGCCTGGGCTGCCGGGGTCATCTCGGGCGACGTCGCCCCGGAGCGGCCCAACGCCGTCGACCCCTCCGACCCGGCGGTTGCCGGGCGTTGGGCAGGCGCTGTTGCCGCCGGGCGGGCCTTTGTGGAGTCCAAGACGTCCAATGCCTCCCCCGCCCCGGCCAAGGTGCTGGACATCATGGAGGCCAACAGGACCATGAGCCAGGCGGACTCGGCGGCGCTGGAATGCGAAACGCTGGCCGGCCTCATGCAGACCGATGAGTTCCGCTCCACCGTCTACGCGTTCCTGGACCTGGTGCAGAAGCGCACCAAGCGTCCGGCCGGCGCACCGGACCGCAAGCTGGCCCGCCCCGTGACCAAAGTGGGCGTGGTCGGTGCAGGCCTGATGGCCGGCCAGCTGGCCCTGCTGTTCGCCCGGCAGCTCAAGGTGCCGGTGGTTATGACGGACATCGACCAGGCCCGCGTGGACAAGGGTGTGGGCTACGTCCATGCGGAAGTGGATAAGCTGCTGGCAAAAAGGCGCATCAGCCCCGATGCCGCCAACCGCACCAGGGCCCTGATCACCGGTTCGGTTTCCAAGGAGGCGTTTGCCGACGCCGACTTCGTCATCGAGGCGGTGTTTGAAGAGCTGAACGTCAAGAAGCAGGTGTTCGCCGAGGTTGAGGCGATCGTCTCGCCCGAGTGCATCCTGGCCACCAACACGTCGTCGCTTTCAGTGACGGCCATGGCGGCGGACCTTGTCCACCCCGAACGGCTGGTCGGATTCCACTTCTTCAACCCGGTGGCTGTGATGCCGCTGCTGGAGATCGTCCGTGCGCCCAAGACCGACGACGTAGTGCTGGCCACCGCGTTTGAGCTCGCCAAAGGACTCAAGAAGTCCGCAGTTTTGGTCAAGGACGCCGCCGCGTTTGTGGTCAACCGCCTCCTGCTGCGGCTCATGGGCGAAGTGACGGCCGCGTTCGATGAGGGAACCCCTGCCGAGGTCGCGGACAACGCGCTGCGGCCCATGGGCCTGCCCATGACGCCGTTCACGCTGGGTGCGATGGTGGGGCTGCCGGTGGCGCAGCACGTCCAGGAATCCCTGCACACCGCGTTCGGGGACCGGTTCACGGTCTCACAGAACCTGCAGAAGCTGATCGACAACGGCGTCAAGTCCCTGTGGGCGCCGGAGAAGGGCCCGGACGGCAAGCCGTTCATTCCGGCCGAAACACTGGCGCTGCTCTCCTTCGGCACGTCCCCGTCCACGGGCGGGGAGGTCCTCCGCCGCACGCAGGACGCGCTGGCCGAAGAGATCGGGCTCATGCTGGACGAGGGCGTGGTGGCCGGACCGGAGGACATCGATCTGTGCATGATCCTCGGCGCCGGCTGGCCGATGTTCCTGGGCGGCATCACCCCGTACCTGGACCGCGTGGGCGCCTCGGAACGCGTCAACGGCAAACGGTTCCTGGCCCCGGGCGTCGCCTCCGCGGCGGTGGCGGCCTAGAACCTTACCCAACCAACCGGCGCCGCTGCCCGCACTGACTCCGGTGCGCGCGGCGGCGCCGTTGTGCTGCCCGGGGCCACGGCACCGGCATCATTCTTCCCGCAGCGTGCCGTCCCTCAGCTCCAGGATGCGGTGGGCGGTGGCCCGGGCGTAGGCGAGCTCGTGCGTCACGATGACGACGGCGGCGCCCCGCAGCGCGGCGGCGCCGATGGCCTGGTCGAGGCGTTCGAGGCCGTGGCGGTCGAGCCCCACGGTGGGTTCGTCCAGCGCGAGGAGCGTCGGTTCCCGGGCCAGGACCGTGGCGAGGGCCAGGAGCCGCTGCCGGGACGCCGGAAGTTCATGCGGATGGACCTCCAGCTGGTCCCCGAGTCCGACGGCGGTCAGCGCCGCCAACGCCCTGGTGGGCGCCTCCGGCCCGAACCTCCGGTCCAGGCCGAAGAGCACTTCGCGCAGGACCGTCCGCTCGAACAGCTGGTCGCGCGGGTGCTGGAAGAGCAGGCCCACCCCGTCCGCCACTTTTCCGGTGGGAATGCCGGCGATGTCCGCGCCCCCGATCCGGACGGACCCCCGGTCCGGACGATGCAGGCCGTTGAAATGCCGCAGCAGCGTGGACTTCCCGGCCCCGTTCGGGCCCGTCACAGCCACGATCTGTCCCGCCCGTACGGCCAGGCTCAGATCGGCCAGGATACCGGGACCCTTTCCGCGCCGTCCGGCGGGGAAACCGAAAGCGATCCGCTCCAGCTCCAGAACGGGAGGGGTAGCGTTTCCTGCACAGTGATCATGTTCAGTCCGACGACGCTGGCCGGCCGGGTGCGGGTCAGCAGCCCGGCGGACCGGGCTGAAGCCACCGCCCGTCCGGGCGGGCATCACGACGCCGGATTGCAGCAGCCAGGGGCTGCCCGCCAGCTCGCCGGGCATGCCGCGGGCGGTGACCGTCCCACCGTCGAGCACCAGCCATTGGGTTGCTTCGAGGGCCAGCTCATCCACGGACTGGCTCAGTACGATCACGGCGGTTCCCGAGCCGGTCAAACTGCGGACCAGTGAGCGGAGAGACGCCGCGCCGGCTTCATCCAGCGAACCGAGCGGTTCATCCAGCACCAGCACCCCGGGGCGCGTAATGGCGGCACACGCCACCGCCAGGCGCCGCAGTTCGCCGCCGGAGAGAGTGGCGGGATCGCGTCCCAGCAAGGCAGCCAGTCCCGCTGCGTCGGCGGCGTGCATAACGGCGTCGTGCATCAGGCGCCGGTCCAGGCCGCGGTTCTCGAGGCCGAACGCGAGCTCCTCGGCGACGGTGGACCCCACCGTGGACAACAGGGCGGCCGCATCCTGCGGAACGTAGCCCACGTGTTCGGACCACAGGGAAGGATTGAGGCGCGGGTCGTCCGGGCCGCCGTGAAAAACGATGGGAGCGCTGTCCCCCGCCGCAGCGCCGGCCGCGGTGCCCAGCTGGAGGCTGCCCCGGAACCGGCCGGAGTGTCCGCCGGACAGCCAGCCGGCCAGCAGCCTGCCGAGGGTGGACTTGCCGCTGCCGGAGCCGCCGAGCACGGCAGTGAGCGTGCCCGGCACCGCGTCAACCGCCAGATCCCGCAGGACGGACGCGTCCTCCCCGTGGTAGCTGAATTCCGTAATCCGGGCCTGCAGCAATGGCGGCCTCATCCGGGCATTCCCCCGGGCCACTGAATGCCGGGCCACTGCATGTCAGGCCACCGTATTTCGGGCCACTGTCCGGAGATCCGCAGCGCCACCGCGGCGACGGCCAGCAGCAGGGCGACGGCGCGGAAGGCCCGCTGGGCGGCGGTGTCCGGCACGTCCCGGTAGCTGGTCCGGGCCGCGGCGCCGTTGAAGCCGCGGGAATCAAGGGCCTGCGCCCGGTCGCCGGCCTCCTGGATGAGTGAAAGGACCAGCGGCACCATTTGCAGCCGGGCTGCCGCCAGCCGGGACAGCGGTCCGCCCCGGACTACCAGTCCCCGTGATTCCTGGGCCTGCCGGATCCGGGCCAGCCGCCCGGAGATGGCCGGCGCCAGGGTGAGGGTGGATGCCAACACGTACCCGAACTGCGGCGGCGCGCGGCGTGCTGACATCACCGCCACCAGGTCGGGCACACGGACGGTGAACGAAAAGAGCAGGAACACCACGACGAACGCTGCCGTCCGGGTGCCCATGTCCAGCGCGAAGCCAAGCCCTTCCGTCGTGACGCGGGCCGCGCCCCATTCCGCCAGGACCGTCCGGCCCTCGGGAAAGAACAGCCCGTGCATGATCAACAGGGACAGCCAGAACGGCGCGAGGATCACGGCCGCGGCCGGCGCCAGGCGGCCGCCAACTCCGGCACGCACCGCCAGCACCACGCCGCCAAGGATCACGGCGAGGGACACGGCCCAGCTGGATGCCGCCGTCGTGATCGCCGCGGTGGCTGCTGCCGCCGCCAGGGCGGTCAGGGGGTTCAGGCGTGCCGGCACGGAATCAGGCGCCCGGCGTTTCCTGCTTCTTGCCGGCGAGGACTTTGAACCGCCGCACAAAGGCGAACTGCAGCGTCGTCCTGCGCGGCAGCGCGTACACCAGCAGCGCGACGACGGTGAACACAATGGCCTTGTCCATGGGATCGGAAATCAGCGCCTGCTTGGTGATCGCTGCGAGGAGCGTGTCGCCCATGGCCCGGAAGGCACCGACAATCGCGCCGGTCCCGGCGCCGGACGTGCCGCCGAAGACGAACGCCGCGATGGGTGCGGAGACGACGCCGGCCAGGATGCCCGTCACGAAACCGGCCACCGGGGCCAGGTAGAAGCGGCGGAACATTCCGTGGCGGGCAGCCAGCCCCGCCAGGAAGCCGATGAGCGCCGCCCCGGCCGCGAAGGGCAGCACTGTGGGGTTGATGAAGGACCAGACGATGCTGCTGAGGGCGCCCGTTGCGGCGCCCGCGGCCGGGCCGGCCAGGACGGCGATGAGCACGGTGCCGATCGCATCGAAGTAGAACGGCAGGCCGGTGGATCCCATGATTTGTCCCAAGGCGATGTTGAGGACCAGTGCCACCGGAATCAGCACCAGGGTGGACGTGGGAAGGGTTGGCAGCACTCCGATGATCAGGAGGATGGCTCCCAGCAGGAACCCGCCCAGGGCCACCAGCGTGGACCCGCTGGCCAGTCCGTTGGTGATGTCCGCGGGCTGCGTCAGGACAAGGAAAATGAAGGTGGCCGCAATGGACACCGCGCCGAGCACCTCAAGCAGGCGACGGCGGCGGGCCGTCCGCTGTCCGGGCGCGGGCAGGATCAGGGACTGCTGTGACATGGTTGTTCCTTTGGCTGTGGGCTGCGCTCCGCGGGTACACCGGTACCGGGATCGGCAAACGTGCGCCTATGTCACCTCGGCGCAGCTACCATCTTAGCGGCCGCCGTGCGCGGGGACTTCCTGCCTCGCGGGCCCGTCGGGTGCCTATCCGGAGCCGAGCCGCCGGGCCAGTGCCCCCACCGAACCGATGAGCTCGTCAAAGCACTGCTGCGGGTTGTTGGACGTCACGATCCGGGCGTTCGGCGGCAGCCCCCACAGTCCCCGGTAGTCGGCCACGGTGGTGCCCATCAGGAGCGGTGACCGGGTTTCGACGTCCACGGTCGCCAGCTCCGTGGTGGTTGCCGTCCGCCCCACTGCCACACAGGCGGCGAAGGCGTCGTGCATGTGTGCCACGAAGCCCTGGTCGTAGAGACGGTGGAACTCCATGTAGAAGCGGATGGCATCGGACAGGCAGGCCACCAGGGGGTTGCCGGACCGGCTGCGGAGGCCCTCCGGCTGTTCGGGGAGGACGAGTTCCGGCTGGTCGGTGCCCGCGGCCTCCCCCAGTCTCTGCAGGTGTTCGGGCCGCATCTCGATCAGCTCGGTGGTCTCCAGCGCGCACACGACGGGCAGTTTGTCCTCGGGGAGGCCCCGGTAGGCGGCAAACACCTCCTTCGCGGCATGCGGATCGACGGAGACGTTCCATTCCGCCGTCGGCGTGGTGTTGCCCTGATAGTAGAAGCTGCCGCCCATGATCACGAGGCCCTTGAGCAGGCGTGGCAGGTCCGGTTCCCGGCGCAGGGCGAGGGCGAAGTTGGTCAGCGGGCCGGTGATCAGGCCGGTGATCTCGCCGGGGTGCTTCCGCACCTCGTCAACCCACACGTCCACGGCATGCCGCGTTGAGATCGCCCCGGCCGGCGGCGGAAGTTCCGCGTAGCCGATCCCCTGCGGGCCGTGGGTTTCCTCCGTGGTGACCAGCGGGATCTCCAGTGGCACCTCTGCGCCGATGGCCACCTCGACCCCCGGTTTGCCGCACAGCTCAAGCAGGGCCAGGTTGTTCAGTGCCACCTGCCGTGCGCCAACATTTCCGGCGGTGCAGGTGATGGCCTGCAACCGGACGTCGGGGCGGGACAGGAGGTAAACCAGGGCCAGTGCGTCGTCGATCCCGGTGTCGACGTCCATCAGGACCGAATGCATCAGAAGAGAGCAACCTTGGGCGTGCGGGGGAAGATCTCATCCAGCTGGGCACGTTCGCCGGCAGTGGGCACCCAGGCCACAGCGGCGGCGTTCTCGCGGACTTGCTCCGGCCTCGTGGCACCGGCGATCACACTGCTCACGGACGGCTGTGCCGCCAGCCAGGAAAACGCCAACTGGATCTCGCTGAGGTTGCGCTCTGCGGCGAACGCACTGAACTTCTCCAGCTGGTCCCAGTCGGCGTCGTGGACAAGGTTGGTGCGGGTGTGGCTGAGGCGGGAGCCTTCAGGCGCCTTGCCCGGTGCGTACTTGCCGGTCAGCAGGCCGTTGGCCAGCGGGAAGTAGGGCAGCACGCCCAGGCCGTAGGCTTCCGCGGCCGGAGTGATTTCCAGCTCGGCGCGCCGGTCCAGCAGGTTGTAGTGGTTCTGCGTCGAAATGAAGCGGGAACCGCCGCGGCCACGGGCCACGAATTCGGCCTCGGCGATCTGCCAGCCGGCCCGGTTGGAGTGCCCGATGTAGCGGACCTTGCCGCTCGTGACGAGGTCGTCCAGGGCGGCCAGGGTCTCGTCGATGGGCGTCAGCGGGTCCGGGGTGTGGAACTGGTAGAGATCGATCCAGTCCGTCCCCAGCCGGCGCAGCGACGCCTCGGCCGCTTTGACGATGTACCGGCGGGAGCCTCGGGCACCGAAGTCGTTGCCGTTGGCTCCGCGCATGTCCATGCCGAATTTCGTGGCAACGACTGCGTCCTCCCGCCTGCCGGCGAGGGCCCTTCCCAGCATTGTTTCGCTCAGTCCGGGCTCGCGGCCGTAGGTGTCCGCGACGTCAAAGAGCGTAATACCCGCGTCCAGTGCGGCATGGACGACGGCGTCGGTCCCCTCCTGCGACTCCGTCACCGTATTGGACCGGCCAAGGTTGTTGCAGCCAAGGCCGACAACAGAGACAGTCAATCCGGAATTTCCAAGGCGGCGGTGTTCAGTCATGAAATCAGCCTATAACGGCCGCACGGAAAGACCGGACGCTGCCAGTTGGCGGCAATGGGGGGTACGGCGCCCGGTCAGGCGGCCGGGAACTCGAGTCCGTGCTCGTCCATGGCATCCTCAAGCTGGGCCATGGTTTTGACGCCCATTCCGTGCAACTTCGACAGTTCCCGCTTACCGAAGTAGACCACCTGTTCCAGGGTTTCCAGTCCGGCGTGGGCCATGGCCCGGCGGGCAGGCGCGCCGATTCCGTGGGGAATCGGGGTGTGGCCTGGTTGAACGGATTTACGCGTCATATCGGATGCCTCCCAGAAAGTCGGTTGCCCCCTCTTAGAGGGTAAAGCCCGAAGCCGGTTTCGGCGAGTGCTTGAGCTTAAACGCCTCCGGGTCCCCGAACGGCGCCGCCCCGATGCTGAGCTTCGTGAAGTCCAGGTCCTCGCCCCGGATGCACACCTTGATGGCGTTGACGGCCTTGTTGACGTCCGGGCACAGGCAGAAGATGTTGAGCTTGGCATCGCTGAACTCTGACCGCTCCACGGTGCCGAGGCCGCGCCAGGCGAGGTGGCTGAGCGCGTCCTTCGCCTTTTCCTCGAGGTAGCGGTCGCGGTCCGTGCCGTCCTTGGTTTTCAACGCATACTGGGCAACCACCCAGAACTGGTCTTCCTCGGCGATCTCGGCGTAGCCGTCCTCAGCGCACTGCACGGCGAAGGCGTCCATGAGGCCTTCCGCGGCTGCAGCATCGGCAACATCCGTTTCGTCCGTCTTGCTCTGGTGCCCCACCACGCCGTAATTCATCACGAACTGGCTGTAGTCCTCGTCGAACCAGGCTTCCCGGAACTGGAGAACCCCTTCGTCGTCGCGTTTGTAGACCCTGATAATTCCGCTCATGCCCGTCCTCTCCTGAACCACTCGGCGTCTGTGCCGTCGAACGGTGCGTACTGTGCCTTGACGGCCTGATAAAGCTGTTCAGTCTCCTGGAGCATGCGGTCCACGATGTCCCGCGGATACTCCATGCTCACCTGGTGTTCGGCGAATTCGTCTTCGTCGTCGATGTACACGCCACGGGTCACGGACCGGATCACGTCCAGGTCCATGTCGACCACGTGGAACTCGAATGTCCCGGGCCTGATGCCGTTCCAGCCGTGCCCGACGGCGAGGTCCACGTACACGCGGAAGTCCCCGGGGTAGGTGTCGTCGTAAAACGTGGCCACGTAGTCGCCGGTTCGTGGAATGAGCAGCACGGCATCGGAACTGGCGTGGAAGGCGGCACCGGGCCGTGAGATGAACGAGCCTTTGGGCTGGAAGATCCACCAGCCGTGCCGGTCTTCACCGAGATAACTCCCCGGGACCACCCAGTGGGCGCCGCCGTTCCATTTGCGGTTCCGCGCCACCACCAGGTCTCCCTGTTTGAGGCTCTCGGGAGGTGGGGCCTCGTGCGGGATCACAGTTTCGGCAGGCTGCCCGTAGTCGGATGCTCCTGGCCCGGCAGGGGACGCGCGAAAGGCACCTTGGTCCCCAGGACCTGGGCGACGACGTCGTGCGTGATCTGGCGTGCCGTCAAACCGACGCGTTCCAGCACCTGGGCGCGGGTGCCGTGGTCCAGGAACTCCACCGGCAGCCCCACTTCGTTCAGGGCGGTGTCCACACCGGCGGCGCGCATTTCCTGGCGGATGCGTGATCCCACACCGCCGGCACGGACGCCGTCTTCGATGCAGATGACCAGGCGGTGGCGGGCGGCCAGCGCGATGATGGATTTCCGGACCGGCAGCAGCCAGCGCGGGTCCACCACGGTGGAGCTGATCCCCTGGGCACCGAGGCGGTTGGAGACGTCCAGGGCGAGTTCGGACATGGCGCCCACGCTCACGATCAGCACGTCATTTTCGCTGGAGCCTGCAGGACGGCGGGCCAGCACATCCACGCCGTCGCTGAGGCGCTCGAGGGCTTCCACTTCGGCGCCCACGTTCCCCTTGGAATACCGGACAACGCTGGGGGCGTCCCTAATGGCCACGGCTTCGCGGAGTTCTTCACGGAGCCGTGTGGCGTCGCGGGGCGCGGCCAGGTGGAGGCCCGGAACGATCTGCACCATGGCCATGTCCCACATGCCGTGGTGGCTGGCGCCGTCCGGTCCTGTGACGCCGGCACGGTCCAGCACGATGGTGACGCCGGCCCGGTGCAGTGCAACGTCCATCAGCAATTGGTCGAAGGCGCGGTTCAGGAACGTGGCGTAGACGGCAACCACGGGGTGGAGCCCGCCGAAGGCCATACCGGCGGCGGAGGTCAGCGCGTGCTGCTCGGCAATGCCGACGTCGAAGACGCGTTCCGGGTGCCGTGCCGCGAATTTGTGCAGGCCCACAGGAATGAGCATGGCGCCGGTGATGCCCACGATGTCCTTGCGCTCATCGGCGATGGCGGCGATCTCGTCGGCGAAGACCGACGTCCAGGACTGGGCCCCGCCGGCTTCGGTGGGCACGCCGGTTTCGGGATCGATGATGCCCACGGCGTGGAACTGGTCAGCCTCGTGGGCGCGCGCGGGCGCGTAGCCGTGGCCCTTTTCGGTCATCGCGTGCACGATGACCGGACCGGCGTAGTTCCTGGCAGTGGAGAGCGCGTGCTCCATGGCCTGGAGGTTGTGGCCGTCGACGGGGCCGATGTACTTCATGCCAAGGTCTTCGAACATGCCCTGGGGCGCCCACCAGTCCTTGATGCCCTTCTTCATGGCATGCAGGCTGCGGTAGGTGAACTGGCCCACCGGTCCGCCGTTTTGCAGCTTCCGCTTCCACCAGTCCAGGGTTCCCTCGTAGGCCGGGGCTGCGCGGAAGGAATCGATGGTGGGACGCAGTGATGCGAGGTAGTCTGCAAAGCCGCCGACGGTGGGTGCATAGGACCGGCCGTTGTCATTGACCACGATGACCACGCGCCGGCGCTTGTCCGCGGCGATGTTGTTGATCGCTTCCCAGGCCATGCCACCGGTCAGGGCGCCGTCGCCCACCACGGCAATCACATAGCGGTCGCCGTCGCCGGTCAACTGCCGGGCGCGGGAGATGCCGTCGGCCCAGGACAGCGAGGAGGACGCGTGGGAGCTCTCCACGATGTCGTGCTCGGACTCGGCCCGGTCCGGGTAACCGGACATTCCGCCTTCCTGGCGGAGGGTGCTGAAGTCCTGGCGTCCGGTCAGGAGTTTGTGGACATACGACTGGTGTCCGGTATCAAAGACGATGCTGTCGCGGGGAGAGTCAAAAATACGGTGTACGGCGATGGTCAGTTCCACGACACCGAGATTCGGTCCGAGGTGGCCACCCGTCTGCGACACGTTGCCGATCAGGAAACTCCTGACCTCCGTAGCCAGCTGGGACAGCTGTTCTTCGGTCAACTTGCTCAGGTCCTGCGGATTCCGGATGGTGTCCAAAATTCCCAACGGGGCCTCCTTCGGGTGGTAGACATGCCTTTTAACTCTAACGCCTTGGAGGCTGGACGGGCGCCGCGGCCTGGCGGCGCAACGCAAAAGCCCCGGCCTGTCTCTGACAGGCCGGGGCTTTTGATGGCGCCGGTGTTGCCCGCTGCCGCTAGTTAGCGGAGATCTGGCGCAGCACGTACTGCAGGATGCCGCCGTTGCGGTAGTAGTCGGCTTCGCCCGGGGTATCGATGCGGAGGACCGCATCGAAGGACTTGGCGGAGCCGTCTTCAGCCGTGGCGGTGACCTTGAGCGTCTTCGGCGTGGTGCCTTCGTTCAGGGCGGTGACGCCCTCGACTGCGAAGGTTTCCGTACCGGTCAGGCCCAGGGTGGCAGCTGATTCGCCGGCCGGGAACTGCAGCGGCAGGACGCCCATGCCGATCAGGTTGGAGCGGTGGATGCGCTCGTAGCTTTCGGCCACGACAGCCTTGACGCCCAGGAGCGCGGTGCCCTTGGCAGCCCAGTCACGGGACGAACCGGAGCCGTACTCCTTGCCTGCCAGGACCACCAGCGGGGTGCCGGCTGCCTGGTAGTTCTGGGCGGCGTCGTAGACATAGGCCTGGGGGCCGTCTGCCTGCGTGAAGTCGCGGGTGAAACCGCCTTCGACGCCGTCCAGCAGCTGGTTCTTGATGCGGATGTTCGCGAAGGTGCCGCGGATCATGACTTCGTGGTTGCCACGGCGCGAACCGTAGGAGTTGAAGTCCTTGCGCTCCACACCGTTGGCCAGGAGGTACTGGCCGGCCGGGGTGTCCGACTTGAAGGAACCCGCCGGGGAGATGTGGTCCGTGGTGACGGAATCGCCGAGCTTGAGCAGCACGCGGGCACCGGAGATGTCCGTAACGGGCTCCGGCTTGGCCTTCATGCCCTCGAAGTACGGGGGCTTCCGGACATACGTGGACTTCTCGTCCCAGGCGAAGGTGTCGCCGGCCGGGGTGTCGAGGGCCTTCCAGCGGTCGTCGCCGTCGAAGACGCCCTCGTAGCCGCGGGCGAACATTTCCTTGTCGATGGAGGAATCGATGACCTGCTGGACCTCGACCGGGTTCGGCCAGATGTCCTTCAGGTAGACCTCGTTGCCGGCTTCGTCCTGTCCGAGTGAATCGGTGTCGAAGTCGAAGTCCATGGAACCGGCCAGGGCGTAGGCGATGACCAGCGGCGGGGAGGCCAGGTAGTTCATCTTCACGTCCGGGTTGATCCGGCCTTCGAAGTTGCGGTTACCGGACAGCACGGCGGTGACCGAAAGGTCGTTGGCCTGGATGGCCTCGGAGATTTCGGCGTCGAGCGGGCCCGAGTTGCCGATGCAGGTGGCACAGCCGTAGCCCACGATGTAGAAGCCGAGCTTCTCCAGGTACGGGGTGAGGCCGGACTTCTCGTAGTAGTCGGTGACTACCTTGGAACCGGGAGCCACGGAGGTCTTGACCCACGGCTTCGAGGTCAGGCCCTTGTCCACGGCGTTGCGCGCCAGCAGTGCTGCGGCGAGCATCACGGACGGGTTGGACGTGTTGGTGCAGGACGTGATCGAGGCGATGGACACCGCTCCGTGGTCCAGCTCGAACTCGCGGCCGTCTTCGGTGACAACGTGCACCGGGGTGGACGGACGTCCGTGGGCACCGTTCGCTGCGGAGACCACGCGTGCGGTTTCCGTGGTGTGGGAATCAGCGTGGGTGAACGAGGGCGGATCGGAGGCCGGGAAGGATTCTTCCAGGGACTCGTCGACGCTGCCGTCTTCGATGCTCACGTAGTTGTGGATGTCCTTGCGGAACTGCTCCTTGGCATCCGTGAGCTCGATGCGGTCCTGGGGACGCTTCGGGCCGGAGATGGAGGGAACAACCGTGGACAGATCCAGCTCGAGGTACTCGGAGAACTTGATCTCGTGCGACGGATCGTGCCAGAGGCCCTGTTCCTTCGCGTAGGCCTCCACGAGTGCAACGTTCTGCTCGGAGCGGCCGGTGAGGCGCAGGTACTCGATGGTGACGTCGTCGATCGGGAACATGGCGGCCGTGGAGCCGAACTCCGGGCTCATGTTGCCGATGGTGGCGCGGTTGGCCAGCGGCACTGCCGCCACACCCTCGCCGTAGAACTCCACGAACTTGCCCACAACACCGTGCTTGCGCAGCTGCTCGGTGATGGTGAGGACGACGTCGGTGGCGGTGGCGCCGGCCGGGATGGAACCGGTCAGCTTGAAGCCCACGACGCGCGGGATCAGCATGGAAACGGGCTGGCCCAGCATTGCGGCCTCGGCCTCGATGCCGCCAACGCCCCAGCCCAGCACGCCAAGGCCGTTGACCATGGTGGTGTGCGAGTCGGTGCCGACGCAGGTGTCCGGGTAGGCACGCAGGACGCCGTCAATTTCGCGGGTCATGACCGTGCGGGCCAGGTACTCGATGTTGACCTGGTGCACAATGCCGGTTCCCGGCGGGACGACCTTGAAGTCGTCAAACGCGGTCTGGCCCCAGCGCAGGAACTGGTAGCGCTCACCATTTCGCTGGTATTCGATCTCCATGTTGCGCTCCAGTGCGCCGGAGTTACCGAATGCGTCGATCTGCACCGAGTGGTCGATCACCATCTCGGCAGGTGCCAGCGGGTTCACCCGCTTGGGGTCACCGCCGAGCTCCTTGACGGCCTCACGCATGGTGGCGAGGTCAACAACACAGGGCACGCCAGTGAAGTCCTGCATGATCACGCGCGCCGGCGTGAACTGGATTTCAGTGTCGGGCTGGGCGTTGGGATCCCAGCCGGCCAGTGCTCGGACGTGATCGGCCGTGATGTTCGCGCCGTCCTCGGTCCTCAACAGGTTTTCAAGCAATACCTTGAGGCTGAACGGAAGGTTTTCTGCACCTTCAACGGAGTTCAACCGGAAAATTTCGTATTCGGTACCGGCTACATTAAGTTTGCCTTTTGAACCGAAGCTGTCCACAATGCTCATCGCAGGACTCCTCTCGCAACAGTTTCATCTTTGTCGCGCGGTTGACCGCTTGCTAGTTAGGCCATCCTAATTAGTGCAAGGTCATACAAAAGAGCATGGGGTCAGCCGGGAATCCGGCGCGCGACGTGGGACTACTACGCCCATCCTAGTCACATCAGGGGCGGGGCGTCAGCAACGCCACTGTCTCCATGTGGTGGGTGTGCGGATACAGGTCGAACGCCCGCAGCCCGGCAAGTGCCCAGCCGCCCTGCTGGAAGTACCCCAGGTCCCGGGCGAAGGACGCCGGGTCGCAGGACACGTAGGCGATTGCCCGGGGACCTGCCGCCATCAGCTGGCCGACCACTGCCTTGCCCGCGCCTGCCCTCGGCGGGTCGAGCACCAGGGCGTCGAAGTTGCGGGGCGTTTGGCGCAGCACGCGTTCCACCCGTCCTTGCACGATCTCCACCTGCGGTGCGCCGTGCAGGTTCTTCCGGGCATCCCGGCTGGTGCCGGGAGCGCCTTCGACGGACAGCACGGAACCAGTGACGCCCACGGCGTCGGCCAGCGCGGCCGTGAACAGCCCGGCGCCTGCGTACAGGTCCGCCACCACCGCGCCCGGTTCCAGGTAGCCGCCGTCGTGAAGGAAGTCCCTGACCGCGCCGACAAGCGTGTCCGGTGCGTCCCGGTGGATCTGCCAGAAGCCCTCCCCTGTGACCCGGTACTCATGGCCTGCCGCCGACTCCTGCACCCAGGTGCGCCCGCGCAGCTGGAGCGCCTCGCCGTTGGCGGGGTCGAAGCTGGCCACCGAAACGTCGGCGGGCAACTGGGCCAGGATGGCGCTGAGGCGCTTTGCGCGCGTGCCTGCGGCCGGAGCCAGCAGCACCAGCGGGCGCGATCCGTTGGCGGGAGCGGCGACTTCCACGCGGTCAATGCCCTGGAGGTCAATGTCCCACAGCCGGAGGTCGTTGATGCCGGCCACAGCCAGCGGCATCTCGCGGACGGGAATGACCTGGTCGGAACGGTGGGCGTGCATGCCCAGCTTGCCGCCGGGCGTTACGGCAAAACTTGCCCTGGTGCGCCAGCCCAGGCCCGGTGCGTCCGCCGTGCCGGCGGCCGCAGCCTCACCCACAGGTTCAACGATGTTCCCGCGCCCGGCGGGGTCCGCCCACACCTCGGGATGTTCGACGCCGGCCAGCCGCTTCAGCTGTTCGGCCAGGACTGCAGCCTTGAGGCCCCGCTGGTGCTCGAGGGACACGTGGCCCAGCTCCGCACCGCCCACGGGCGCGTGGCCGTGGGACCACGACCGCAAGGAGTCCGCCAAGTGCCAGAAATGCGGTACCCGCTCGGGCGAGGCCTCGAGCACTTCCACGACGTCGGCGCGCCAGAATTTGGATCCCTCGCCGGCGTCGGTCAGCCGGATCCGTGCTTTTTCGCCCGGGATGGCGTGGCGGACGAACACCACGCGGCCTTCGTGGCGGGCAACGCAGTGCCCCCCGTGGGCTATGGGCCCGATATCCACCACGAGTTCGGCATGTGTGCGGGTCTGGGTCTCGGAGCTCATTGGATATCCTGCATTTTCTTTGCTTCTTCGGACGATTTCAGCTGCCAGGGCACACTGGCCACCATGACTCCCGGCTCGAAATGGAGACGGGTCTTGATACGCAGGGCGGTCTGGTTATGGACCAGTTGTTCCCACCACTTACCCACGACGTATTCGGGGATGTAGACGACGATGAGGTCGCGGGGCGAATCCCGCCGCATGTTCTTCACATACTCCATAATGGGCGTCACGGTTTCCCGGTACGGGCTGGCGAGAACGGTGAGCGGCACCGGAATCTCCAGTTTTTCCCAGTCGGCAAGGGTGTGGGCGGTTTCGTCGGAGTTGATGTCCACCGTGATGGCGTCGAGCCTCGACGGCCGCGACGCGCGGGCGTAGGCCAGCGCCCGCAGGACGGGCTTGCGGACGTGGGAAACCAGCAGCACGGCGTGCACCCGGGACGGCAGGGCGCGGGGAGAGGAATCCTCATCCACGGCGAGTTCCTTGGCTACGTTGTCGTAGTGCGCGCGGATGCTCCACATGATGAGGAAGAGCACGAACATCGCCAGCAGGGCGATCCAGGCTCCCTGCTCAAACTTGGTGATCAGGACGATGGTGAGGACCAGGGCGGTCATGCCGAACCCGATCATGTTGATGGTGCGCGACTTGAGCATCCGGCGGCGGACTGTCTTGTCCCGCGCGAGCTTCAGTTCGCGCCCCCAGTGCCTGACCATGCCGAGCTGGCTTGCCGTGAAGGAAATGAAAACGCCCACGATGTAGAGCTGGATGAGCTTGGTGACGTCGGCGTTGAACGCCAGGATGAGCACCAGGGCGCCGGCGGCGAGGGCCAGGACGCCGTTGCTGAAGGCCAGGCGGTCACCGCGCGTGCGCAGCTGGCGCGGCAGGTAGCCGTCCTGCGCCAGGATGGATCCGAGGACCGGGAAGCCGTTGAAGGCGGTGTTGGAGGCAAAAACCAGGATCACGCCCGTCGCGGCAACCACGATGTAGAACATCAGCGAGCCGGGGCCGAAAATGGTCTGGGCTATCTGGCTGATGGCCGGGCTTTGGATGTAGCCCTCCGGGAGGGGCTGCCCGTTGACCAGGAATTCCGTGGCCGGGTCCAGCACAATGTGCACCTTGGTGGCATTCGCGAGGTAGATAATGCCGGCCAGCATGGACGAGGCGATGAGGCCGAGCAGGAGCAGGGTGGTTGCCGCGTTCTTGCTCTTGGGTTTCTGGAAGTTGGGGACGCCGTTGCTGATGGCTTCCACGCCGGTCAGGGCCGCGGCACCCGAGGAGAACGCCCGGAGCAGCAGGAAGGCGCCGGCCAGCCCCACCAGCCCCTCGTCGAAACCGGCCTGCGGCACGATCGTGAAGTCTGCGGACGGGGCCTCCCCCAGTTGGCCGGTGACCGCCTGGAAGATACCGATGGCGGTCATGCCCAGGATGGATGCCATGAAGATGTATGTGGGGACGGCGAAAACGCTGCCGGCTTCCTTGATCCCGCGCAGGTTCACGAGAGCCAGGAGGACCACGCCCACGGTGGCGATCAGCGCCTGCTGGCCGTGAAGTGCCGGAACTGCGGCGGTGAGGTACGTCGCGGCCGATGACATCGAGACGGCGACAGTTAGCACGTAGTCCACCAGGAGTGCCGAGGCAACCGTCAAGCCGGCGTATTTGCCCAGGTTGACGTTGGCTATTTCGTAGTCGCCCCCGCCGGACGGGTAGGCGTGCACGTTCTGGCGGTAGGAGGCCACCACCGTGAGCAACACCACCATGACGGCGAGACCCACCCACGGGGAGAACGCCACCGCACTGACACCTGCCAAGGCCAGGGTCAGCAGGATTTCATCGGGCGCATAAGCCACTGAGGACAGCGCGTCTGAGGCGAAAACCGGAAGCGCGATCCGCTTGGGCAACAGCGTGTGGGCCAGCCGGTCGTTCCGGAAGGGCCTCCCCACGAGCACCCGCTTCACGGCATTCAATATTGTCAGCACTCCACAAAGCTAGTCTGATTCGGACGCGATGTCATGACGGCCTCCGCACGGTGCCTCCGCGGGGCCCGGGAGGGATCTGCCGGACGCTGGGCAGGGCGGCCCGGCGGGCCGGTAGAGTCTTACGAAGCAACAGGAAAAATGACTGAGGAGGCACGGGTGGCGCACTTCGTGATCATGGGTTGTGGGCGCGTGGGAGCAACACTGGCGCACACCCTCGAGGATGCGGGCCACTCGGTGGCCATCATCGACCAGGACGACCGTGCCTTCCGCAGGCTGCGCACCGGGTTTTCCGGCCGCAAGGTGACCGGAGTCGGGTTCGACCGGGAAACCCTGAAGCAGGCAGGCGTGAGCGAGGCTTATGCCTTCGCCGCAGTCTCCAGCGGTGACAACTCCAATATCCTGGCCACCCGGGTTGCCCGCGAGACGTTCCATGTGCCCCACGTGGTGGCCAGAATCTACGACCCCGGCCGGGCCGAAATCTACCAGCGGCTGGGCATTCCCACGGTCGCGGCAGTGCGGTGGAGCGCAGACCAGGTGCTGCGCCGGATCCTGCCCGAACAGCACCTTGCCGGGGATTTCCGTGAGCCGTCGGGCCGCCTGGTCCTCGCCGAAATCGACCTCGACCCATCCTGGGTTGGCCACGCCGTGGCCGAAATCGAAACGGTAGCCGGAATCCGGGTTGCCTACCTGACCCGGTTCGGCGAAGGCATGCTTCCCGGGGCCGGTACGTCCTACCAGGAGGGCGACACGGTCCACGCCATGCTGCGCGTGGACCGAAGCGCCGAAGTCGGCCACATTCTTGCCAAAGAACCCCCCAAGGAGAAGTAAGTGAAAGTCGTCATCGTCGGGGCAGGCAGCGTCGGTTCCTCGATCGCCCGCGAACTCCTCGCCCACAAGCACGAGATCCTGCTGATCGACCTGAAACCGGAAGTCATCGGGCGCAGCGGGCTCCGGGGCGCGCACTGGCTGGTCGGGGATGCCTGCGAGCTGAGCACGCTCCAGGATGCCAAGCTCGAAGACGCCGAAGTGGTGGTTTCCGCCACTGGAGACGACAAGGTCAACCTTGTGGTGTCGCTGCTGGCGAAGACCGAGTTCGGCGTCGGCCGAACTGTCGGGCGCGTCAACAACCCCAAGAACGACTGGATGTTCAACGATTCGTGGGGTGTCGACGTCGCCGTCAACACCCCGCAGCTCATGACCGCCCTAGTTGAGGAAGCAGTGGAAATCGGGGACCTCGTCCGGCTGCTCACCCTGCAGACGGGGGTTTCGTCACTCGTGGAGTTCACGGTGCCCCACGACTCGCATGTCATCGGGCTCACCGTGGGAGGCATCGACTGGCCCGAAGACTCCACGCTCGTGGCGATCCTCCGGGACCAGGCGCCCATCACGCCCAGCCGGGACGACGTGATCGACGGTGGCGACGAACTGTTTTTCGTCACCACCATCGCCGCCGAAGACGACCTCCGGGCGCTGCTGTCCCCCGACCAGCAGCAGGACCACGAACCGGACCGGCAGCACGGATCAGACGACGGGCACCCGGATGCCGCCGAAAGGCCGGAGCAGCAGGCTCCGGAGGAGGACGGCTTCGACGGCTAGTGCTGTGGCGGCGAACCCGGCTGCGAACGATCACCCGGCTGCGCTGACGGCGACGCCGGCGTCACGGGCTTGGTGATAAGCCACGCAACCCAGATGCCCAGGATGTACAGCGGGGCACCCATGATGAGCCGCGTGGTCGCGAGGCCTGCCAGTCCCTGCTCGCCGAGGAGATACAGCGGCACCTGGACCAGCAGCCGCAGCGCAAGGACGGCCACGATCACCCACGTGCCCAGGCGGTAGGCCCGGACGCGGGCGGGATCCTTGCGCCATTCCAGGCCCTCGTTCCGGATGAAGCCGAACAGCAGCCCGGCAATGGGCCAGCGGAGCGCAATGGAAATCACCATCCCCGTGATGTAGGCGGCGTTGGTAAGGAATCCGAGGACATAGAAGTCCTCCGCCTTGCCGGTGGTGTTGGCCAGCCACGCGGAGATGCCGACGCCGGCGATCCCGGCCAGTGCCTGGGTCAGCGGACGCCGCTGGACCAGCCTGGCCACGGTGAAAGCCGCCGCCGCCGCCAGGGCGGCAATCAGGGAGAGGGTCAGCTCGCGCGTTATGGTGAAGGCCACCAGGAACATGAGGCCAGGAAGAATGCTCTCGGCGATGCCCTGTACGCCGCCTGCGCTCTTGAGCACGTCAATGCTGCCGTCCTTAGACCGGTGCAGCCCGGCCTTGACCGCGTAGTCTTCCGCGAACTGGGCCATTGAAGGGGTCTCCGGCGTGGGTGTCGGTTTGACCGGTTCGGACGCGGCGGGCCCGGCTGCGGGATCCGGGTTCTCGGACGGCGTCATTGGTTCTCCTGGCGGGACAGTATTTCGTAGCGGGGATTGAACATGGTGGGAAGGCCGTCGCGGAACGTCAGCATGCCTTCCAGCCGAAGCTCGCAGCCCGCGTCCACGCCGGAAACCCGCCGCCGGCCGAGCCACACGACCCGCAGCCGGTCGCGGCGGCCCGGTCCCCCGGGTTTCCGCGCCGTCGGCGGCTCCGCGGCGGCCGGGACGAAGCCGGCCTTGCCTCGCGGGACATCGTCGTGGTCCGTGACGATCGCGGTGAACGAGGCCACCTGCGTGGCCGGAACGTAGGTCACGGATTCAATAAAGCCACGGCAGAGCACACGCCCACGGTCCGGCAATCCACTGATGGAGAGTACGGGCTGCGGAAATTCGCCGGCCGGGTCAGCCAATCTGGGTGATCTCCGGTCCGCGCTCGGGCTGCTCGAATTCGGGTGCGCCCTGCGGCGGCTGAGGGGTCGAGTCCTTCGGCAGGCGGAGCTGAAGCAGGTCACGCGGCGGCATGGGGCTCTCGCCCCGGACCACCACGATCTGCCGGAACAGGGATTCGAGGTTTGCGGCGGCGTCTCGGTCAATGGCAGCCTCGCCGCCCAGAACGCCGCGCAGGAACCAGCGGGGACCGTCGACGCCGATGAACCGGGCCACGCGGTAGCCGCCGGCGCCGTCGCCCGTGCCTGCCGGAAGCTTCGCCACCAGCTCGGTGCCGAAGGCGCCGGGGACCTCTTCGACCTGGCCGCCCTGGCTTCCCACGGACTGTCCGATCTGCTCACGGATTTCATCCCAAAGTCCCTCGCTGCGCGGGGCAGCGAAGGCCTGCAGCTGCAGGCTCGAACCTTCCAGGTCCATGGTGACGGCCACAACCCGCTGGGTGGCTTCCTCGACCTCGAGGCGCAGCTGGAGTCCTTCACGGGGTGCAATCAGGAGGGCGCCGAGGTCCACATATCCATTGGTGCTCTCGATTTCCGAGACGTCGAAAGGCCCCGTGGCTTCCCGGCCCGTGCTTTCCGCGGCAACGGCCTCTGCAGTCTCCAGGGTGTCCCCGGGCTCTGCTGCCTGGTCCTTCTTGGCCTTCTTGCCACGCCCAAAAACCATCGGGTTGTCTCCTTAGTTGTGATCTTGTCCCGCGGTGCCACCCGGGCAGCGCGGTAAGTCATGCAGCACCGGCAACGCCTGCAGCACTGGCAAAACCAGCAGTAGCGGCAGCGCCGGAGGCTAGGCCTGCGGTGCCGCGAATCCGCCGGTGGAACCGAAGCCGCCGTCACCGCGGACTGAGTCGCTCAATTCCGCGACGGCCACAAACTGCGCGTACTCCACGCGTTGAATGACCATCTGGGCAATTCTATCGCCGCGCCGCAGCTCAATGGCGTTCTCGCGGTCCGTGTTCAGGAGAGTCACGGCGATCTCGCCGCGGTATCCGGCGTCGACCGTTCCCGGGGCGTTGACCACTGTCAGGCCGTGCTTGGTGGCGAGCCCCGAGCGCGGGTGGATGAGGGCGACGTAGCCGTTCGGCAAGGCGATAGAGACCCCGGTGGGGACCAGCCGGCGCTCACCCGGTTCGAGGACAACGTCCTCGCGCGCACGGAGATCCGCGCCGGCATCGCCGGGGTGGGCGTAAGAGGGGGCTTCGAGGCCGGCGTCGAGCATTTTCAGCTGGACCGACAGGGTGGGCGATCCGTACGCACCGGCGCTGCCTTCCAGGGAGTTCGGCGGCAAAGTACTCACGGCTGCAGTTTCTTCAGTCACAGTCATTCACTCTAACGCCCGTAACGGCCTTGGGCCTAGCCGCCGGGGGCCGCGGCCGGCGCTGAAGCCAAGGTGAAATACCCCGGAAAAGGTGGAAAGCTGGGCCTATGCCGGAATCTAGCGCAGCTGTGCCTGCCCCCAACAGCACACCCCATGGAACAACCGTTCTATACAGCGAGAAGCTCCACCCCAATCTGTGGATCTGGCTGGTGGCAGCCGGACTCTCCGGCGCCGGCATCCTGGTGTTCGCCCCGATCAGCATTGCGGCCGGCATTACGGCGGCAGTGGTGCTCTTCGTCATCATCGCGGTTCTGCTCGTCCTGTCCACGCCGTCGATCACGGTCACCGCGGAAACGCTCCAGGTAGGGCGGGCCACCATCGAGCGCCGTTTCATCGGTGCCGTGACGCCGTTCAGCGGCAAGGAGGCCACGGCCGAACGCGGCCCCCGCCTGAACGGACTGGCTTATCTCTGCATCCGCGGCTGGGTGGACCCGGTGGTCAGGATCGAGATCACGGATCCTTCCGATCCCACGCCGTACTGGCTCACGTCCACGCGGCGGCCGGCACAGCTGACGGCGGCCCTCACCGCTTCCTGACGCGGCCCCGCGCATGGCATTAGGGGACGGCTCCCGCCGCCCCTGTCAGCCCTCGCAGTCCTTGCAGAAGAGCAACCCGTCCTTTTCGCGGGCGATCTGCGAGCGGTGACGGACAAGGAAGCATGACGAGCAGGTAAATTCATCAGCCTGGGCCGGCATGACGCGGACCAGGAGTTCCTCACCGGACAGGTCAGCACCCGGGAGTTCATAGCCTTCGGCCAGGTCGGTTTCGTCCACATCCACCACAGCCGTTGGCTTGTCCGAACGCCGGGTCTTCAATTCCTCAATGGAATCTTCGTTCAGGTCCTCTTCTGATTTCCGCGGCGCATCATAATCTGTCGCCATTGTTTTCTGCTCACACTCCGCTTTGTTCGGTTGGATCGCCGGGCCCCGGTGACGGCACCTCCCGGGCAATTGGCGCCCTTTGGCTGTCTCCTGGTCCGGTTCACCGATGTAAACGCTGGATTACCCGGTTTTGTGCCCGACTTAGGCGCCCATTTTTCCCCAAACGGACCGTGAAAGCGAGAGCTTTCCCGCTTGATTCCCTGCGGAGACCTGCGGAGACCTGCCGTAGGGCGGACTAAGGCAGGTGGAGCGCACTGTACTGCCCGGAAAGTCGCGGAATATCGCGGCGCGCCCTCTCCCCTCCCCGGAAAAACGGCTGCCGGATGGCAGAGTTTCGAATGTCAGTAATGCCAGGGTGGAGGATTTGTATGCAGGATCTACGGCTTGTAGGCGTCCACGACGACGGAGGGCACCTCCTGTTGAGCGGCACCGGCGGCGAGATGTTCCAGCTGCCGATCGACGAAGCTCTCCGGCTCGCGGCCAGCCGCTCTCCGGTGCGGGGTGCTGCCACAGCCGCGCCCGTCGCAATGTCCCCGCGGGACATCCAGGCGCGCATCAGAAGCGGTGCCACGGCTGCCGAGGTTTCAGACCTCTCGGGCATTCCGCTGGCCAAGGTCCAGCGGTATGAAGGTCCGGTGCTCGCAGAACGGGAGTACGTGGCCCAGCAGGCCCGGAAAATCGAGGTGGCTTCACCCGCCCCCGGCCATGATGTCTACCGCTCCGCCTTCGGCGACAACCCGGCCACCCTGGGCGACATGGTGGCGCACCGGCTGACGGCCCATGGCATCGAATCCTCAACCGTGGAATGGGACTCCTGGCGGCGCCCGGACGGAACCTGGACAGTGGTTGCCCGCTTTGAGACCAAACCCGGCGGGCACGCCAGCATTGGCGAGGAACCTCCGGCCATGTGGACCTTCAGTCCTGCCCGGAAATCGTTGCAGAACGCCAACCGCTGGGCACAGCAGCTGAGCGAACTGGAGCCGCTTGACGGGCCGGTCCCGGCCCGCCGGCTGTCGGCAGTTTCCGACCGCCCGTTCGACTTTGAAACAGATGCCGAGGCTGCAGCAGCCCGGACGGCGTCGGGACAATCCGGCAAGGACGCGGACGGCCTTCTCGATATGCTGCGCTCCCGCCGCGGCCAGCGGCTGGGTGTGGACGAAGACGGCGACGACGCACTGGCAATGCTGCTCACCAACGGCGTTCCGGCCGCCCACCCCCGGCCGTCGGAAGTGGTGGCGGAGCCCGAGGCCGAAGAGCCCGGGACCGGCGCGCAAAGCGGCGAGGAAGCCGATGCGCCGGCCGCCAAGGGAGATTCCTTCACCCGGAAACGCGATGGCCGCGTCTCCATGCTTTCCCGCCTCAGCCTGGCTCCGCTGCACTCCGAAGACGGCGATGACCGGCTGAAGCTTCACGACGGCGTCAGCACGGAGACCCGCGAAATCACGATTGTGGCGTCACCGCTGCGCCCGGTCACGGATCCGGACGACGCGGCCGCGGCGGAGTCCGGCACCGTTCCGGCGGCACACGACAGCCCGCACCCTGAAGCCGTCACCGCCCCTGAATCCACGCCCGTCAGGGACGCGGCGCCCGGGCGTCAGTCCGGCTGGAACCGCGAATCCGCTCCGACCGTCGGCCTGGATGAGCTGCTTGGCGGCGGGAGCCCCAGGCGGAGCCGGGACGATGCACCTGCCGGTACCAGGAATGAGACCGGTGGCGAGCGTGAGGTTGAACAGCCCGAACGGCAGCCGTCCAAGCCCAAGCGCTCCAGCGTGCCCAGCTGGGATGAAATAGTCTTCGGCGCACGCGGCGACTGACCTGCCGGCCACTGACTTGACATCGACGGATCTGCCGCGGGCTCCCTAGCCACTCAGCTGCGGCCGGTTTCCCCTGAGCCGCGCCACATGCAGGCGTCCACCTCGAACGGCAGCAACTGGTCCTGCTGGGCCATGATATTAGCCCCGTGGGCCGTGACCCGCCGCATGAAGTGCCGCCGGCACAGTGTCTCGTATCCCACCACAGGAGTGTGGTCCGCTCCGCCGGCGCCGGTTGGGTCGCCGGCCATGTCGACGTCGCCCACCACGACCTGCGCGCCTTCGGTGACCATCACGCCGTCAACTGTGCGGGCGTTGTGGGTCGCCCGGCGTCCGCACCAGCACAGCGCTTCCACTTGCAGGACCTGGACACGGTCCGCGAGTTCGATCAGCCGCTGGGATCCCGGAAACAGCCGGGTGCGGAAGTCCGCGCTGATGCCGAAGGCAAACACATCGACGTCGATCTCGTCCACAATGCGGGCCAGCTGCTCCACCTGCAACGGCGAGTAGAACTGGGCTTCATCACAGATGAGGTAGTCCACGCGGAGGCCGCGGGTCCGGCGCCCGATCACCTCGTCCCAGAAGTCCGTGGTGTCCAGGACCTCCACGCAGTCCGTCTCCAGCCCGAGGCGGCTGGAGATCCGGGCACCGCCGGCGCGGTCGTTGCGGCTGAACCGGACGCCGCCGCGTCCCCGGGCCCTGTGGTTGTGGTCCATCTGCAGGGCGAGGGTGGATTTTCCGCAGTCCATGGTGCCTGAGAAGAAGACGAGTTCAGCCACGCGCTCCCTTTCTGCCCTGGGCCTGGAAGCAGAGCAGCGGAACCTCACGCTCCGCTTTGGTCAGTGAGCCGTGCTGCCCCACCACTTCCAGGGCGGTAGGACGGACGCGGCGGGTGTCGTACAACGCCAGGGCGTCCCGGGCTGCGACCATAACGTCCCCGATCCGTGGGCTGACCTCCGGCCTGACGGCGCCGAACAGCCCGGCGGAGACAGCCTCTTCCCGGGTGAACGCCCAGATCCTGTCGCCGAACCTGGCGCGCCAGGCGTCGATCAGCCGGGCGCGGTGCTGCTCCCCGGCTCCGGGCTCAAGGTACAGATGCACCATGCGGGGCTCCCCCGCCGTGTGCCGCACACCGTCGATGAGGGCCGGCTCGGCGGAGTAGTCGAAACGCTGGGATTCGGGGACATCGAGCATGCCGTGGTCCGCCGTCAGCAGGACCGTGGTCCCCGGCGGCAGGCTGGCGTTGAGCCGCCGTACGGTTGCGTCCAGTTCTTCGAGCTGGTGTTCCCACTGAGCCGACTGGCAGCCGTAGCGGTGCCCGGCCTTGTCCAGGTCGTTGACGTAGAAGTACATGAGGGAGCTTTCGGCACCAAGCATGGCCTCTGCCGCCGCGGCAGTCCTGGCGTGCGGGGTGCTGGCGGCGATGAACCGGCCTCCCCGCAGCGCAGCCTGCGTCATGGGTGACGCGCCGAACTGCGGCAGGCTGATGGTGCTGACGTCCGTGTGGGCGGATGCCCGCTCGAAGACGGTGGGAAACGGCTGCCACTCGCGGGGGTCCACACCGGCATCCCAGTTGCCCAGCATGTTGACCACTTTGTCCTGCCTCGGGTCCAGGACGTCATAGCCCACCATGCCGTGCTGGCCGGCCGGGAGCCCGGTGCCGAAGCTGGCGAGGGAGGACGCAGTGGTGGACGGAAAAGCTGAGTCCAGGGCCACCGGTACGGCTCCCTGGCCCTGCTGCATCACCGACCGGAGGAAGGGGGTGTGCGCCGATTTCTGTTTGAGCAGGTTGCGGCCCAGGCCATCGGCCAGGACAACGCACACCCTTTTGGCCGCCGGCAGGTTCAGCCTGTTCTCAAAGCCCTCGATCCCGAGGCTGGCTGCAGCGCTGGTGAGGACTTCCGCGATGGACCGTTGGCCGAAGGCGGGCGCCGGTGGCAACGGCGACGGAGCCGGGGCACCTTCGGCGATGGCGATGACTGACGGTTCTGAGGGGTTTTCGGGCGTCATCTCAGCGCTGGTGTCCGCGGCTGAGGCGGTTTCCGAAAACACCGGTGCGCGGACGCGGCGCGGCCACGGGGCCGCTGTGCGGGACGGGCGCGGCCGAGCCGGTGTTGACAGCGCGCAGGGCCCGGGCGAACAGCTTCGCGTCCTGCACGGCCTGCAGGCCGTCGGCTTCGGCGCTGATCCGCAGCACAATGTCCTCCTGGGCGATGGTGCCGCTGTAGCCGTGGTCAGCTTCGCACTGCGGGTCGCCGCAGCTGGCCGGACCCATGTCCAGCCGCTGGCCGCCGGACCAGGCAATGGACAGGGTCAGCTCGCGGACAGGATCGGACGGCTTGTAGTTCTGCGGCTGGGCGTACATGTAGCTGAGCACCACGGAGCGGATCTGCGCCACGGGCACGGACTCGGTGGAAATCTGCGCAACGATCTGTTCCCCGGCCTCATCCAGCTGCTGGTCGTCAACGTGCGCAATGACCAGCATGTCGTCCGTCAACACCAGCACGGTGATGTGGCGGCGGACCTCGGCGCGGTCGAAGTGGGTTTCCAGGTGCACAAGGTGCGCCATGCAGTCGCGGCCGTCAAGGGCGTCGTCAACAACATCGGCGACAAGCCGGGGGTAGAAGCCTGCCTGCTGGAGCGCCCCTTCGAGGCTCTGGCCCTGGGCACCGTGGTCATGTGCGCTGTGGCTGGGTGCGGCCTGGTGACCGGAGCGGGGTGCTTGCGGCTTCGACGTGGGAGGCTGGGTCATTACCCCATTTTCACAGATCGGCTGTGCACTTGCTAACTGTGTGTCCCGCCCCCGCCCAAGCGGGCAGGCGGAGCCACCGGCCAAGCGGGCAGGCGGGACCCACGGCCGCAGTCCGTGCTAGCTCCGCATTGCCCGCCGCGCACTGTCGGTCCGCTGGGCGGCATTGGCGATCCGGACATCGGCGGACAGGATCGATGCACCGCCGGGACCGGCCAGCACGGGGTTGAACTCAATCAACGCGATTTCGGGGTGGTTGTCCTTCAGCCTGGTCAGCCGCGCGGCAATGTCCTCCAGCGCCGCCACATCCACCGCCGGCAGCCCCTGGTAGCCGAACAGTTTCCGGGCCGCACGCGGCGCGCGGATGAAGTCGTGGACGTCGGCCCCGGAGAGCGGGGGAACCCGGTGGGACCAGTCCTCCAGCAGGTTCACGGCGTCACCGGCCAGTCCGAAGGACACCACGGGACCCAGCAGCGGATCTTCAATGGCGCGGAACGTGCAGGCCTGCCCCACCGGCGCCATGGTCTGGATTTCCATCGATGGCGATCCGTACGGCGCCAGGGCGCGGTGCATCTGGATGATGTTCCGTCGCAATGAGTCCGCGTCCTGGATGTCCAGCCGCACGCCACCAAGGTCGAGCCTGTGGCGCAGGGCGGGGTCCATGGTCTTGAGCACCACCGGCCAGCCCAGCCGGTCCGCGGCCGCCACGGCCTGGTCGGGCGTTTCGAAGCCTTCGGAGGGAACCACGTGGATGCCGTAATGGGCCAGCAGGGTGGCTGCTGTCGCGGGGGCGAGCTGCACCAGCTGCTCACCGGGGACGTCGTGGAGCAGGTCCTCCAGTTCGGCCCTGACGCTTTCCTGGTCACAGCCTTCCGGCTCCACGAACAGGCCCTTGTCGCGGACCACCCACTCGGCGTACTTCACGACGGCGGCGAGCGCCGCAACGGCGGCGCCCGGGTTGGAGTAGCACGGCACGGAACCGGTGGCTGCGTCTGCGCCGACCATACCCTCGACGTAGATGGACGGGTCCAGGATGCCTGTGAAGGCGGCAACCACCGGTTTCCCGGCCGCCGCCGAGCATTCCGCCAGGACACCCGCGATTTTCTCCACAGTGAGGCCGCGCGCGGGGAGCAGGGCTATCACCACGGCGTGAACGGAGTCGGAAGCGAGGGTCCGGGCCAGGCTTTCGCGGAGGGCCGGCAGCGCCAGGGACATGCCGGCGTCGAGGTCCACGTCGGTGACGATCCGCTCAACGCCCAGCCCGTTCGCGGCGGCAGCGTCCGCCACCACTTTGCCGAGTGCCCGGGAGTTGCTGAACACGGCGATGTCCGCTCCGGCAGGCAGGGGCTGGCCGGAAACGATCTGGGCGACGTCCATGAGCTGCTCAATGGTTTCCACCCGGATGACACCCGCCTGGCGCATCATGGCGTCGAGGGCGCCGGCGGGCGCCTGGGTGGTGCGCACGGCATGCCCCGGCGGCAGCTGGAGCCCCATGGCGTCCGACTTCGCCACGATGACGGGCTTGGTGCGGGCCAGCCGCCGTGCCAGCCGGGAGAACTTGCGCGGGTTGCCGATGGATTCGAGGTAGAGCCCCACCGCGGCGGTGTCGGCGTCGTCTTCCCAGAACTGCATCATGTCGTTGCCGGAGACGTCCGCGCGGTTGCCGGCGGAAAGGAAGGTGGAGAGGCCCACGCGGCGCCGGCTGGAGGCCGCGTAGAGGGATACCCCGATGGCCGCGGACTGGCTGAACAGGCCCAGGCCGCCGCGGCGGGGCAGGCTCGGTGCCATGGACGCGTTCAGGGACACCGCCGGGTTGGTATTGACGATGCCGAGGGACGCCGGGCCGATCACGCGCATCCCGTTGGACCGGGCCTGCCGGACCAGCTCGCGCTGCCGTGCCAGCCCGCGTTCGCCGTCGTCGGCGTACCCGGCCGTGGCGACGACGACGCCTTTGACCCCCGCCGCCGCGCAGTCCGCCACCACGTTCGGAACTTCCTCATACGGGACGGCTATGACGGCCAGCCGGACGGCGTCAGGCACTTCGGCGAGCCGGGCGAAGGACAGCATCCCGGCGAGTTCGAGGGCTTCAGGGTTGATGGCATAGACGGGGCCGGTGAAGCCGCCTTCAATGATGTGCTCGAGCAGCTGGTAGCCCACCGTGCCCCATTTGCGGCTGGCACCGATCACGGCAACCGACGACGGCGCCAGCAGCTCCTGGATGCTGCGCGCCTCCGCACGGTGTTCACGTGCCTCCATCACTGCCCGGGACTTTTCCGTGGGGTCGATGTTGAACTCCAGGCTCACGACGCCGTCGTCGAAGTGCCGTTTGACGTCGTATCCGGCGTCGGAGAAGACCATCAGCATCTTGCGGTTTTCCGGCAGCACTTCGGCGCTGAATTTGCGGATGCCGTTTTCGCGGGCAGCGGCGGCCAGGTGCTCCAGCAGGATGGACCCGATGCCGCGGCCCTGGTGGGCGTCGGCTATATTGAAGGCAACCTCGGCTTCTTCGGGATCGGCCAGCCGGTCGTAGCGGCCGATGCCCAGGATTTCCCCGCCGATGGTGATCACCAGCGCCACCCGGTCCTTGTAGTCCACCTCCGTGAAGCGCTTCAGCTCCTTGCTGGAGAGCCGCGCCTTGAAGGCGAAGAACCGCATGTAGATGGATTTCTGCGATTGGCCGGTATGGAAAGCCTGCACCGCATCGGCATCAGAGGGGTGGATGGGGCGCAAATGAGCCGTCCCGCCGTCCCGCAGAACAACATCGGCTTCCCAATATTCCGGATATACGCCGTCCCCGGGCTGATCCACCATAGGCTTAGCCTAGCTAAAACTCCGCCAGTAAACCGTTAAGGATCCACCAGCCCCATGGCCCGCCGCCAAAGTTCCGCCCCGGCAGGGGACGCCGTCCAGGACTACACCGAAAATATCGTTGATATCGACGTCACATCGGAAATGGAAGGCTCGTTCCTCGAGTACGCATATTCGGTCATCTATTCGAGGGCCCTCCCGGACGCCCGCGACGGCCTGAAGCCGGTTCAGCGCCGCATCCTCTACATGATGAGCGAGATGGGCCTTCGCCCGGACCGCGGCCATGTAAAAAGCGCCCGTGTGGTGGGCGAGGTCATGGGCAAGCTGCACCCGCACGGCGATACGGCCATCTACGACGCCATGGTCCGGATGGCGCAGGACTTTTCGCTGCGGCTGCCGCTGATCGACGGCCACGGCAACTTCGGCTCGCTCGACGACGGCCCGGCAGCACCGCGGTACACGGAGGCCCGCCTGGCGGCGGCTGCCCTGACGCTGACGGACCACCTCGACGAGGACGTCGTGGACTTCGTCCCCAACTACGACAACCAGCTCACCCAGCCGGACGTGCTCCCGGCCGCGTTTCCCAACCTGCTGGTCAACGGCGCCACCGGCATCGCCGTCGGCATGGCCACCAACATGGCCCCGCACAACCTGGTGGAGGTCATCTCCGCAGCCAGACACCTGATCGCGAACCCGGAGGCCACCCTCGAGGACCTCATGCGGTTCGTCCCCGGCCCGGATCTGCCCACGGGCGGACGGATCGTGGGCCTGGACGGCATCCGCGACGCGTACGCCACCGGCCGCGGCTCGTTCAAGACCCGCGCCAAGGTGGAAGTGGAGCAGCTGTCCGCCCGCCGCACGGGCCTGGTGGTCACCGAGCTTCCCTACATGGTGGGCCCGGAAAAGGTGATCGAGAAGATCAAGGACGCCGTCAACGGCAAGAAGCTGACGGGCATCAGCGACATTGTGGACCTCACGGACCGCAAGCACGGGCTCCGCCTGGTCATCGAGCTGAAGAACGGCTTCAACCCGAACGCCGTGCTCCAGCAGCTCTACCGTTACTCGCCGATGGAAGATTCCTTCGGCATCAACAACGTGACGCTGGTGGACGGCCAGCCGCAGACGCTGGGGCTGGTGCAGCTGCTGTCCGTCTACGTCGGCCACCGCATCAGTGTGGTGCGGCGCCGGACGGCGTTCCGGCTGGCGAAGAAAAAGGACCGCCTCCACCTGGTGGAGGGCCTGCTGATCGCCATCGTGGACATCGACGAGGTCATCCAGATCATCCGGTCCTCGGACGAGGTGGCCGCCGCCCGGGAACGCCTGATGTCCATTTACGACCTCACCGAAATCCAGGCGAACTACATCCTGGAACTCCGGCTGCGGCAGCTGACCAAGTACTCCCGGATCGAGCTCGAAAAAGAGCAGGAGCAGCTGAAGCGCGAGATCGCGGAGCTGGAGGCCATCCTGGGTTCGGACCAGCGCCTGCGCGAACTTGTCTCCGATGAACTCGCCGAAATCGCCGAAAAGTACGGCACACCCCGCCGGACGGTCCTGCTCGAGTCCGAGGCGGTCTCCCCCACCGTGGCCGCCGCCCTGGCAGCTGCACCCGGCGGCAAGGGCAAGGCGGCCCCGCTCGCGCTGGAAATCGCCGATGACCCCTGCTGGGCCATCCTGACCGCCAGCGGACAGATCGCCCGGACCTCCAACCAGGAGCCCCTCGCCGAGTCCGGACCGCGGTCAAAGCACGATGTCTTCCGGTCCGTGGTGAAAACCTCCGCCCGTGGCGAAATCGCCGCCGTCACGTCCCTCGGCCGGATGCTGCGTCTCCAGGTTATGGACATGCCCGTGCTGCCGCCGATGTCCGGGCTGCCGAACCTGGCCGGCGGCGTGCCCGCCAAGGACTTCATCACGCTCCTGAAGGGCGAAACGCTCGTGGCCTTCGCGCCGCTGGACACGGTCCTGGCAGTCGGCACGGCGCAGGGCATCGTCAAACGCGTGCAGCCCGATTACCCCCTCAACCGTGAGGACTGGGAAGTCATCGCCCTCAAGGACAAGGACACCGTCGTGGGTGTTGAACCTGCCGGGGCCGACGACGTCGACCTGGTGTTCCTCACCCGGCAGGCCCAGCTGCTGCGCTTCAGCGCCGGCACCGTCCGGCCGCAGGGCCGCACTGCCGGCGGCATGGCCGGCATCAAGCTCGCCGCCGGGGACCAGGTCCTGTTCTTCGGAACGGTCGAGCCGGGCGACGACGCCGCCGTCGTCGTGACGGTTTCCGGAACCGACGGCGCCCTGCCGGGCACCGCACCCGGCGCCGGAAAAGTAACAGCGTTCGCCGAGTATCCGGCCAAGGGCCGGGCGACGGCGGGCGTCCGGGCACACCGGTTCCTGAAGGGCGAAGACACCCTCCTCATCGCCTGGGCGGGCCACGGCCCTGCCAAGGCGTCTTCGCTGGCAGGGGTGGCGCGGTCGCTTCCGCAGGAGCATGGCCGCAGGGACGGTTCCGGCATCCCGCTGTCACAGGCCGTGGACGCGATTGGGCCCAGCCTGACCTGGGCTTAGACTACGGGCATGCCTATCATCCCCGACGAAAAGGACTGGACCTGGGTGCTGACCCGGCCCTGCCCCGAATGCGGCTTCGACGCGTCAACAGTCACTCCGGCCACGGTTCCCGGGAGCGTGTCCAACATGCTTCCCCGCTGGCGGGCGGCCCTCCGCCGGGCGGATGTGGCGGAACGGCCGGACGACGCCACATGGTCCGTGCTGGAGTACGCGTCGCACGTCCGGGATGTCTTCAGCCTCTTCGACCACAGGCTCAACCTCATGCTCAGCCAGGACAATGCCCGGTTCGAGGACTGGGACCAGGATAAGACAGCGGTGGAGAAGGACTACGCCAACGCCGACCCCGCCGTGGTCAGTGCCGAGCTGACGGCCGAGGGCGAACAGATCGCGGAGTCCTTCGCCGGCGTGCACCAGGACGAGTGGGGCCGGACGGGCCTCCGGAGCAACGGGTCGGAGTTCACGGTCATGACCCTCGCGCAGTACTTCCTGCACGACGTCGTCCACCACCTGCACGACGTCGACGCCTGAGTTGATCAGAAGGCCCGGTCAGGTGCGCGCCGGCAGTTCCTTGTCCCAGGCCAGGCTTCTGTTGACGGCGGCGTAGCCCATCTTTTCGTAGAGCGCGAGCGCGCCGGTGGGGTTCTCGGAATCAACGTCCAGGGACGCCCGGTCCATGCCGGCGGCCGCGAAGCGCCGCATGGCGTCGGCGAGCAGGGCCTGGGCGATGCCGCGCCCGCGGTACTCGCGGCGCACCCCCAGCAGGTCCGTGTAACCCTCGCTGTAGCCCCGGGAAACCGCGCCGTCCGGATCGTGGCTGGCCAGCTGGTAGCCCGCCACGGTTCCGGTGCTGCGGTCCAGGACCACGGCGCTCAGGTCCGGCCTCGCCTGCGGATCATTGACGGTGAATCCCCACGACTCCTCATCCCGGGGTTCGCTCCCCCAATGGTCACGGAAGGCGGCGTTGTGGGCCAGCCGGACGTCCTCGCTGAGCTCCGGGCGCATGGTCACCAGGTCCAGCCCGGCGGCAAGCCGCACTTCGGGGAGGGGGACGCCGCCCAGGTGACGGTGCATTTCGTTGAAATAGCGCACCACTCGAAACCCGGCTTGGCGGAGCAGCTGCTGCTGGTGCTTGTGCTGCTGCTCCATGTGGATGCGCAGCCTCGGCACGGGGCGCTCCGCGCCAGGCTGGCTCCCGGCAGGCTGGTTGTCTTCCGTGAAACGCTGGATGGTCCGCTCGCTGAGCCACCCGAGCAGCGCCATGCCGATCCCCCGGCGCTGCCAGGCGGGGTCGACGCAGCCGAAGCCGTAGGCCTTGTCGCCCTCCTTGTTCTTGGTGATGCGGGCGTAGGCGCGGGGAACGGACTGGCCGTCCAGCACCAGGAGGGTGTTGGCGGCGGGATGGTTCTTCTTCGACTGCAGGATCTGTTCAAGGTCCGCGATGCGCTCAAACCACACCGGCTTTTCCACCCCGGCCGTCCGTGCGATCAGGGCAGCCCACGCCTCAAGGTCAGGCTCCGCCGCGGGACGCCAGTCCAGGCCCAGGCCAGCCAGGGATTTCTGCCAGGACCCGGGCGTCGGGGCGTCGTCGTTGAGCATGCCAACAGGCTAGCTGCCGGCCCCGCCCCGCGCCAGAACCGGGCCCGTGACCGTGGCGGGCGCGCCGCCGTCCTCCCTGGAAGCGGGAGCCCTGCCCGTACCGGGGCCGCCCGCACCGTCCACTGTATTCAGACCTGCGTGGGACCCCGTGTCCAGGTCCAGCCGGCGGTCCGCCGCGTCGATGTCGTCCGGGTTGTGCGTCACCAGCACAACAGTCCGTCCGGTGAGCCCCCTGCGAAGGTCGGCCAGCATTGCCCTGCCCGCCCCGGCGTCAAGGTGCGCGGTGGGCTCGTCCAGCAGGATCACGTCGGCGCCGGTCATGAGCGTCCTCGCCACCGCCAGCCGTTGCCGTTCCCCGCCGCTCAGGAATGCGCCAGCGGGTCCGATCCGCGTGTCCGCGCCGTCAGCCAGCCGGCGCAGCAGCGGTTCCAGTCCGACGGCGGCCAGGGCGTCCGCCATGTCCTGTTCCGCGTCGCCTGCCTTGCCTTCGGGCCGGCCGAGCATGAGGTTACCGCGGATGGTGGAATCAAAGAGGTGCGCCTCCTGGGGGCACCACGCCGCGCGCCCGCTGACGGCGAGCCGGCCGGAGCGCGGCGGCAGGAACCCGAGCATCACGGCCAGCAGCGTGGATTTCCCGGACCCTGAAGCTCCTGTCACGGCCAGCCAGCGGCCTGGTTCCGCCGTCGCGGAGACCCCTGTGAAGACGTCCGGCCCGGCGGGCCAGGCCGCGGACAACGCCTCAAGTTCTATCCCGGGCCGCGCATCCGGACGTTGCGCCACGGGCTCCAGTCCCCCGGAGTCCACGGCACCGGCGGGCACGGCGTCGGAATCGGTTGTGCCGGTGTCAGTGTCAGTGTCAGGGCCCCGGGCTCCGGCGGTGTCCAGCACGCCGGCTTCGCTCACCCGGGCCAGGACCAGGCGGAGCGCCGGGTACTGTCGGACCGCCGTGGTCATGGCGGCATAAGGTTCCACGAGCGCCAGCTGCAGGAGAACCACGACGGCGGCCGTGGCCGCGTCCACGGAGCCGGCCAGCACCTGGGGTCCGGCCAGCACAGCGCCGGCAAGGGCGGCAGCACCGCAGGCCAGGACGGTGACGGCCTGGCCCAGCCCTTCGGCCCACGCCGACCGTCGGGAGGCTGCCGTTGCCGCCTTGTCTGCGTCTCCGATGGCGGACAGCACCGGTGCCGCGACACCGTTGGCGTGCAGTTCCGCCCGGGCATCCAGGGCCGCGGCGACGTCACGCAGTACCCCTGAGCGGAGCCGTTGTTCGGCCTGGGCGGACATCCTGTCCGCCAGCAGTGCGGCCGCCGGCGCGGCCACCAGTGAAACCAGCGCCGCGGCGATGACGGCGGGCAGCGCTGCAGGCAGCAGCAGGCCGGTGGCAGCCACGCCTGCCGCGCCCACGGCCACCGCGGTAACCGGCGGCAGGACCACCCGGGGCAGCAGGTCCCGGACGGTGTCGACGTCGTCAATCACCGTTCCCAGGACGTCACCGCCCTGCAGGAGCCGGCGCAGCGACAGCGCCCGCCGGCTCAGCGAATCCCACAACCGACCCCGCAGCCGGGTCAGCGAGGCGAAGACGGCGTCATGCAGCAGGAGCCGCTCGGTGTAGCGCAGGACGGCCCTGCCGATGCCGAAGAACCGCACGCCCACGATTGCCGTGAGCAAGTAGAGAATAGGCGGCTGCCCGGCGGCCCGGATGATCAGCCAGCCGGACAGTCCGGCCAGCGCAACCGCGAACAGCGCGGCCAGCACACCCACCACGCCGGCGAGGCCAAATTTGAGGAACTGCGGCCGCAGCAGCCGGACGATCCGGGCCGGGGTGTTGCCGCCGGTTGGCGGCGGTACAGTGCTGCTGCCCTGCACCGGGGCGGAACCGGGTGTACGGGCGGGAACGGAACCGGAGGTGCGGGCGGTCCGGTCCGCTTCCACGGGATGTTCCGCGGCCGCACCGACGACCGGGACCGCTACTGTGTCCGTTGCGGGGATCGCCGGGTCCGTTGCCGGGCGTACTGCGGCGAGCCCGGCCGTGGTGGCGCCTGGGGCCACCGCCACGATATGGTCCGCGAGCTCCCGGGTTAGCCGGTCGTGGGCCACCAGCAGGACGGTGGCCCGGCCGCGCAGCGTGCGGATGGCGCTGTTGACCAGATTGGCGGAGCTACGCTCAAGGTGTGCGGTGGGCTCGTCCAGCAGGAGGAGCGTGGCGCCGGCTTCAATCCGGGCCAGGCCTCGCGCGAGGGCCACCCTGCGGAGCTCCCCCGGGCTCAGCTCGGCGGGATGCTTGGCGGCCAGGTGCCCGGCACCGGCCGCCTCGAGGCAGCGCAGCGCGGTACCACCGGCAACAGTGCCGGTGCCGGTGGCACCGGTATCCCCGGAATTCCCGGCTTTGGCATTCCCTGCACCCTCCAGGTAGAGCCGCACTTCGGCCAGGACGCTGGCCTCCACCATGACCGGATGCTGCGGCACCCAGGCGACGTCCGAGGACGCGAACCCGCCAATGCGGCCGCTCACGGCCGTACCGCCGCCCGCGCCCACGATGCCGGCCAGGACGCCGAGTATGGTGCTCTTCCCTGCACCGCTGGCGCCGTCGAGGGCGGTGATCCGCCCCGCGGGCGCGTCGAAGCTCAGCGGCCCGACGGCGGGGTCCAGGCGTCCGCCGTACGCAACCGTCAGCTCACGGACGGTCACCGCCGGAAGGTCCGCGCCGCCGTCGGACGCCCTTTCCCCGGCCCCGAAGCTGTCTTGGGGCTGCAGCGGGACGGCTTCCGGTGCGTCCATCACAGCGGTGACCTCGGCAAGGGCGGCGCGTCCGTCGTCGCTGGCGTGATGGGCAGTGCCCAGTTCGCGCAGCGGCAGGTAGCAGTCGGGGGCAAGGATCAGGGCCAGCAGCCCGGCTTCGAGGGCCATGTCGCCATGTACAAGGCGCACGCCGATGAAGACGGCCACCACGGCCACCGAGATCGTCGCGATGAGTTCCAGGGCGAGGGCGGAGAGGAAGGCCGTCCGGAGCGTGTCCATGGTCCGGGACCGGTATTGCTCCGAAATGTCCTCGAGTGCCTTGCGCTGGGCGGTGGCCCGGCCAAGGCCCACCAGCACGGGAAGCCCCTTGGCCAGTTCCAGCATGTGGCCCGAGAGCCGGGCCAGGGCGGATTGCGCCGCCCGGACCCGGTCTTCGGTGTAGCGGCCGATCAGGACCATAAAGACCGGCACCAGCGGCACCGTCAGGACGATCACCACCGCACTGACCCAGTCGGCGAACAGGATGCGGGCCCCCAGCAGGAGCGGGATCGCGGCACAGTTCACGAGGGCGGGCAGGAACTGCGTGTAGTAGCTGTCCAGGGCGTCCAGGCCCCTCGTGGCCACGATGGCGAGGCCGCCGTCGGACGGACCTGCCGCACGCGTGCCGTTCCGCAGGGCACGTTCCAGCAGCGCCGCGCGCAGTTCCTCCTTGACCCCGAGCGCCGCGCGGCGCGACGCTACCCCCTGGGCCCACACGGTCAAAGACCGCAGCACAACGCCGGCGAGTCCCCAGCCCAGCTGGTCTGCCCAGGCCGGGCTCTGGGAGACCAGTCCGGCCAGGACGGATGCCACCGCCTGTGCCATGAGGACCAGCGAGAGCGCCTTGAGTGCTGCGAGCAGGCCCAGCCAATAGAGCGCGGACCGGTTGGCGGGGCCGGCGGGGAACTGCGGTCTCATGTGGTCCTAGTCCTTGCGGGCCAGGGCCCTGGCGGCGATGGCAGGCAGGAAGCTGTGGGCTTCCGGAATGTGCGCTGCGCTGACGCGGCGGCGGAACACCCAGTACGTCCAGGCCTGGTAGGCCAGGACAAGCGGCAGTCCAACGCAGGCCACGATGCTCATGAGCCCCAGGGTGTAGTCGGAGGATGAGGCATTGGAAATCGTCAGGTTGAAGTCCGCGCTGATGGTGGAGGGAAGCACCACCGGGAAGGCCGCACCGAAAATCGAGGCGCTGCCGAGGAGCAGGAACGCCCCGAGGGACAGGAACGCCCTCCCCTCCAGCCCGTTCCTGCCGAAGTGCCAGGCGAAGGCCGCAGCCACCACGGCCGCGGCTACTGCTGCGATGGTCCAGGCCTCGCCGCTGAGAAGCTGGACGCTGATGGCCCAGCCGGCGATGGGCAGCAGCAGCACCGGCAGGAGCCGGACAAACCAGCGGCGGGCGCGGTGCCGGATATCGCCGTCAGTTTTCAGGGCCAGGAACGCCAGCGCGTGCAGCAGGGAGAAGCACACCACGGCAAGGCCGCCCAGGACGGCATAGCCGCTGAACCAGGCAAACGGTCCGCCCTCGCGGTCACCGTTGGCGTTGAGCGGAAGCCCGGTGGTGGTCAGGGCAAGCGCTGCGCCGACGCCGAAAGCGGCCACCAGGGATCCGGCCGCGATGGCCCAGTCCCACACCGCCCGCCAGCGGTCCGTGTCCACTTTGCCGCGGTATTCAAAGGCCACGGCACGGAAAATGAGCGCCACGAGGACCAGCAGCAGGGGAAGGTACAGGGCGGAGAACAGGGAGGCGTACCAGAGCGGGAAGGCGGCGAACGTTGCCCCGCCGGCGGTCAGCAGCCAGACCTCGTTGCCGTCCCAGACGGGTCCGATCGTATTGAGCAGGACGCGGCGTTCGGTGTTGTTGCGGGCGAAGAGCTTCATCAGCATGCCGACGCCGAGGTCGAATCCTTCGAGAAAGAGGTATCCCGTCCACAGCACCGCGATGGCGATGAACCAGATGGTGGGCAGCAGTTCCATTGTCGAATTCCTCTGCTCTTAGTAGGCGAATGCCAGGACGTCGTCGGAGTCACCGGGCTTGCCGGTGCCGCCGGGGCCCGGTGTGGCGTCTTCGTTTTCGTCCGCCGGGGCGTGTGCCAGTTCCGGCATGGCGGAAACGACGCCGCCGCGGATGTATTTCACCAGCAGCTTCACCTCCACCACCAGGAGCACGGCGTAGACGGCCGTCAGCACCACCAGCGATGTGAGGAGTTCTCCCGCAGAGACACCAGGCGAGACGGCGGCAGCCGTGAACATGAACACCTGGTCGATGCCGCTCGGATCGGGGTTCGGCGCCACGACGAACGGCTGGCGGCCCATTTCGGTGAAGATCCAGCCGGCAGCGTTGGCTCCGAACGGGGCCAGGATGCCGACGACGGCGAGCCGCATCAGTCCGCGGGACGCCGGCACGGTGCCCTTGCGGGTCGCCCAGAGCGCCACGAGGGCCGCGAGGGCCGCCAGGCCGCCGAACCCGATCATCATCCGGAAACCCCAGTAGGTCACTTCCATGACGGGAACGTACTCGATTTCCTGCCCGGCACGGTCTCCGTAGATGGGGTTGTCCGGGAGGTGGGTACCGTAGTCGGCCTTGTACTGGTCCAGCAGGCTGTTGACGCCCTTCACCTCGGTGGTGAAGTCGCCCTTGGCGAGGAAGGACAGGATCCCGGGCACTTCGATGACCGCCACGATGTCGTCGCAGTTCTTCGAACCGACGTTGCCGACGCTGAGGACCGAGAAGCCGGTGCCGTCGTGGCAGGCTGCTTCCGCCGCGGCCATCTTCATGGGCTGCTGTTCAAACATCAGTTTGCCCTGCAGGTCACCGGTGAGCGCGGTCCCGGCAAAGGAAATCATGGCGACGACGGCGCCGATCCGCAGCGAGGTGATCCAGACTTTGTAGTCAGCCTTGTCCCGGCCGGGGATGTCCGCTTCGCCGGGAATGACCTTGCCGTCGGATCCCACGGTGTCGATGCCGTCATGGCGGCGGCGCCACAGGTGGTACCAGGCAATGCCCAGCAGGAAGCCGCCGGCGACTGCCAGGGCGCCGAAGAGGGTGTGCGGCACTGCCACCAGGGCTGTGTTGTTGGTGAAGACGGCCCAGGCATCTGTCATGACCGGCCGCCCGTTGACCATCTCCACACCGACGGGATGCTGCATCCAACTGTTGGCCACGATGATGAAGTAGGCGGAGAACACTGAGCCGATCACGGCAATCCAGAGGCAGGCCAGGTGAACGCCCCGCTTGAGCTGTTTCCAGCCGAAGATCCACAGGCCCAGGAATGTGGACTCCACGAAGAAGGCCAGGAGTGCCTCGAGCGCCAGCGGCGCCCCGAACACGTCGCCCACGAAGCGGCTGTACTCGCTCCAGGCCATTCCGAACTGGAACTCCTGCACGATGCCGGTGGCAACGCCCATGATGAAGTTGATGAGGAACAGCTTCCCCCAGAACTTGGTCATGCGCAGGTATTCCGGCTTGCCGGTGCGGTACCAGACTGTCTGGATGACTGCCACCACGAGGCCCAGCCCGATGGTCAGCGGCACCATCATGAAGTGGTAGACGGTGGTGATTCCGAATTGCCAGCGTGCGATTTCCAAAGCGTCCAAGGCAGTCCCTACTTTTGGCTAGGCTCTCAACAGTCCAAGTCTTCTACGCAGCGTAGAACATCAACTTCTACAGAGTGTAGAACACTTTCGGCGTGCAGTGTAAACAACAGTTCCATTGGCCGGAGCCGGTGGCAAGGGCGCGACGCGCCGATTGTTCTACCTCATGTAGAAAGAAAATCCAAAAGGAGGTAAATTTAGGACTTAAGTATTCGATCGCTCCGCGACGGCCGTTCCGGTCCCGCGGATCGGACCTTTAAGAAGGATGTACGGCATGGCAAGTCTTGGTGAACTGGAACGGGCAGTGATGGACTTGCTCTGGGCAGGCCAGGAAGCGGCCACTGCCAACACGCTCAGGGACCTCCTGGCGCTGAGCACGCAGGCCCAGGGCGGCACGGCCGGCCACGAGGGCAAGGACCTCGCGGTGACCACCGTCCTGACCGTGCTTTCACGCCTGGAGAAGAAGGGGCTCGTGGAGCGCGAACGCGGCATGCGCCCCCACCGGTACCAGGCAGTGTCCAGCCGGGCGGACCACACGGCCGAACTCATGCATGAAGTGCTGGGCTCCGCGCCGGACCGCGAAGCTGTGCTCGCCCGCTTTATTGGCTCCGTCACCGAAAGTGAAGCCGAAACGCTGCGCAAACTGCTTGGCCACAGCTAACAGCGCATGTTCTGGACCTCATATTTTCTGGCGGTCCTGGCGATAGTCCTGGCGTGGCCGGTGCCTATCCTCCTTTCGCGCGCCCAATGGCCGGCGCGGTCACCCTTTACGGCCATGGTGCTGTGGCAGGCAATCGCCCTCGCCGGCGGCCTGTCCATGATCGGTGCCATGCTGGTCTACGGCCTCGAACCGATCGGCGACAACCTGCTGGCCGGGCTGCGCGGACTGGCCGGCATGGTCCTGTTCAACGCACCCACCACGGCGCTGGGTTTCTGGCACCTTTTCGCGTTGTCGGCCGCGGCGCTCCTGACAGCACATCTCGTCTTTACCCTGCTGCTGACTTACTACCGGATCGAACGGCAGCGCCGGCGGCACCGGGAACTCCTGGCCCTTTTGGCGTCACCGTCCAATGACGGGCCGGGTACGGTGGTCATCAACCATGATTCCCCCGTGGCCTATTGCCTGCCCGGCGGTGCACGGTCGGTAACGGTACTGAGCGACGGCCTGATGGCAGCCCTGGAACCGGCGGAACTGCGGGCGGTGCTCATCCACGAAAACGCCCACCTGAGCCAGCGCCACCACCTTCTGTTGTGGGCTTTCGCGGCATGGCGGCAGGCCCTCCCCTGGCTTCCCACCACGCGCCTCGCCCAGGAAGCGGTCAACTCACTCATCGAGATGCTGGCCGACGACGTCGCCCTCAAGACCGAAAGCAAGGCCACGCTGATCAAGGCCATTGCAATTGTTGCCAGCGGACCGTCCGGGTCGGCGGGCAACCGCGCGGTGCTCCACGGCGCGCTTCCCCTGGTGACAGAAGGAATTGTCACCGACGGAATTGCCGACGGCGGCATCTCGGGCGCGTCCGGCGGCGCGGGTTCGGCCCGGACCACTGCCTCGAGGGTCAGCCGGCTCCTGTCCCCCAAGGAACCGCTGCCGGCCTCGCTGAGGGCCGTGGTTTTGGCCGGTTGCCTGCTGCTGCTGGCCGTCCCCACCGCACTGCTGATTGTCCCGGGGCTCCTGGGATAGCACGGCGGGTAGCCGGCGCGGGGCTGCATCGGGCGCCGGATGCCGGGCGCCGCTAAACCCCGGGGCCCGCGCGGCGACCGGGTCGGGCGCCGCCCGGCGTGCCTGGCTCAGGCGTCGATGCGCTCCCTGTCCAGGCCCGCCGCGCCGGCGATGATGAAGTCCTTGCGCGGTGCGACGTCGGAACCCATCAGCAGGTCGAAGGTTTCCTCTGCGTGCTTGGCGTTTTCGATGCCCACTTTGCGCAGCGTCCGGTGGCGCGGGTCCATGGTGGTCTCCGCGAGCTGCTCGGCGTCCATTTCACCGAGGCCCTTGTAACGCTGGATGGGCTCCTTGTAGCGCTTGCCCTCCTTGGCCAGCCGGGCCAGGAGGACGTGCAGTTCGGCTTCGGAGTAGGTGTAGATCATTTCGTTGGCCTTCTGCCCGGCGTTGATGACTTCCACGCGGTGCAGCGGAGGGACGGCGGCGAATACGCGGCCCTCATCGATCATGGGGCGCATGTAGCGGAAGAAGAGCGTCAGCAGCAGCGTGCGGATGTGCGCGCCGTCAACGTCGGCATCCGTCATGAGGATCACCTTGCCGTAGCGTGCCGCCGCGATGTCGAAGCTGCGGCCGGACCCCGCGCCCACCACCTGGATGAGCGCCGCGCATTCGGCGTTGGAGAGCATGTCCCCCACCGAGGCCTTCTGGACGTTGAGGATCTTGCCGCGGATCGGTAGCAGTGCCTGGAAGTCCGAGGAGCGCGCGAGCTTGGCGGTGCCCAGCGCGGAATCGCCCTCCACGATGAACAGTTCCGAGCGGGCCACGTCATCGGTGCGGCAATCCGCGAGCTTGGTGGGCATGGAGGATGTCTCCAGCGCGTTCTTCCGCCGCTGCGTCTCCTTGTGCACCCGCGCCGATATGCGGGACTTCATCTCGCTGACGATTTTTTCCAGCAGCAGCGCTGACTGGGCCTTGTCATTGCGGTTGGCGGAGCTCAGTTTGGCGTTGATCTCCTTTTCCACCACGCGGGCCACGATGGCCCGGACCGCGGACGTGCCGAGGATCTCCTTGGTCTGCCCTTCGAACTGCGGCTCGGCCAGGCGTACCGTCAGCACCGCTGTCAGCCCCGCGAAGATGTCGTCCTTTTCGATTTTGTCGTTGCCGGCCTTGAGCTTGCGGGCATTGGTTTCCACGGCCTTGCGGAAGGTCTTGACCAGGGCCTGCTCAAAGCCTGACTGGTGGGTTCCGCCCTTGGGAGTGGAGATGATGTTGACGAAGCTGCGCACCGTGCTGTCGTATCCGATGCCCCAGCGCAGGGCGACGTCCACTTCACAGTCGCGCTCCACTTCGGTCAGCTGGCTGTGGCCACGCTCGTCCAGCACCGGAACGGTTTCCTTGAACTTGCCCGAGCCGTGCAGCCGCCAGGTGTCAGTGACCGCAGGATCCGCGGCGAGGAAGTCCACGAACTCGGAAATCCCGCCGTCGTGGTGGAAGATCTCTTCGTGGCCGCCGAGCTCGCCGGGCGTGCCCGGGAGCTTGCGTTGATCGCGGACGGTCAGCTTCAGGCCCGGGATCAAGAAGGACGTCTGCCGCGCCCGTGCCGCCAGTTCGTCATAAGAGAATTTGGCGTCCGGGGTGAAGATCTGGCGGTCCGCCCAGTAGCGGATCCGGGTGCCGGTGACGCCGCGCTTGGCCTTGCCAACGATGTCCAGGACGGAGTCATTAACGAATGGTTCGAACGCCGACGCCGGATCGGACTTGGTCCCCGGGTCTTTGAACCGGCCGGGCTCGCCGCGCCGGAAGGACATCTTGTACGTCTTGCCGCCGCGGTCCACTTCCACGTCCAGCCGGGAGGACAGCGCGTTGACCACTGAAGCGCCGACACCATGCAGGCCGCCGGAGGCCGTGTAGGAGCCGCCGCCAAACTTACCGCCGGCATGCAGCTTGGTGAAGACCACTTCGACGCCCGTGAGCCCGGTCTTGGGCTCCATGTCCACGGGGATGCCGCGGCCGTCGTCGTGGATTTCCACGGAGTTGTCGGCGTGCAGGATGATCTTGATGTCATGGCCGAAACCGGCCAAAGCCTCGTCGACGGAGTTGTCGATGATCTCCCAGAGGCAGTGCATCAGGCCGCGGGAGTCGGTGGAACCGATGTACATGCCCGGGCGCTTGCGGACGGCCTCGAGGCCTTCCAGTACAGACAGGTGCCGGGCGGTGTAATCAGAACTTGGTGCCACGGGTTGTGAACTCCTTCAGTGACGGAACAGCTAAGGCTTTTGACGCTCTTCCTAGGTTAGTCGGCCTTGCCCCGGCGTCCCGCCTGCCACACCTGCCGACGGGTGCGGACGGGCTCACCCGTTACCTTTTCGTAACCGAATTTGCAGGCCTTGATCAATTCTTGCGGATACGCGTACAGCGAACTTGCCCCATCCTTGCGATGGAATTGCTACGAATACTGGTTACATAGAGGTACAGATCTACTAAGGAGGCCGACATGACAACAGCAGTGGCAGACCGCACACTCAATGCACTGGACCGGTGCGATCGTTGCGGAGCTCAGGCATATGTCCGGGTTGTACTCGAGTCCTCCGGCGGTGAGCTGCTCTTCTGCGGCCACCACGCCCGTGCGATCGAGGCAACGCTCAAGCCGTTGAGCTCTGACTGGCACGATGAGACGGGCCGGCTTCACGAGAAGCCGACGGTTTCGGTGGACTAGGCAACTCGCTGACTCAAACAGGGCTCCTCCGCTTCGGAGGGGCCCTGTTCTTTGCCCTTTTCGTTTACCGGCGCTCCGCACATGGGACGCTCCACGCATGGGAAAGGCCCCGCCGCCGGCGGGGCCTTTCCCATGAGTCGATCCGGAACGGCCCGTTGGGGCCGGGCCTTCTTTAGTCCAGGTAGTCGCGCAGGACCTGGGACCGGGACGGGTGCCGCAGCTTGGACATCGTCTTCGATTCGATCTGGCGGATCCGCTCGCGCGTCACTCCGTAGACCTTGCCGATTTCGTCTAAAGTCTTCGGCTGTCCGTCGGTGAGGCCGAACCGCATGGCGACGACGCCGGCTTCGCGTTCGGACAAGGTGTCCAGCACCGAGTGCAGCTGCTCCTGCAGCAAGGTGAAGCTGACAGCGTCGGCGGGAACGACGGCCTCGGAGTCCTCGATGAGGTCACCGAACTCGGAATCGCCGTCCTCACCAAGGGGGGTGTGCAGCGAGATGGGCTCGCGGCCGTACTTCTGGACTTCAACAACCTTCTCAGGGGTCATGTCCAGTTCGAGGGCCAGCTCCTCAGGCGTAGGTTCGCGCCCAAGGTCCTGCAGCATCTGGCGCTGGACGCGCGCCAGCTTGTTGATGACTTCCACCATGTGCACCGGGATGCGGATGGTGCGGGCCTGGTCTGCCATGGCGCGGGTGATGGCCTGGCGGATCCACCAGGTGGCGTAGGTGGAGAACTTGAAGCCCTTAGTGTAGTCGAACTTCTCGACCGCACGGATCAGGCCCAGGTTGCCTTCCTGGATCAGGTCAAGGAACAGCATGCCGCGGCCGGTGTAGCGCTTGGCCAGCGAAACGACGAGACGGAGGTTGGCCTCCAGCAGGTGGTTCTTGGCACGCTTGCCGTCGTGGATGACGAATTCGAGCTCGCGCTTGAGCTTCGGATCCATGGAGCCGTCGTCCGCAGCGATTTTCTCCTCGGCGAACAGGCCCGCCTCAATGCGGAGGGCAAGGTCCACTTCCTGCTCGGCGTTCAGCAGGGCAACCTTGCCGATCTGCTTCAGGTAGTCCTTGACGGGGTCGGCTGTGGCGCCGGCGGACATGACCTGCTGCACCGGGGCGTCGTCGTCATCGGCGTCGGAGTATACGAATCCTGTGCCCGTGGATGCGGCGCCGGTCTTGCTGGCGGCCTCTTCCTCGGTCAGCTCGGACGGATCCGGAGTTACGTCGTCGAGATCCTCATCCAGCTCGTCCTCTGAATCGTCGTCGTCCGACGTGCGGGACTTGCCGGCAGCTTCAGCTGCAGCCTTGGCGCCGGGCTTGGGTCCGCGCTTCTTGGGCTCGGGCTTTGCCGGCGCGCTGCCGTCGGCGGAAGCATCTTTGACAGCCTTATTGGCTGCACGCGTGGCGGCACGCTTGGCGCTCGTCGCCGCCTTCTTCTCCTCAGGGGACAATTCGGCCTGGTCGGCGGGTTCCTTCTTCGCGGAAGACGGGGTCACAGAAAACCTTTCTAGCGGCGGTCTGTGGAATCACCATACGGGCAACACCACTATGACCCTGTCAAGTCCGTGATTCACATCAGGTGCGATCGCGGCCAGCAGAGCCATTAAGTAGAACTGCCGGAGCGGCCGTAATGTTCCCGTTTCCGGGCACCACTACATGCACTTGATTCACGGACCCAACCGGGTCTCGGCATCCATTGTCTCACGGTTTTCCCAATCGCTGCCTCAGGGCGGTGCGCCGGCCGGAATGTTTCGGCCGGACGGCCCGCTTCCCGCCCGGCGGCGCGACGGAGTCCGGCGGTCCCTAGGCCGCATCCGGTGCGAACTTCTGCCAGGCCGCGTCACGGCGCCCGGCCCAGCCGCACAGCGTCCCGCGGCTAACCAGTTCCGAGAGGAGCTCTGCCAGCCGGTAACCGGGATGCGCAGCGACGGCCTGGTCCAACAGCACGTGCGCGAACGAGCCCCTGCCGCGGCACCACTCGATCCAGCCCCGTCCCGTCAGCGATGCCGCGCCGCCCTCTCCCCCGCCGGCCGCACCGAGCTGCAGCAAAACACCCTCCAGGGCCCTCATCCGGTCCCAGCGGGGCGACCGCGGTGCCAGCCCCAGCAGCACATCCCCGTACGCCGGAACAGGGCAGGCAGCATCGTCCGCCGGACCGGCCGACGGCAGCCGCTCCAGCGGAGGGCCCTCCGGCAGCTTCCGCTCAGGCGGTTCAAACGGTGGCGGGACTACGTGCTTGCCGGCGTCGGGATCGAACATCCCGAAGTCCTCGGCTCCCTGCTCCGCGGCCTGACGGCCTGCCGCACTCATCACCAGCACCGCGTCCCGCCAATGGGGGATGCACAGGGAAGCCCGCAGATACCCAGCCAGCTCGGCCGGAAGGCCTGTTCCCGCATCCGCCGCCAGCACTCGCTCCCAGGCGTCCAGAATGGTCGCGAATTGGGAGTGGCTCCCCCGGCGCGGAGCAAACTCCCCGGCCCAATGTTGTTCGGCGTCCGTCACGGACGGGTCGGCGGCCACGTCCGCGGGCAGGGCTGCTGCTGAACATGCAGGATCCTCACCCACGCTGCTGCCGCGGAACACCATCTCGGCGTTGAGCCGGCTGTCCCTGATCTCATCCACGGAACGGCCCGGAAACGGACAGCAGGACGGATCAAGGCAGTACGCGTTCCGCCAGAAGGCCTCGCCGACGTACCAGGCGTCACGGACAGGCCGGCCGGAGGACTCCAGTTCGACCTCGAGGGCGGCCAGCAGGCTCCCCAAAGTCCCCTGCACCGGCGCACCGGCGGGGACATCCCGGGAATCAGGACCCGTACGGCCAGCCCATCCCTCGTCGCTGAAGAGCACCAGGAGGGTGCCGTCGGCGTCATGGTCCGCTTCCAGGTAGTCCCTTACCGTGCGCGAAAACCGCCTCAGCCCGGAATCAGAGTCGAAGCCTGGCAGGTCGACGCGGAGGGTGGCCCCCAGCCGTTTGCCCTGCATGGTCATGGCCACCAGGCTGTTGGCCGGCCAGTAGCCAAGGGAGTGCGGAATGAAGCCCAGTATGTCCTCGGGGCCGGTGATGGTCAGTCGTTCAGGAGGTGTCATGCATCCAGACTGGAACGGCGCGCCGCCCGCCGGCAGAGGGCACTTCGCTTATGTGGACAAAGGCCGGGACCTAGTCCGCGCGACGGCGTTCCAGGTTGCGGCGGCGCTGCTGCGCGAGGGCTTTGAGCAGGGGCGGCACCACAACGCCCTGGGTGGCCATCTGGCGGCGGACCTTCCGGCGGGTGATGATGATGGCTCCCGCGCCGATGCCGATCAGCACGAACTGGACGCTCAGGGCAATCCGGAACGGATCGAGGCCGTACAACTCACCGTGGGAGAAGCCGCTGGCGTGGAGGACGTCGAGCACTACGCCGACGAGGTAGATGGCCACCAGTGCCGCAATGAACCCGCCGACGTTGACGATTCCGGTGGCGGTTCCGATCCGGTGGGCCGGATTGAAGGTGCGGGCAAAGTCGAAGCCGATCATGGAGCCCGGCCCGCCGATGGCCAGAACGACCACCAGCCCGGCGAGCATCCAGAGCGGCGAGCGGCCCGGCATCAGCAGCACGGCGGCCCAGGCCGCCGCGGTGGTGGCGGCAATCAGGAGCACCATGGTGGAGCGCCGCAGCGGATGCCGGGAGACGAACCTGCCAATCAGCGGTCCTGCCGCGATGGCGGCGGCGACGTATATGGCCATGAGTCCGGACACGGTGCCTGTATCGAGGCCCTGCGCGGAAATCAGGAACGGGTAGCCCCAGGTCATGGCAAACACCGTGCCGCTGAACTGGATGGTGAAGTGGCTCCACAGCCCCAGCCGCGTGCCCGGTTGCCGCCAGGCGCTGGAAAGGGAGATGCCGGTGGCCTTCAGCCCCTGGCCTGGTTCCGGGCGCGGGTGTCCGGGCGGCTGGTCCTTCAGCGCGGCCAGTACCAGGACGACGGCGAGCGCGGACATCGCCGCGAGGGTCAGGAACGCGGGGGTCCACCCGGCGGAGTGGAGGATCATCGCGAACGGGACCACGCTGAAGAGCTGCCCGAGCTGGCCCGACATTCCGGTCAGCTGCGTGATGAGCGGTACCCTGGCCGGGGCGAACCACAGGGGTATCAGCCGGATCACGGAAATGAACGTCATAGCGTCGCCGGCACCCACCAGTACGCGGCCGAGCACGCCGCCGGGAATGTTGTCCGCGAAGGCGAGCTGAAGCTGGCCAAGGCCCATCAGGACGGCTCCGCCGGCGATCATGGTCCGCGATCCCAGGCGGTCAACGAGCACCCCCACCGGGATCTGCAGGCCTGCGTAGACGAGGAGCTGCAGCACGGTGAAGAAGGAGATCTCCGCTGCGGTGGCGTGGAACCGTTCCGTCGCCTCGAGCCCCACGACGCCAAACGAAGTGCGCTGGCTGACGGCAACGAGGTACGCGAATATCCCGACGGTCCAGATGAGCCAGGCGCGGGGTGCAGTCACCTACCCATTATGCCTGCGGCAGGAAAAATAGGATTTATTGTCCGGGTTCTTTACGGGCGAGGTTCTTCACGGGCAAGGTAAGCCTCCACGGCTGCACCAAGCTCGTCAGCGTTGGGAAGTTCATCGTTTTCATCTGCGAGCAGCGAACGGCGCACCGTCCCCTCCGCCTTCTCGTCGTAGCGGGTCTCCAGGCGGGACACCACCTGCTGCACGTCCTCGGATGCCTCAAGCTGCTCGGCGATCTGCCGCCCCACCTCCCGGCCGGCCTCACGCAGGCGGTCGGTGGGCAGCATCAGGGAGGTGGCTGCCCCCAGGTACTCCAGGCCGGCCACGGCGGCGTTCGGGTATTCGGCTTCGGCCAGGTAATGCGGGACGTGGATGACGTACCCGACAATATTGCGGCCGGCTTCGGTGAGGCGCAGTTCAAGAATGTGGCCCACGGCCGCGGGAACTTCCACCGTGGGTTTCCAGACGGAAATTCCCTCGATGAGCTCAGGGCGGTTGCCGTGAACGGTAACCCCCACCGGCCGGGTGTGGGGTACCGGCATCGGGATGGAGTGGATCCACGTCACCAGGTTCACGTCCAGGTGCTCGACGATCCGGACGACGGCGCGGGCGAACCGTTCCCACTGGAGGTCGGGTTCGAAGCCGGCCAGGAAGAGGTACGGACTCCCCAGCCCGTCGACCAGCCGGTACAGGGCCAGCTTGGGGGCCTGGTAATCCTGGAGGTGGTCCTCGACGAACGTGACGTGCGGACGGCGCGTACGGTAGTCGATCAGCTGGTCGGCATCGAAGACGGCGACCGGCTCCGAATCGAGGGTGTCCAGCAGTTCGGTGGTGATCTGCTTGACCACGTGGCCGGCGTCGGCGAATCCCGTGAAGCCCATCACCAGATTGAGCCCGCGGAGTGACGGGCTGTCGAACAGCTCGGCGTTGCTCACATAGAGAGCATCGGGGTCCAGCAGGGAGCCGGAAATCCGTTCAAGCACGGCATGTTCCTTTCGAAGTGGCGGCGGGGGCGGGGTGCGTCAGCACCGTAGGGGCGGCAACCCGATAAGCAGATTCAGTGGCACGTGCGCCAAGGCCTCCGCGCAGATCCGCCGGATATTTCTTACAACGCACCGGCCGCCCGAAGCATTCCGCACCGGGCCGTTCCACCGGCGGTGTGTTGCAGGTCTCATGAGATTCAGCGCGGCCCGGGCGGAGAGACTACGATCGGAACTGGCCCTACGGACGGCCTTGCAGACACCGGGTTGCGTCTCAAGCCGACGACGGCCGGTTCCCATGGCGGGGCGCCCAACATGCGCTTCCTGCCGAAAATCACAGAGAATTGAGGACTGATCCTCGTGGTCAAGAATACTGAAATCAAACTTAGCGTCATTGCGCGTGACGTTAAGAAGTCGCCGACGGACGCTCTGGTCATTGGAGTGGCACAGGGGCCCGACGGTCCCGTGCTGCTGGACAACCCGCTGACGGCCAAGTCCGCCGAGGCCATCGCGGAGTCCCTGAAGGTTCTTGGCCTCACCGGCGCGGCCGACCAGGTCCACAGGCTCCCGGGCCTTCCCGAAGCCGGCGCAGCCGTCCTGGTACTGGCCGGAGTCGGCAAGCCGGGTCCCGGACGCAAGCTCTCGGAGGAGGCGCTGCGGCGTGCGGCGGGCTCCGCCGTCCGCCAGCTTGCCGGCCTCACCACCGTGACGCTGGCGCTTCCGACGGCGTCACTCGCCGACGTGGCGGCCATCGCCGAAGGCGCCGCCATGGGTTCCTACTCCTTCACCGAGTACCGCTCCTCCTCCAACGGCCGCAAGGATCCGGTGGAGAATGTGGTGATTTCCACGGACTTCGCTGGAAACAAGGACCTGCAGCCCCTGCTGAACCGTGCCGCCCTGATCGGAAAGGCCGTCAACGCCACCCGCTCGCTGGTGAACCAGCCGCCCAGCCACCTGTTCCCCGAGTCCTTTGCCGATGCCGCCAAGGAACTCTCCAAGGGCTTGCCGGTCAAGGTGACCGTGTGGGACGAGAAGCGCCTCGAAAAGGAGGGCTTCGGCGGGATCATGGGCGTTGGCAAGGGATCCACCAGGCAGCCGCGCCTGGTCAAGGTGGAGTACGCGCCGTCCAAGGCCACCGCCAAGATCGCCCTCGTCGGCAAGGGCATCACCTTTGACACCGGCGGCATTTCCATTAAGCCCGCCCTCGGCATGGGCGACATGAAGAGCGACATGGCGGGCGCCGCCGTCGTGCTTAACACCGTGCTGGCGATCGCAGGCCTCGGTTTGCCCGTCAAAGCCACCGCGTGGCTCTGCATTGCCGAAAACATGCCCTCCGGTGCCGCGCAGCGCCCGGCGGACGTCCTCACCATGTTCGGCGGCAAGACCGTCGAGGTCCTTAATACGGATGCCGAAGGCCGCCTGGTCATGGCGGACGGCATCGTGGCCGCCAGCCAGGAGTACCCGGACGCCATCATCGACGTCGCCACCCTGACCGGTGCGCAGCTGATCGCCCTGGGCAACCGGACCGCCGGAGTTATGGGTTCGGACAGCGTCACCGGCCCGCTGAAGGCTGCGGCTGACCGCGCCGGCGAGTTGGTATGGCCGATGCCCCTGCCGGACGAGCTCCGCGCCAGCATCGATTCCGAGGTGGCGGACCTCGCCAACATCGGTGAGCGCCACGGCGGCATGATGACCGCCGCAGTGTTCCTGCGTGAATTCGTCGGCAAGGGCAAGGACGGCGAGCAGATTCCGTGGGCCCACATCGACATCGCAGGCCCGTCGTTTAATAACGGCGGCCCCTACGGCTACACCCCCAAGCAGGGCACGGGCTGCACTGTCCGCACCCTCGTGGCATATGTCGAAGACGTCCTGGCGGCTTCCGCCTAAGCGCCTGCATGTGTCATACGCGGCTTTGTGGCCGGGTCCATGATCCGTCGGCCACAAAGCCGCGTGACACTCGACACAAGCGCTCCACAAACGCCGTGACAAGGTGGAGCATGGATAAGTGGTTCGCTAAGGTGAACTGCGGTAGTCACAAATGCAAGAGAACCGGCCTGCTGACATAATCACGGCAGAGCAAGTTCCAAGACCAGATGATGCGTACTCTCGTGTCATCGTTCACGCGAGGGAGCGTCTAAGTGGCCGATCAGGCAACTGCGCAAGAATTCGACATCCTGGTACTCGGCGGCGGCAGCGGCGGTTACGCCACAGCCCTCCGCGCTGTTCAGCTTGGCCTCACCGTAGGCCTCGTGGAGAAGGGGAAACTCGGGGGCACCTGCCTGCACAATGGCTGCATCCCCACCAAGGCACTCCTGCACTCCGCCGAGCTCGCCGACCACGCCCGCGACTCCGCGAAGTACGGCGTCAACGTCACCCTGGACAGCATCGACATGAGCGCTGTCAACGCCTACAAAGACGGCATCATCGCCGGCAAGTTCAAGGGCCTGCAGGGCCTGATCAAGTCCAAGGGCATCACCGTCATCGAAGGTGAAGGCAAGCTGCAGGGCACCGACACCGTCGTCGTGAACGGCACTGCCTACAAGGGCAAGAACATCGTCCTCGCCACGGGCTCGTATTCACGCACGCTGCCGGGACTGGAAATCGGCGGCAAGGTCATCACCTCCGACGAAGCACTGACCATGGACTACATCCCCAAGAGCGCGATCATCCTGGGCGGCGGCGTCATCGGCGTCGAGTTCGCCTCGGTCTGGAAGTCCTTCGGCGTGGACGTCACCATCGTTGAAGGCCTGCCCTCGCTGGTCCCCAACGAGGACGCCGCGATCGTCAAGAACTTCGAGCGCGCGTTCAAGAAGCGCGGCATCAAGTTCTCCACCGGCGTCTTCTTCCAGGGCGTTGAGCAGAGCAACGACGGCGTCAAGGTCACCCTCGTCGACGGCAAGACCTTCGAAGCCGAACTGCTCCTCGTGGCCGTCGGCCGCGGACCGGTAACCGCCAACCTTGGCTACGAAGACGCCGGCATCACCATCGACCGCGGCTTCGTCATCACCAACGAACGCCTGCACACCGGCGTCGGCAACGTCTACGCCGTGGGCGACATCGTCCCGGGCGTCCAGCTGGCCCATCGCGGCTACCAGCAGGGCATTTTCGTGGCCGAGGAAATCGCCGGCCTGAAGCCCGTCATCGTCGAAGACGTCAACATCCCCAAGGTCACCTACTCCGAGCCCGAAATCGCCACTGTGGGCTACACGGAGAAGGGCGCCAAGGAAAAGTTCGGTGACGACCAGGTGGAAATCCAAGAGTACAACCTCGCTGGCAACGGCAAGAGCTCCATCCTCGGCACCGGCGGCCTGGTCAAGCTGGTCCGCCAGAAGGACGGCCCCGTGGTGGGCGTCCACATGATCGGCTCCCGTATGGGTGAGCAGATCGGCGAAGCCCAGCTGATCGTGAACTGGGAAGCTTACCCGGAGGACGTGGCACAGCTGCTGCACGCGCACCCGACCCAGAACGAGGCCCTCGGCGAGGCCCACCTTGCCCTCGCGGGCAAAGCCCTCCACGGGTAGTAATTCCGCCCGCACCACCGCAAGAACACTGAGCTTAGTGCACCCGGCATGATCCGCAGGGTGCACTAAGCTCGAACAAGGCAGCAATCATCCGCACTAAAGATCAATAAGGAGAACGGGGACGACATGTCTGAATCCGTTAACTTGCCCGCCCTCGGTGAGAGTGTCACCGAAGGAACCGTCACCCGCTGGCTCAAGCAGGTAGGTGACCGGGTAGAGGTGGACGAGCCGCTGCTCGAGGTTTCCACCGACAAAGTAGACACCGAAATCCCCTCTCCGATTGCTGGCGTGATTGAGGAAATCCTCGTCGCCGAAGATGAGACCGCCGAAGTCGGCGCCCCGCTCGTCCGCATTGGTGACGGCTCCGGTTCGGCCGCTGCTTCCGAAGAAGCAGCTCCCGCCGAGCAGGCGCCGGCCGAAGAAGCACCCGCCGCTGAAGAAGCGCCCTCCACCGAGGCTCCGGCAGCTGCCGAGGCCCCGGCCGCGGAAGCCGCTCCGGCCGCCTCCGGCGAGAGCCACGAAGTTACCCTGCCGGCCCTCGGCGAATCCGTCACCGAAGGCACCGTGACCCGCTGGCTGAAGGCCGTCGGCGACTCCGTCGAGGTTGACGAGCCCCTCCTCGAGGTATCCACCGACAAGGTGGACACCGAGATCCCGTCGCCGGTTGCCGGCACGCTGCAGGAGATCCGCGTCAACGAGGACGAGACCGCCGAAGTTGGTTCCGTTCTTGCCGTCATCGGCTCCGGCGCAGCCGCACCCGCTGCTGCACCCGCCGCACCGGCTCCGAAGCAGGAAGCTCCCGCCGCCGAGGCTCCGAAGCAGGAAGCTCCGGCAGCCGAGGCCAAGGCCGAAGCACCCGCAGCTCCCCAGCAGGAAGCCCCGGCCGCACCGGCTCCGGCACAGGCAGCCGCAGCGGCACCTGCCGCAGAAGCAGCACCGGCCGAGTCCGGCTACGTCACTCCCCTGGTGCGCAAGCTCGCCAACCAGCAGGGCGTGGACATCTCCTCCCTGACCGGCACCGGCGTGGGCGGTCGCATCCGCAAGCAGGACGTGATTGCCGCGGCCGAGGCCAAGGCAGCTCCGGCTCCCGCCGCCGCGGCACCGGCATCCTCCGCAACGACTGCCCCGGTTTCCGCCGCGGCCTCTTCGCTGCGCGGCACCGTGCAGAAGGCACCGCGCATACGCCAGGTCATTGCCCGCCGCATGCGCGAATCCCTGGACATCTCCACCCAGCTGACGCAGGTCCACGAAGTGGACATGACCAAGATTGCCAAGCTGCGCCTCAAGGCAAAGAACTCCTTCCAGGCACAGAACGGCGTAAAGCTGACCTTCCTGCCGTTCATCGCCAAGGCGGTAGCCGAGGCCCTGAAGCAGCACCCGAAGGTGAACGCTGCCTACGACGAAGACAAGCAGGAAATCACCTACCACAACGCCGAGCACCTGGCCATCGCGGTGGACACGGACAAGGGCCTCCTGGTTCCGGTCATCTCCGATGCCGGCAGCCTGAACCTTGCCGGCCTGGCAGGCAAGATCGCCGACGTCGCAGGCCGCACCCGCGACGGCAAGATCGGCCCGGACGAGCTGTCCGGCGGAACGTTCAGCATCACCAACATCGGTTCTGTCGGCGCACTGTTCGACACCCCGATCATCAACCAGCCGCAGGTCGGCATCCTCGGCACCGGCGCGATCGTCAAGCGCCCCGTGGTGGTGGCCGATGAGAACGGTGACGACTCGATCGCCATCCGCTCCATGATGTACCTGTCCCTGACGTACGACCACCGCCTGGTGGACGGCGCTGATGCGGGCCGCTTCCTGCAGACCCTGAAGGCCCGCCTTGAAGAAGGTGCCTTCGAGGCGGATCTGGGGCTTTAAGCCTTAGCGTCGAACAACGGCGGCGGCGCAGGCCCGGCGGGAAACCACCGGATGGCCTGCACCGCCGCCGTTTTTGGTTACCGAATCGTCGCCAAAGCTTCCCGCGGGGCTTACTACGAAGCGTAGAACCCTCTGGCTAGACTGGCCCCATGGACATCGTTTATAACATCATGGTCTTCCTCCACATCGTCGGCGCAGCGATGATTGTCGGCATCTGGATCGGCAACATGAAAAAGCCCACGGTGCACCCCCGCCAGTTCGACGGCGCCGCCCTGCAGCTCATCACCGGCATCGTGATGATGGGGCTCATTCCGGCCCTGGACATGGACGCTAATTACTTCAAGCTCGGCATCAAGTTCGCCATTGCACTGGCTGTCGGCGTGCTGGCCTTCATCGGCCGCCGCAAGTACAAGAAGGATGAGCCGATCAGCAAGGGCCTGGCCCACAGCGTGGGCGGCCTGGCGCTGCTGAACGTGGCTATCGCCACCCTCTGGCAGTAACTGCTTCAACGACCCCGGCGACCAACGACGGCGGCGACGCTCCCGGCCAGGGGGCGTCGCCGTCGTCGTTCCCGCCTCTCGGCTGCGGGGCCGGTCAGTCCCGGGCGATGCAGAATTCGTTGCCTTCGGGTTCATGCATTACGTCCCAGTGGAAGTCGCCGATGTCATGTCCTACCACAAAGACCGCGCCCAGCGATTCAGCATGGGCGCGCAGGCCGTCCGGATCGGGGCCGTGGACATCAAGGTGCAGCCGCCGCCGTCCCGGTGTGGCATCAGGGACCTCCTGGAAGGCCAGCTGCTGAAATGTCAGCGGCCTGCTTCCTGCGGCGTTGGGTTCCCATGGCGCCAGTGTAGACGGTCATAATCCTCTGACAGCGGACAGCCCGTGCGCTGCGGGTCCCGAATCCATAGGATTGATCCGGAAGGTTTGGGCGGAAGCCCGGACCGGATCGAATCTAAGCTGAGGAGTGGATATGGCAGCAACACGCACCGCGCACACCGTATGGAACGGCGACCTGTTCGAGGGGTCCGGCAACACCACGCTGGACAGCTCCGGACTGGGTACCTACGCCGTCACGTGGAAGGCCCGCGCAGAACAGTCCGAAGGGAAGACCAGCCCCGAAGAGCTGATCGCCGCAGCCCACTCGGCCTGCTTCTCCATGGCGTTCAGCCTCGCACTCAGCCAGGCCGGCTTCACTGTTGACGAGGTCCACACCAAGGCCGATGTCACCTTCGTACCGGGCACCGGCATCACCGGCAGCCACCTGACCGTCAACGCCAAGATCCCGGGCATTTCCGAGGAGGACTTCCAGAAGATTGCAGGGGAAGCCAAGGTTGGCTGCCCTGTCTCCGGCGCACTGGCCAGCATCGACATCACCATGGACGCCACACTCGCGGCTTCCTAGGCTTCAGCCGTGCGGCCGCTCCGGCAGCCGCATGGCAAAGGCCCCGTTTCTTCCCTGATGAACAGGGCAGGAAACGGGGCCTTTGTGTCCGGCCGGCGGCCGGCTTAGCCCTGGTTGGTGCGGGCGGGCAGGGGGGCCGGGAGCAGCCGCCGGTAGCCTTCACGCAGCGGCGGCCGGTCCGTGGGAAGTTCCTGGATCATTTCCTTCAGGGCACCGATGCCGTATTCCAGCTGGGGGTCCCTGCCTGCGGCGTAGGCATGCGGCGGGAATGTCACCTCGATGTCCGGGGTCACGCCGAAGTTCTCGACACCCCAGCCCACTCCCCCGCTGAACCAGGTGGCGTAGCGCGGCTGCGTCACTCCGGTTCCGTCCGCGAGGGAGAATCGGTTATCGATGCCCACCACGCCGCCCCAGGTACGGGTGCCGATGACCGGACCGATGCCACGGAGCTTGGACACCTGGGTGATGATGTCCCCGTCCGAACCGGCAAACTCGTCCGTCAGGATCACCACCGGCCCGCGCGGTGCGTGGTGCGGGTAGGTCCGGGGCTTTTCGCCGCGGGGCATGCTCCATCCCGTCACCTTGCGGCCGATGAGCTCGGCAACTAGCTGGGACGTGTGGCCGCCGCGGTTGCGCCGGACATCCACGATCAGGCCGTCCAGTGCTGTCTCGGTGTCAAGGTCGCGGTGGAGCTGCGCCCAGCCGTTCGCCATCATGTCCGGGATGTGCAGGTAGCCGTACGTTCCGCCGGACGCTTCACGCACCGTCCGCCGGTTGCCGGCAACCCACTCCTGGTAGCGGAGCCGCTCCTCGTCCTTGACCGGCACCACGGCAATCCGGCGCTGATCGCCAGCCGCCTCGCCGTGGGCTGCGCCGTTGCGGAGGGTCAGCTCCACGGCCCTTCCCGCCGCACTGACGAGCTGCATCGCAGGAGTCAGTGTTTCCGAAAGTTCCACCCCGTCGATGGCGAGCAGGATGTCCCCGGCCTTGGCGTCCGCTCCCGGCCGGGTCAGCGGGGAGGTTGCGAGGGGATCTGAAGACTCGCCCGCCAGGATGCGGGTGATTTCCCAGCCCGCCCCGGTGAAAGCCAGGTCCGCGCCCAGGCGCCCCTGTCCGTTGCTGCCGTTTTCAGTGACAGCCACCGGACGAACGTACGCGTGGGATGTCCCCAGTTCGCCGTGCAGTTCCCACAAAAGGTCCACGAGGTCGTCATGCGACCCCAGCCGGTCCACGAGGGGACGGTAACGGTGGTGCACTGACTCCCAGTCCTGTCCGGCCATGTCCTCGGTCCAGAAGAAGTCACGCTGGAGCCGCCAGGCTTCGTCAAACGCCTGGCCCCACACGCTCAGCGGATGCATGAGCACACGGATGCGGCTGACATCAACCTTCACCAGTTGGCCGGAGTCCTCGTCGGCCTTGGCGTCGGCAGGAGCCACCCGGATCTGCTTGTCCTGCAGGAAGACCACCTTCCGGCCGTCACCGGACACCCGGTAGCTGTCCAGGGCGTCCACGATGGTGACCGTCTTGCGCTTGGCCATGTCAAAACGCACCAGTCCCGGTGCGGCGTCCTTATCGTCCGTTGTGGCCCGGCCGTCGCCGGTGACGCCGGCGAGTGCGTTGTCCAGCCAGAGCAAAGCGCCGGGCGTAGCCTCAAGGGCCGAATAATTGCCCTGCGGGACCGGGACTCCGATCACGCGGTGAGCCAGTCCTTCAGCATCCACCCGGACAGCCGGCACACCGTCACCGGTTCCGCCGGCCTCGCTCCCCTCGGCGTCCGGGCCGGTTTCACCGTCCGGTCCGTCCACGAGGTCCACCGAGGGGCCAAACGGCGACGGCGTGTCGGCAGCGAGCGCCACCAGGTAGGGCTTGATGGGGCTGGGGAAGGACAGGTCAAAGGAGTGTCCGTCGTAGACGGGGTCAAAACTGCGGTTCGAGAGGAACGCGATGAATTTGCCATCAGGAGTGAAGGACGGCGAGGCGTCGCAGAAGCGTCCGTCCGTGACGTCCACGACCTTGAACCCGGGATCGTCCACCCGGACGATCCTGAGCCGGCTGCGTGAGCCAAAGGAAGTGACCGGCTCTGACCACCCGAGCCAGGCCGAGTCCGGCGACCAGCACAGGCCGTCGATCGTGCCCTCGCCGATGCTGGTGACGAGCTTGATGCTCCCGGTACGGGTATCGGCCAGGTAGACATCGCCAAATGAGGTCCCCACGGCCAGGCTGTGGCCATCCGGGCTGGCCTCCATGGCACTCGCCCGGGTGGATTTGGGGAAATCGACCCTCTTGAGGCGCGTGGCCCCCGCGACGGCCCCGCCGCCTGCGGCGAGGGCCGGATCTGCCGGTGCTCCGCCCGCAACGTCTCCCGCGCCCTCGGCACCCTGTGCTGCGGCAGTGTTTCCGTCGGCTGTGTTTCCGCCAGCGCCGGGAACGGACTCTGGCGCAGAGTCATCCCCCGCAGGCGACTCGACGCCCGGACGGTTCATCCCCGACGCCGGGACGGGCTTGGGCAGCGGCGTTCCCGGCTCCTGCCCGGCTGCTGCCGGCTGGGGTCGTGTGGCCGGCGCGGCCTGCGCACTCGCCACTTGCGGAGCGATTTGGTTAATGTACAGGGCCTCCACGCCGTCATGGTCGGCAACGTAGGCAATGCGGCCCTCGCCCAGCGGCCTCGGCAGGCGGGCACGAACACCCGGTGTGGCCTCCACAACGCGCGACGGTCCGTCCTTGTGGCGGAGCCAGTGGATGGTGCCGTGCGCCTCCACGGCGCTGGAGGACCCGGTGTGGTCCGGAATCACGGCACCAAGGTGACGGGCGGTCTTCAGGAGTGCCGGCCTCCGCCCCTGGGAAGCCGATCCCAGCGAAATGTCGAGCTTGACGGCGTCGGCACCCAGGTCGGGAAGCAGCCAGAGCTCGCCGGCGGATTCGAACACCACGCGCTTACCGTCCGTGGCGGCGTGGCGCACATAGAAATCTTCGTGATCGGTGTGGCGGCGCAGCCCGCTGCCGTTGGGGAGCACCGAGTACAGGTTTCCGTAGCCTTCGTGGTCGGAAAGGAAGGCCACCCGTCCGTCAACCCACATGGGATCCGCCAGGTTGCCGTCCAGCTCCGGGACCAGGCGTTCGAACTCGCCGTTGCCGTCGGCGTCGATCCAGAGCTTGCCGGCGGTTCCGCCGCGGTAGCGCTTCCACCAGGCAGGCTCGCGTGAGAGCACACTGGCCACCACCACGGGGCGCTCATCGCCGATCTCAGGGCCGAACGCCACCGACTCGACCGGTCCGAACGCCAGTTCCTCCGACCAGCCGCCTTCGAGCGGGACGCTGTAGGCATGCGTGTGGCGGCTTTCGGCCTGCCGGAAGGCACTGGTGACGAGGACGTCGCCCGCAGCGGTGAAGCCCTTGACCCGGGTCGAGCTGTGGCCGAAGTACGTCAGCTGCCGGTACCCGCCGCCCTCGACGTCCGCGGTGACAACTTCCGGCGCCGTTCCTTGCACCACAGTCCACACCAGGCGCTTGCCGTCGGGCGTAAAGTGCGGGTTGCGGGCGGGCAACTGAAGGGAGGAAACACGCCAGGCGCGGCCTCCGTCCAGGGGTGCAATCCAGACGTCGTCTTCGGCCACGAAGGTGACCAGATCGCCGTGCAGATGCGGGAAACGAAAGTAGCTCGAAGAGGTCATCGTTCGATCATAGTCAAAGTCGGCGGGCCGGTCGGGAGGTTCCGCGGCCGTGCCGGGCATGGTGAGATGGATCATGCGAATCATCATGGCCGGCGCCTCAGGCCTCATCGGACGCGACCTGTCCGCCCATCTGCGCTCCGGTGGCCACGAAGTCATCCGGCTGGTGCGCAGGGCACCGGCAACGGCCGGCGAATTTCGATGGGACCCTGCGGCCGGGCAGCTTGATCCCGCCCATCTTGAGGGCGCGCACGCCGTCATCAACCTGTCCGGGGCCGGGATCGGCGACCGCCCATGGACCCGGCGACGCATTGATGAGCTGTTCCGTTCAAGGCTGGACCCGACCCGCACCCTGGCAGCGGCGATGGCGAAGCTGGAGCATCCGCCGCAGGTCTTCATCAGCCAGTCAGGTTCCAATTATTATGGTGACCGCGGTACCACCGTGCTTCGCGAGAACTCGCCGAACGGCAGCGGCATCATGGCACGGATCTGCCATGAGTGGGAAGCAGCCGCACACGGGGCCCCGGCAGGCGTCCGTGTTGTCACCCCCCGGACGGGGGTGGTCCTCAGCAGGTCCGGAGGCGCGCTGGGACGGCTGCTGCCTTTGCTCCGGCTGGGCGTCGGCGGCCCGCTGGGAAACGGCAGGCAATGCTGGCCCTGGATGACGCTGCCCGATGTGTCCTCCGCGTTCGGTTTCCTGTTGTCGGCACCGCTGGCCGGCCCGGTCAACCTTTGCGCCCCGGAAACCGCGGACGTCAATGCCCTGATTGCCAGGCTCGCCGGCGCACTCCACCGGCCGGCCCTGTTCCGGGTTCCCGCTCCGGTGCTGCGTCTGGTCATGGGCAAGCTGGCCGATGAACTCCTGCTGGGAAGCCAGCGCATGGAGCCCGCAATGCTGGCCGAGGCCGGATTCACATGGCAGCATCCCTCGCTCGCCCAGGCAGCGGCCTGGGCCACCGGCCGGGACCAGGCGCTCGGCTACTAGCTCGCGGGCAGGATCTCCTGGATCCGCCAGCGCCCGCCGGAACTGATCAGGACCAGGCGTAGCCGCTGCTCCGAAACGGCGGCCTCCGCGGCCATGACAGTTCCACCGGCATCGGTCTCCTGGTAGGCGGAGGTGACCGCCGTGATGGCGACGACGGCCCGCGACTCGGAGCCGTCAGGCTCTGTCTCGGCACGTGTCAGGGTGGTGTCGAAGCCGGCCAGCACATGTCCGGTGTCACGGAGCCGTCCGCTGATCCTGGCGTCGGCCGCGGCTGCCGGTGAATTCTCCAGATTGACCTCGTCCAGGAGTTCGAGTTTCCCTGAGCTGAACGCAGCTGACCGGAGTTGTGCCAGCCCCCGGGCCGCTTCTTCGGGCTTTTGCGACAGCGCCAGCTGCCTGGCATCCGTTTGAACCGGGCCGCCGGCGGTCCCCGGCAGTACATCTTGTGCCGGTCCCTGCGGCGCTTGCACCGATTCCGGGGCGGCTGCCTGCGGTGACCCGGCCAGGAACCACGCGGACGCGATCCCCGTGCAGGCAAGTGCTGCCACCGCAGCGCGGACCCACGGCCGTTTTCCCCCGGCATGCCGGCCCGGGGCGCGGACCTTCCGTTTGACGGGACCGACCAGGCGGCGGCGCCAGGCGCGGACCTTCGCTGCACGGCGGGCGGTGCGTGACGGCGGAAGGTTGCGGCGAGTCAGCAGCTGGGGCAACACCGTGGGGTGAACAGCACCGGCAAGGTCCACCGGGGCGGCGTCCGCGCTTCTATAGATGGCAGCCGCGAATTCCAAGGCCGTAGGCCGTTCCCGCCGGTCCTCCTTCAGGCCCGCTTCCAACGCGGCGGCCAGGGCGGCGGGCACATCCGGGACCACAAGGGACAGCGGCGGACGGCTTGGGCCGCGCTCGGGCGCCTTCCCGGTCAGGCAGTACCAGCCGACGGCCGCAGCCGAGTAGACATCCCGTTCGGGTTGCAGACCCGCCCTCAGGGGGTCTACCGGCGCCGGGTCCAGGAACCCATCAGTACCGGCAGGGAAAGGGACAGCGGCGTCCCCCACCATGCGCGTAATGCCAAGGTCCGCCAGTAGGGGCTTGCCGTGAGCGGTGAACAACACGTTGCCCGGCGCGACATCAGAGTGCATGATGCCCTTGCCGTGCAGGTACCCCAGTGCCTGGGCAACAGGCGTCAGGACCGTTACCGTCTCGCCCACGCCCAACGGACCACGGCAGTTGACGAGTTGGGCGAGGGATCCGCCTGCCGCGTAGTCCATGACCAGCCCCAGGCCGCCGTCGGCTGCCCCGCGGAGCCGGACCACATGGTGCGCCTTCACCAGATGATCATGATCCAGTGTGGAGAGAATCCTCAGTTCACGGCGTATGTTGTCCTCCCTGGCCCGCCGCGCCATACCGGGATCACCTGCGTCGTCCACGGACGGTGACAGGATCTCCGGCGGGTCGAAGCACTTCGCTGCAAACTCCCGGAGAGTCCGTTCCTCGCGGACAAGCCACACGCTGGCGCTACCGCCGCGGCCGAGTTCACGCCCCACCACATAACCGGGAACCTCCGGGGCTGCTCCCGGAGGCAGCCCGCCGAGCACATCGTGGGATGCGGCCCGATCAGGAGGTGCCGCATCGCCGCTGTACGCGCCGCCGTCGTGCTCGAATTTCTCCATACCCAAGGAATAGCGGAATCGGCAGAATCCCGCAGAAGTTATCCACAGGGACTCCCACCCTTCGGCGGTCCTGGGTGAGAGGTTGACCACAGAATCGGGTACCACGGCGGACGGGGTCTAAGCTGGATGCCATGACTCTTGAGTTTTCCACGCTGGGTCTTGCTCCGGATTTCGTTGATTACATGAAGGGCTGGGACGTCCAGCGCGAACTCCATGACAATGTCGTCGCAGCTGAGGCGTCCAGCACAGTCCTGCTCCTCGAGCACGCCGCCGTCTATACGGCCGGCAAGCTCACAGAAGACCACGAACGGCCGTTCGACGGAACACCCGTCGTGGCCGTGGACCGCGGCGGCAAGCTGACGTGGCACGGTCCCGGCCAGTTGGTCGCCTATCCGATCCTCAAGCTTAAGAACCGGTCCGGCATCCGCGATTACGTGGAGCGGCTCGAAGCTGTCATGATCGCGGTCATGGCCGACTACGGCATCAACGCCGAGCGGATCAAGGGACGCGCCGGCGTGTGGATTAAGGCTGACAGCAAGGGACCGGACCGCAAGATTGCCGCGATCGGCATCCGGGTCCTGGACGGGGTCACAATGCACGGCGTCGCCATCAACTGCAACAATGATCTGGCACCGTATGCGCAGATCATTGCCTGCGGCATTACCGACGCCGGCGTCACCACGATGTCGATCGAAGCGGGCAGGAACATCGCACCCGGCGATATCGCGGACCGGTTCGTGGAAGAATTCCGCAAGCATGAAGAAGCACTCGTTTCAAGCCCCGAAGGAGCTCTACTGTGACCCTGGCACCAGAAGGCCGGAAGATGCTGCGCATTGAGCAGCGAAATGCGGCCACCCCGGTGGAACGTAAGCCGGATTGGATTAAAGCCAAGGTCCA